>JANQPR010000237.1 GCA_028285385.1 Phycisphaera sp.
CGCGACCGGCAGGCGTCGAGGTCGATGTTGTCGAGCCCGACGCCGGCCCGGCCGACGACCTTCAGACGCGGCGCGGCGTCGAGCAGCGCGCCGTTGACCTGCGTGTACGTCCGCACAACGAGCCCGTCGGCGTCGGCCAGCGCATCCGTGATGCCCGGCGTGTCGAACCGGTGCCAGTCCACGTCGCAGCGCTCGGCCAGCCAGTCGGCGCAGCGGTCGTCGAGGCGTTCGGTGATCACGACGCGGGGGCGTCTCATCCGGGCACTCTACCGCCGCGTTGCGCGCCGGGTCCCGTTGCGCGACAACATGGCGTCCACTACGATGCCGCGATGCCGTCCAGGAAGGGCTCCAACACCCGAAAGAAACCTGCGTCGCCCTCGTTGCCGACCGACACGATCGTGCGCGGCGACTGCGTGGAGTTGATGAACGGGTGGCCCGCGGACACGATTGACCTGGTGTTCGCCGACCCGCCGTACAACATCGGCTTCGCTTACGACGGGCACTACGAGGACGCCAAGCCCGACGACGAATACCTCGCCTGGACCTACCGCTGGATCGACGCCGCGACACGTCTGCTCAAACCGAGCGGGTCGATGTACATCCTGATCGGCGACGAGTACGCCGCCGAGACGCGCGTCCACCTCAAGCAGCTCCAGCGTGATGGCCAACTGCTGTTCCGCAACTGGATCGTCTGGCATTACACCTTCGGGCAGCGGTGTACGCTCAAGTTCAACCGCAGCCACGCGCACCTGTTCTACTGCGTCGGCTGCGCCGCGGTGAACCGGCGCACAGGCAAGCCCAAAAGCAACCTGACCAAGTCGCCGCCGTTCACGTTTCATTACGACGAGGTCGCGGTGCCGAGCGCCCGGATGACGACGTACAACGACGCCCGACAGAACCCGCGCGGCAAGCTGCCCGACGACACGTGGGTGATGAAGTTCCCGGCGATGGAGAACTGGCACGTCCGCCCGCAGGACGCCGCCGACGAAGGCAACTTCGACGCGGGCTGGGACACCTGGTACCAGTCGCGCCTCGCGGGCACGTTCAAGGAGCGGCAGCAGTGGCACCCCTGCCAGCTGCCCGAGGCGTTGCTCGAGCGGATCGTGCGCGTCAGCAGCAACGAGGGCGACCTGGTGTTCGACCCGTTCGCGGGCAGCGGCACGACGCTGGCGGTGGCGAAGCGGCTGGGTCGGCGGTATCTGGGCACAGAGCTGTCGCCGGACTACCGCAAGAAAGCGCTGGCGCGGCTGAAAGCCGTCAAGGCCGAGCCCGAAGCGGTGGGCGCGTAGCCTCAAGCAACCCGGGTTTCTGCGTCGCGCGGGCCGCCCGTTCGGGTCGGCCTGCCATCTCGACGGATGGCGGGGTCAGCTTTCGTCGTCGTCTTCCTCTCCGTCGGCTTCCTCCCACTCCTCGTCGTCATACTCGGCGACTTCGATCGGGTTGCCGTCTTCGTCGCAGGGGTTGCCGTCTTCATCGACGTACTCGTACTCAACCTCCTGGTCGTCGTCCTCTTCCTCGGCGTCTTCCTCCTCTTCCTCCCACTCGCCGTCTTCGTCAACTTCTTCGTACTCGTCGCCGTCTTCGTGCTCGGCTTCGTCGTCCTCGACATCTTTCTCTTCCTCGACGAGGGCAGAGGCTTCGGTGTCGTCGGCGTCGCGCATCTCGCCTTCGTCGACCGGGTGGTGTTCATCGGTATCGAATGGCGCAGCGGCTTCCGGGGACGCTGTGCTGGATTGCGGTGTTTCGTCGTCAGAGCCTTCACCGTCGCCCTGTGCGGCCTCGCGTCGCGCGAGTTCCTGCATCGCCATCCACTCCTCGGCGCTGATGAGCACCTCGCGGGCCTGGGCGGTCTTGTGGCCGCCGATGATGCCGAAGCGCTCCATCTCTTCGATGATGCGGGACGCGCGGGAGTAGCCGATAGTGAGCCGGCGTTGCAGCAGCGATACGCTGCCGCGCTGCGTGTCGAGCACGACCTCAACGGCGTTGTCGAACAGCTCGTCGCGCTCCCCGAAGCCCTCGCCGCCCGCTTCGCCGCTTCGCATCTGCACGAGCTGCGGCTCGAACGCCTGCCCGGACACGTCCTTGAGGAACTTAACGCTCTTGCGGATCTCCTGGTCGTCGACGAGCGTGCCCTGGGCGCGGATGAGTTCGCTGCTGCGGGGCGAGAGGAAGAGCATGTCGCCGTGGCCGAGCAAGAGCTCGCCGCCCTTGGCGTCGAGGACGATGCGTGAGTCCATGCCGGAGCTGACCTTCATGCAGATCCGGCAGGGCATGTTGGACTTGATCAGGCCGGTGACGACGTTTGCGGAAGGGCGTTGCGTTGCGAGGATCAGGTGCATGCCGACCGCGCGGGCCTTCTGCGCGATGCGCACGATGTGCGACTCGACCTCCTTGTTCGTCATCATGAGGTCTGCCAACTCGTCGATGATGAACACGAGGTACGGCAGCTTCCGGGGGATGCGCGCCTCTTCCTCCGGCGTCGAGGGCTCGATCCGTTCCTTGATCTCTTCCCACTCGAGCTGGTTGTACGAGGCGATGTCACGCACGCCCGCCTCGGCGAGCAGCTCGTAGCGCTCGTCCATCTTGGTCACGGCCCACTCGAGGATCGCCGCGGCCTTGGCCATCTCGGTGACGACCGGGCACATCAGGTGCGGGATCGATTTGAACTGAGACATCTCGACCATCTTGGGGTCGACGAGCACGAGCTTCAGCTCGTCAGGCCGCTTCGTGTAGAGGAACGACATGATGATCGAGTTCATCGTCACCGACTTGCCCGAACCGGTGGTGCCGGCGATGAGCATGTGCGGCATCGCGTTGAGGTCCTGCACCAGCGGGTTGCCCGACGCGTCCTTGCCCAGGAACATCGGGAGCTTCATCTTGGCCACCTTCTCGGGCTCGGCGGACATGAGCTCCTTCATGCGGACGCGTTCCTTCTCGAGGTTGGGGACCTCGATACCGACCGTGTCCTTGCCGGCCATGTTGGCGACGACGCGGATGTTCGGTGCCTTGAGCGCGCGGGCGATGTCGGAGTCGACGGCGTTGATGCGCGCGACCTTGGTCCCCGGGGCGAGGCGGACCTCGAACAGCGTGATGACCGGGCCGGAGTCGATGTTCACGACCTCGCCGTCGATCTTGTATTGCTGCAGCGCGGACTCGAGCGCGGCGGCCTGCTCGCGGACGAGGAACTCCATCTCCGTCTGGAAGCTGCCCTCGGGGTCCTCGAGCATTTCCAGGCCCGGGAACTTGTAGCCGGAAAGGTCGACCTCCGGGGCGCGGGGGACCTCGGTGGCGGTGACCTTGGGCGCGAAGTTGATGGGCATCTGCGCCATCTTTTCGCGCAGCGCGTCGGGGTCGAAGTCCTTCTTGTCGTCCTGCTTCGACTCGACGTATGCGGCGGGTGCGTCTTCCGCGTCGGCGCCGTCTTCGTCGTGGTGGTGGTCGTACTTGCCGCCGGCGTTGGCGAGCTTTTCGGTAGCGGAGCGGCGCCTGGTTCCGATGGATTTGGTGCCGCCGAAGCCGCCCTCGGTCTCGTCGATGTGTTCCTCGAGTTCGCCGTCTTCGTCGTCGACGGGGCCGCGGCGCTTGGCGTGGCGTTTCCTGCCTGGGCTTGCCGTGTTTCGACCGCGTCGACTCCCGGGGGCGTCGTCGTCGATGTCGTTGGCGCGCACCGTGGCCTCCCGGCTGAACACCGGGAGCGAGAGGCGTGGTATCGACAGCGCGAGCTTCGGGAACGCCGGCATCTGGGGCACGCCCGGGAAGCGCTCCTTGGAGAGGTCGAGCAGGCGGAGCAGGCCCTCACCGGTCCATTTCGGCACGGCGAGCGCCCAGCGGTCGGCGGCGAGGACCGACCCGACCCAGAACACCGCGGCGAGGATCAGCAACGCCCCCAGCGACGCGAACCGGGGGACCAACTCGTTGTGCAGGAACACGCCGAGCAACCCGCCGGGGCCCTCGGGCCGGGCGCTGTAGCCGGTGACGAAGCTGGTGGTGCCGACGGCGAGCAGCCCGGAACAGGCGGCGACCATGAGCAGCACGCCGGCGAGGCGGATGACCGGCTGGTCGATCTTCCGCGACGCGGCGGTCCACCCCAGCGCGACGCCGACGGCGACGAGCGCAATCCACACGCCCGGCCCGACGACCAGGAACGCCTTGTACGCGATGACGGCCCCGATGCTGCCGACCCAGTTCTTGGCCTCGGCGTTGGTCACGCCCACCGCGTGGGTCGGGGCGTCGGCCGGGTCGTAGCTCAGCAGCGACAACGCGCACAGCCCCCACAGCAGGGCGACGGCGGCCCAGGCGACGGCCTTGAGCGCCGCGTAGGGGGGGCGTTCGGTCTCTTCGTCGTACTCGTAGCGGGCCATGCGGGCTCCTCGGCAGGCAGAAACGACCGATAACGCGGCGCACACCAACCGCGCACGGAACCCTCAACATCGGCGGGGCGGGGGGCGAGGCGAGAAATCTTCCGCCGGCGAGCCGGTCCGGAATCAGCCCTCGTGAGCGTGCGTCATGCTCCGGCTTGCCGTACGTGCCAGCACACGCCCGCCGGGTCGATCAAGTGGACTTCCCGGCCCCAGGGGTAGTCCGTGGGTTCTTTCACCTTCACCCCCGCAAACTGCGACGGCAGGTTGAGGGGTTGCAGTTCGGCCCAATACCCGTCGAGGTCGGTCACTTCGAATGTGATCATTTGGTTTTCCTGCCAAGCCTGGACGCTGATGTCCTGCAGCATGAAGTACGCCCCGCCGAAACGCAGGCCCGCAAACCCCCCGTCGCTCCACTGCGTCTCGAAACCAATTGCGTTGAAGAACCGCAGCGCGGCGTTGAAGTCGTTGCCGGAGGGCACGAACGGGTAGAGCGTGGTGGCTTGGGTCTTCATCAATGTTGTCTCGGGTGTGCGGTTGGGTTCGTTCAGTGCCCCGTATGTCCGAATCCGCCGGCGCCGCGCTTGGAATCGGGGAGCTCGTCGACTTCGTCCCACGTCACGCGGGGCACGGGGGTGATGAGCATCTGGGCGATGCGCATGCTGGGTTCAACGGTGAACGGGCCTGCGCCGTGGTTGATGAGCGGGACCTTGACCTCGCCGCGGTAGTCGGCGTCGATGGTGCCGGGCGCGTTGGGCAGCGTGACGCCGAACCTGCTGGCCAGGCCCGAACGGGGACGGACTTGCGCCTCGTAGCCCGCCGGGACGGCCATGGCGAACCCGGCGGGGACCATCGCGATCTCGCCCGGCTCGATCACGACCGGCTCGGCGAGGCAGGCGTGGATGTCCATGCCGGCGGCGTGGTCGGTCTGGTAGTCGGGCAGGGGGGTGCCGTTGGCCACGCCGTGGTCGAGGCGACGGATGGCGACGCGGAGCGTAGGCGACATTTCCGGGGGTGCGTCATGCATCGTGGCATGGTAAACAGCGGCCCCGAGAGCGAATCCCGCCGCAGTTCCGCAGCGACGGGTGTTGGGGATGCCTGAAGTTGCGTCCAGGAGTGTCGCGATGAGTCTGTTGACGACGATCTCAGAAGCCCGCCGGGTCGAACGGCTGACGCCGCCCGACCCAGCGTTCGGGCCGGTGGACATGGTGCTGGACACGGACACGTTCAACGAGATCGACGACCAGTTCGCGTTGGCGTACGCGTTGCTGTCGCCGCGGCGGATCAACCTGCAAGCGGTGTACGCCGCGCCCTTCGTGAACGAGCACCGCCGAGCGGCGACGCCCGCTGAAGGCATGTCACAGAGCTACGACGAGGTCCTCCGCGTGTTCGAGCGGATGGGACGCAGCGACGGCGAGTCGGTGACGCTGCGCGGCAGTGAGTCGTGGATGACCGACGCGGGCGAGGCCCGCAGCGCAGCCGGCGACGACCTGATCGACCGGGCGATGGCCCGCGACCCGCGGGGGACGCCGTTGTACGTCGTGGCGATCGGCGCACCGACCAACGTGAGCTCGGCGTTGACGCTTCGGCCGGAGATCGCCGAGCGGGTCGTCGTCGTCTGGCTGGGCGGTCAGCCGCGGTACTGGCCGCATTCCAACGACTTCAACCTCGTCCAGGACCGTGCCGCAAGTCGGGTCCTGCTGGACTCCGGCGTGCCGTTGGTCCGCGTGCCTTGCGTGAACGTTGCCGAGCGACTGCGGACGACGGTGGCAGAACTGTCGCACCACTTGGCGGGCAGGAATGCGCTGTGTGACTTTTTGCTCGAGCGGTTCACCGCGTACGAAACGTTCGAGGTGAGCCCGGAAGGCTGGAAAGGACTGCGTTTCCCCGGGCAGCGGCTCGCGTACTGCAAAGAGCTATGGGACGTCGCGCCTGTGGCCTGGCTGGTCGACCCGCGGTGGTGCCCGAGCGCTTTGGTCAGCAGCCCGGTCTTGACCGAGTCGGTGGACGGTACGTGTCATTGGTCTATCGACGACGCTCGCCACCCGATCCGCGAGTTCACCGAGGCGCACCGCGACCCGGTGTTCGGCGACTTGTTCACGAAACTGGCGGCGCACCGACCCGGCGCGTAAAGGCGACAGGTCGAGCCCGAAAAAACTCAGGCTTGAACCGAGTTTTCCCGGTTGTTTCCCGCGCGGCGTGCCGCTAACGTGCTGGCTGACAACCCACGGGTGCCCGGCGTGGGTCGCAGGTCGATTCCTGCGACGCGTCGGGTGAAAAGGGAAGTGCCGTGACCCCCGGTAGTTCAGGACGTCAATCGTTCTGGATCACGGGGCATTCGGCCGCGGACGCGCCGCCGTGATGGGCCCGCGTCCGGTCCACGAGCCACTGCCGTCGGTGCAACGCCGGCGGTGGGAAGGCGGGCCGGACGGTCGCCCTAAGCCGGAAGACCTGCCCGAGGTGCCGCCTGCGGCGAGGACGAGACGCAACGGGCGTCCTCACCGCAACGCCGTGATCGTGTCGCGGCGGTGGTGGCATCGAGTTGGGTTTGCCGAACGGGTCCTCGCGGAAAGGACGCCGGGCAGGTCGTCGTGTCGGCTCCCCCTGGGCCGGGCGACGTCTCCCGTAACGCCGCGCCGACTCCGACCCTCGTTGTACGTGATCACCAGGGGCGTCCCGCGCGACTCGGGGCGAGTTGAAGGAGAAGCGATGTTGCATCGCACTTTTGATCGGGCCGCGGCTTCCGCCGCGGCGGGTGTCCTTTTTGGGACGTTGGGCACGGCAGGCGCGGTCGGGGCGCAGTCAATCGACGACTACGCCTTGACCCGGACGTTTACCTTGCCCGCGGGTTCGGTCAACGTCTGGTTCGATGACCTGCCCGACGGCCGACTGCTGGTGCTCAACGGCAATCAGGTGTCGGTCGAGAGCGCCGTGGGCAGCGGCGTGTTCGACGCGCTGGGCACGGTGCCGAACTACGACCCCGCCTTCGGTCCCACGTTCCTCAAGGTGTCCCCGGACGGCACTCGGGCCGTGGCGGGAACCAACGGCGAGGGCTTCGTCGCCGTCTTCGACACAGCCGACCCGAGCAGTTCGACCAACTTCAGCGTCGGCGACTTCGACGCGGCCTGGCTGGACGACGACCGCGTCGCGATCGCCAACTTCAGCAGCACCACCTTCGAGACCGGCGTCGAGCTGCTGGACACGACCGACGGCACGGTCACCCCGCTGATCGTCGGGCTGGGCGGGGCCTCCTCGGGGATCACGTTCGACGCGGCCGGGAATCTTTACACCGGCAACGGCTTCGACTTCACCCCCGGCGGCAGCGACACCGGTTCGATCAAAGCGTTCGCGGCCTCGGACATCCAGTCCGCGATCACCGGCGGCACGACGATTGATTTTGAGGCCTCCGGCATCGAGGTGGCTGACCTGCTGTCCGCGTCGAGCCTGGGCTTCGACGACCTGGGCAACCTGTTCGTCGGCGGTGCCGACTTCTTCGGCGGCTCGGGGGACCTGGGCTATGCCGCGCTGGTCGACGGCGACGCCATCGACGCCCGGCTGGCCGACCCGGTGGGCGCGCCCGTGGTGGACACCAACTCGCCCGCCGCGCTGCTCCGTCAGTTCCCCAGCCCGCAGGACACGATCGACGCGATGGAGCCGCCGCTGTGGGTGTTCAACGAGGCAACGTCTGAGTTGTACCTGAAGTATCGCAACTTCGATGAGGTGCAGGTGTTCCAGGTTCCCGAGCCGGGAGTTGCCGCGCTGTTGGGCGGGCTGGGTTTGTTGGCGCTGCGTCGCCGACGCCGGGTCGCCGGTTGCGTGGCTGCGGGTTCGCTCGTGTTGGCGGCGAGCGCATCGGCGAGCCCGTATGCCGATGCGGTGGTGAGCTACGACCCCGGGCTAAACGCGGCTCCGGGTTTCACGGACCCAGCCACCGCGCTCGGCGAGCCGACCCGCGCGACCGTGCCGACCAGCCCCTTCGGTGGAGCGACCACGCCGTTCCAGCCGGCGTTCGGGGCCGACGAGATTGTTTCGATCGGCGAGAGCGGGCAGCTCACGGTGTCGTTCGACGATCCGGTCACCGACGACCCGGCCAATCCGTTCGGGATTGATTTGCTGGTGTTCGGCAACGCCTTCTACACCGACGCCGACTTCCCCAACGGTCTTGCGGGTGGGCTGTTCGGCGAAGGCGGTGTGATCGAGGTCAGCGCGGACGGCGTCGACTTTTTTGAAGTCACGGGGTTGGACGCCGATGGTGCCTTCCCGACGCTGGGTTATCTCGATCCAACGGGCGCCGTCACCGCCGGCGGTAATCAGGTGACCGGGACGGTTCCCAGTGATTTCCTCAAACCCGTCGACCCCGCGTTTGATCCGGCGGGCAAGACGTTGGCTGAGATCCTGACGGGCTACGACGGCTCGGGCGGCGGCGTGGGCGTGGACCTGGCGTCCGTCGGGCTCGGTGCCGTGTCGTACGTGCGGGTCAGCAACCCCTCGGGCTCGGGCGTCACGCCCGAGATCGATGGCTTCGCGGATGTCGCCGCGGCGGCCTCAGGCGTGGTCGGGGACTACAACGACAGCGGGCAGGTCGAGCAGGGCGACCTGGACCTCGTGCTCCAGAACTGGGGGCGGGACACCGGCGTCGAAGGCGTGCCCGCGGGTTGGCTTAGCGACTTACCGTCCGGTTCTGTCGAACAGTCCGAGTTGGACGGGGTGCTTCAGAACTGGGGCGGCACCGGTGCGCCCGAGATGAACGGCACCGTGGTCCCTGAGCCCGCATCCTTGTTCGTTCTGATCACCGCCGCCGTGGGTCTGGACCGGAGGTCGGCTTGAGCTTTCTGCCGCATGGCTCACCCGCCGCGTTCAAGCCCGGAGACGGCTGTCTCCGGGCTTTCGCCGCGGTCGGTACGACGCGGGTTGCGTGCGGCCGCGCGTTCACGCTGGTCGAGTTGCTCGTGGTCATGGCGGTCATCGCGCTGCTGGTCGGGCTGCTGCTGCCGGCGCTGGGCGCGTCGCGCGAAGCGGGGCGGTCGGCGGCATGCCTGAGCAACCTGCGGCAGTGTGGCATCGCGCTGGCGGCGTACGCGGCGGACGAGGCGGGGCGGCTGCCGTTGGCCTACGACTACAACCACCCGTCGGGGCGGTTCGTGGAGTGGGACTTCGCGACGGATTACTCGGGCCCGCAGCCGACGGTCAGGCCGGGGCTGTTGTGGCAGGGCCGCGGCGACGGAAGGGTCCAGCAGTGCCCCAGTTACGACGGGCGGTCCAACACCATCGCCGACCCGTACACCGGCTACAACTACAACACGAGTTACCTCGGCGGATTCCGCCAGTTCGGTCAGATCGATTTCGTCGCCTCGGCGCAACTGGAGCGGGTCCGTGACCCCGCGGGAACCGCGGCGTTCGGCGACGGGCAATACGAAGCCGGCGCGAACAAGTTCATGCGGGCTCCGCGCGCCATGGTCGGGCAGCCCGACGCCCCGCTCGACGCGGGGTTTACCGGCCGGTGGGCCGGGACCCAGGGTTTCCGTCATCACGGCGGGGCCGTGACACAGACCGCCCACGTCGACGGCCACGCCACGCCTTACGTCGATCGTTGGCTAGCCAGCTACCCGCTCGTCGATGGGACCGGATTTCTCTCCGAGGACAACGCGGCGTATGACCTGCGTTAACCCGGGCCGGCGCTCGATTTCAGGCTACGCGATGGAAAGGACTCGCCGTGGTGATTGATCGTTGCATGCGAACCCGCCGGACGTTCTGTGACCTGATCGACGAGGCCCGGGCCGAGCGACTCAGCCTGTCGGAGTTGATCGCCCGCCTGGAGGCCTTGGGGTGTGATGGTGCCTGTCAGGTGTACCTGCGTCGCGCGTACCGCACGGGGCAGACCTGTTTCGGGTACCCGCTGGCCGAAGTCAGTGAACCTCCCCCCAATGAACTGGATACGGTGGCACACCGCCCCGTGATGCACGCGTAACATTTGTCCCCGGGAGCCCCGATGCAAATTGACCGCTGCATCTGCACACAACAGACCTTCGGCGAGTTGCTCGTCCGCGCCCACGTGGACGGGCTGTCGCTGGACCAACTGATCGACGACACCCGGGCCGGGACCGCGTGCACGATGTGTCGGCCGTACGTCTGCCGGGCGTACCGCACGGGCGCGACCGTGTTCCACGAGGTGCTGAACTACGACGACGAGCCGGCTCCGACGGCGGATGATTCGACGGTCGTGAGGCGGCTGCCGGGCGGGTGACGCCGGTCGTTGACGGTCGTCTCACACGGGCCGTTACACTACGGGAGCAAGTAATGCCTTGCCCCGCCTGACACGCTGTTCCCGGAGGCCCGCGATGACCTGTCTCTCTCTGCTTGCCCATGTCGGCCACCACAGCCCGAGCGAAACCGGTCTGTTGCACTTCCTGACCGACCCCGCGCACATCGCCTGGTGGGCCGCCGGCGTGCTGTTGGCGGGCGGGTTGTGGTTCGGCTGGCGAAGCCTGCGGCGTCGGAGGGTGGGCACCCGATCTGAAGCGCGACGCTGAACGTGGCCAAGGGTCTTGACGGCAAGATGGCAAGTTGTCGCGCTGCTTGACGCTTCGGGCGGTCGCGGCGAAGATTCGTGACGCTCGGCAGGGAAGCCGCTCTCGGGGGAAACCGGTGGGGATCGGGGGTGAGTTGTTCTATGTCCCCGTTTTTCGTCCATCGTTTGGATGGACGGCCGAAAGGTGGCTGCCTTGTCGAACCCGAACGCCGATTCCTTGATCGCCCACGACCCGCTGGAGTACCACGCGACGCTCGCCGACACGCCGTTGGCCAAGTACTTCAAGGCCGCGGTGAAGTTCGAGTCGTCCGACCTGATCATGCGAGGCGGGCAGGTGCCCAAGCTCCGACTGCGCGGCGCGCTCAAAGGCCTGGACACCCGGCCGCCTACGGAGGACGAGTTCAACCAGTGGATCCACGACGGGCTTTCGAAGGAACAGATCGAGCAATACCAAGTCAAGGGATCGCTCGACCTCGGCGTGGACTTCGACGTCGAAGGCGAGATGCACCGCTTCCGGGTGAACATCTTTATGACGCGCGGCCGGTCGGCGATCGCGGCGCGGCGCGTCAGCAACGAGATCCTGAACTTTTCGCAGCTCAGCCTGCCCCCGGCGATGGAGAAGATTACGCACGCCAGCCAGGGCATCATCCTGCTCTGCGGCGTCACCGGCTCGGGCAAGTCGACGACGATCGCCGCGATGCTGGACGAGATCAACCAGCGGGAGAGCGTGCACATCCTCACGATCGAAGACCCGATCGAGTACCTCTTCGAAGACAAAAAGAGCATGATCAACCAGCGGGAGATCGGGCTCGACTGTCCCGACTTCCCCACCGCGTTGCGGGCGATGGTGCGTGAAAACCCGGACGTTGTTTTGGTCGGCGAGATGCGCGACCGCGAGACATTCGAGGCCGCGCTCCAGGCCGCCGAGACCGGGCACCTGGTGTTCGGGACGATCCACGCCAGCTCGGCGTCTCAGGCGTTCGGCCGGATCTACGACCTGTTCCCCGCCGAGGAGCGTGAGGCGATCCGCACGCTGCTGGCGTACCAGATGCAGGCCTTCGTGTACCAGAAGCTGCTGCCGACGATCCGTGAGGACATGGCCCGGGTGCCCGCGGTCGAGATCCTGCTCCAGAGCCCGCCGACGCGGAAGTACATCCTCGAGGGACGCGAGGCCGAACTGGAGAAGGTGATCAAGGACAGCCGGGAGATGGGCATGCAGACCTACGTCGACTCGTTGGTCGACCTGGTGGAGAAGGAATACATCCACCCGCGGGTCGCGCAGGCCAACGCCCCGAGCCCCGAAGAGATCAAGATGCGGCTGCGCGGCATCAGCGTCTGACGCCTCGGCCGAGGCGGTTCAACGCGTCCCGCAAGGCGGGGGTCGACCGGGTATATTCCGTGGTCCCGCGTCGGGGCGGTGTCGACGCCGTTGATGTGGCGCCCGGTTGGGGTGCCGACCGCTCGTTTCCTCCCGCGATTGCCTGCTCATGAGCCTGCTCGCCCAAGCCGACGCCGCGTTCCAACTCTCACTGGTCAAGCCGCCGATCGTCGCCCTCGTGCTGGCCGGCTGGGCGTGGGTCGTCAGCCACCTCGACAAGGACGCCGGGTTCTTCTACCTCAAGCAGGGATTGTTCAGCCTGGCGCACCTCGTCGCGGCGATCGTGGGCTTCGGGCTGATGCTCGCCGTGCCCGCCTTCTGGGTCGGGCTGCCGCTGGGCCTGCTGGTCCTGCTCTCGTCGATCGCCGGCTACGTCGTCTACCGCAACAAGCAGGTCCCGCCCGGCAAGGAGTGGACGCTCGACCTCGAGTCGTTCAAGCAGAACCTCGAGCAGCGGCAGCAGCGTTCGGCGCAGAAGAGCGCCGCGGTACGCCTGCAGGACAGCAACGGCACCGAGCTCGAGGTCCCTCAGAGCAACGACCCGCGTTACGCGGCGCACCGCGCCGTCGAGAACCTGCTCGACTACGCCATCGCCCGAAGCGCCGGACAGGTCGACCTGGCCGTCGAGCCCGAGCAGACGAAGCTGTCGGTCAAGATCGACGGCGTGAGTTACAAGCAGGACCCGCTCGAGCCGAAGCTCGCGTTGCAGGTCATCGACTACCTCAAGGCCGCCGCGGGCCAGGACGTCGAGGACCGCCGCCGCAAACAGACCGGCCGGATCACCGCGATCGACGACGAGGGCACCCCGACCGACCTCGAGGTCGTGACCGCCGGGTCGACGCGCGGGCTCAAGCTGCAGGCCATCCTCGACCCCGACCGCGTCACCGAGATGCCACTGAGCATGCTCGGCCTGCTCCCGGCACAACTGGAGTACGTCGAGTCGCTGCTCTCGGAAAACAAGGGCGTCGTCATGGTGGCCGCCGACCGGCACCAGGGCGGCCCGACCACGATGTACGCGCTGGTCCACCACGTCGACCCGTACATCAACAGCGTCGTGTCCGTTGAGGAATCCGACGCGATCGAGTTGGAGGGCGTCGACCGGCACATCATCGACCGGTCCACCCCGGCCGGCGAGTTCAACCAGAAGCTCGGCGTGATCATCCGGTCCGACCCGAACGTGGTGATGCTCGACCGCGTCGCCGACGCCGACACGCTCAAGGCCGTGGGCGAAGTCGGGGCGGACATGCGGTTCCTGCTGCCGCTCCCCGCCGAGAACGCGACCAAGGCGCTGTCGACGTACGTCAAAGCCGTGGGCGACCGCAAGCAGGCGGCCCGTTCATTGGCCACCGTGATCGCGCAGCGGTTGGTGCGGACACTGTGCCCGACGTGCCGCGTGCCGTACAAGCCCGACCCCTCGGCGATCAAGAAGCTCAACCTCCCTGCCGACAAGGTCGGCACGCTGTACAAGGCCTCCGGGAAGGTGCTGGTGAAGGACCGCGAGCAGGAGTGCCCCGACTGCCACGGCATCGGTTACCGCGGGCGCACCGGCATCTTCGAGGTCATGCCGCTCGACGACACCGCCCGGCAGCTCATCACCGGCGGCGACCACGACCAGCTCCGCAACCACCTCCGCAAGCAGGGCATGGTCTACCTCCAGGAGGCCGCGCTGGCGAAGGTCGTCGAGGGCCACACCGACATCAAGGAAGTGCAGCGGGTGCTCTCGGGCAAAGGCAGCGATTAAACCGGCGCAACGTCGGCGGTGGCACAACTCACAGCAGTGACGAACCGCGAAGTGATTGACTCATGATCCTGAACATCATTGTCCTGCTCTTCGTCCTCGGCATGGCCGTCCTCTGGTCGACCTACGGGCTGTTCTCGGCGTTCATCCAACTGGTCCTGATGATCATCGCTGGCGCGATCGCGTTCGCGGTGTGGGAGCCGCTGACGGTCGGGCTGCTGCTGAACTACCTGCCGGACTACGCGTGGAGCGTCGGGCTGATCGGGCCGTTCTTCGCGGTGCTGCTGCTGCTGCGGGTCGGCGTGGACAAGTTCGTGCCGGGCAACATGAAGCTGCCGAAACTGGCGGACCAGATCCTAGGCGCGGGCGTCGGCGCGGTGTGCGGCGTCGTCGCCGCAGGAGTGACGCTGATCGGAGTCGCGTTCCTGCCGCTGCCGCAGTCGCTGCTGGGGTACCAGCCGTACGAAGTGAAGAGCAACGCGACGATCGGCGTGTCGGAGGGTGACGTAACCGCGTCACTGTGGGTCCCCGCGGACAAGTGGGCGGCGCAAATGTTCAGCTACCTCTCCCGGCAAGGCTTCGCCACCGCGACACCGTTGGCGGAACTGTACCCGGACCTGTTCCAGCACGCCGGCACGCACCGGATCGCGCGGTTCTTCGATCCGAATAGCTCGCTCGTCGCGCTGCCGGGCAACATCGAGGTGACCGCGGCGCAGACGTTCACCGACGAACTACCCGGCCAACTCGGCGAGGAGCTCATCACGTTCCTCGGCTCGGCCCCGACGCGCAGCGGCGACCAGATCGTCACCGTCACCACCGAGTGGACGCACCCGCGCGGCGAGATGACCCCCGACGGGATCCTCCGCGTCCCGCCGGCGCAGACGCAGCTCGTCGCCGAGGTCTCCGGGCAGAAGGGCCTGCAGCGATACCTGCCGATCGGTTGGACGAAGCTGTCGGATACCTCGGCCGACCGGGTGTTCTACTTCGTCGCCAACAACCAGAGCATGGCGAGCAACCTCGCGTCGCCGGCGGACCTCGTGTTCGTCTACGCGATCCCGGACAACGCCGAGCCGAAGTTCTTCCAGGCCCGCGGCGTGCGGTTCGAGCTGCCGTCCGACATCGCGAGCAACGACGCCTCGGCGCTAGTCGCGGCGCTGGGCCTGCCGTTCCAGGAAGGGGAGGCCGGCGAGGACGAGCCGCGCGTCGTGGTGAGCAACCCCGACGCCGCGGCGCGGGTGAGCGAAGAGATCGTCGGCGGGTTCGCCAACCACAAGGCCGTCGCCCTCGAACAGACTGCGGGGCTGGCCCGGGCGATCTCCCCGAACGACGCGACCGGGCTGGACGTCCAGGACGGCGTCGTGGTCGGTGGCAAAGACCGCACCAGCAAGTCGGCCCGCGGCGGGGCGTCGGCCCGGAACATCGCCGTGCCCGGGTCGCTTCAGCCGATCCGCCTGACCGTCACGCCGACCGCGGCGTCGCAGTCGGCTGTTGGCAACATGGTCCAGGGCGGCACCACCGACCCGGAGATCTGGCTCGAGGCCACCAACGGCAGGCGGTTCAACGGAGTGGCCTACAGCTGGCTCTCGGACCGTGAACAAGAAGTAAGCATCCAGACCATCGATCGCACCAGCGACCTGCCGCTCAACGCCTACAAGCAGGGCGACACGCTGTACGTCTACTTCCACGTCCCGCCAAACTTTGTGCTCTCCAAGTACCACATCGGCGACCAGGCGTACCAAGAGATCACCTACACCGTCGAGGACCTGCCGCCGGCCCGGCGGCGCTGAGTCGCATCGTCGCCCGCGAGGTTTTGGGTTACGACGGTTCGGGCGGGTAGCGCTCACGCCAGTAGCGGCACGCGCGATCGCCGGGGTTGACGTCCTCCCGGCAACTGCGCGGGCGGCATTCGTACCACCGGCAGCGCCGGTTCTGGAGGTCGAGCCAGACGCAGGGGCCGGGCTCGCCGCGGCGGGGCGATCGCGTGTGCGCCCGGATCAGCGCGACGGCCTCTTCCGGGGCGGCGGCGAACCAGCGGGCCTGCTGCGGGTCGGCGCGGGCGGCGTCGGCCCGGTCCGGGCGTTCGGGCAGCAGGGCCGCGTAGCCGGGCGGGCTGCTCTGTTCGAGGCAGCAGCCGATGCAGCCGTCGCAGTTGAGGACCGGCAGCCGCACGGGGTCAACGCGACGTCGCGGTGGGCTGTGACGCCGGATGCGCAGCGCGTTCGAGGCGTTCGCGTTCGTCGGCGTCGAGTCGGCCCAGCAGCCCGAGTTGCTCGTAGGTGTCGAGGATCGACGCGGCCTGCATGCCGAGGTACGCGGCGTCGGTGTCGATGATGTCGCGGCCAAGGATCTCTTCGAGCGTTTGGGGGGAATAGTCGGGCTTGACGGCGGCGGTCGACGCGGTGCCGTACTGGTTGAGGTTGGAGGCGAAGATGCCGGCGGCGCTGAAGGGCAGGAAGTCCTCGTAGCGCAGGCCGTCGACGCGGACGAACCCGCGGGCGACGAGTTGGTTGAGGTCCGTGGTGTCGATGCTCGCCGCGGCGCGCCCGGCGTCGGTCGGGCTGTACTTGCCGTAGGCCAGGCCTAGATCCAGCAGCGCCGCGAGCGTCTTGGGGAACGGGGCGAACGCCTCGGCCTGCTTCGCCTGGTACGCCGCGAAGTCGCGCTTCGCAAGGCCGGCGTCGGCGGCGCGGTTCGCTTCGTGGGCGGCTAGGCACTGGTCGTACAGCGCCCGGCCCTTCGGCGTCGTGGCGTAGAAGCGTTGCTCGATCTCGCCGAACCGCGCGGTGTGATCGGTGTCGGTCGTGGTGCCGTCGTCGTGACGGAACGTCACCGGCTCGGTCAGGGCCTTGTACGCGTCCTGCCGCAGCAGTACGGGTGTCGCCACGTCCGGCCCCTCCGTGAAGTCTTTGAACCCGTTGTGGTTCAAAGCTGACAGGTCGAGGTCGGCCGCGTGCAGGCGCTGGGTCAACTCGGCGACCAGGTTGTCGATGATGCTTGCCAACTCGGCGTCGGTGATCTCGCGCTCGCTCAGCGCGTCGATCTTGTCCCGGCTGAGGTGCTTGAAGTGAAGCGTCATCCAGTCCCGGTCGGCATGGTCGTGCAGCTGCCGCAACGCCGTCGATGCCCGTCGGGCAAAGGTGTCGTCGTCCAGCTCGCCCAGGCAGCGCTTCATGGCCGAGGTGTACAGGTCCATGCAGAACGTGTTGGGCGTGAGGTGGTTGAGGTGGTGCGATTCGAAGCACGCCACGTCGGCCGCGATCTTGAACCCGGCCTCGCACAGCCCCCGGTAGAGCTCGTGCCCGCGGGCCTGCCCGGTCCACTTGAAGATGCGTTGCGTCGCTTCGGTGATCAACGACTCGGCGTCCGCGTCGTCGAGCCCACCCTGTGCTTCGCACCTCTCGATCAGTTCTTTGGCCCGGTCGGAGAACACCCGTCGGCCCGCGAGCAGGGCGTCGATGCGTTGCTTCGTCGCCTCGTCGAAGTAATCGGTCATCAGTAGCGACGTGAACACCCGGTGCTCGGGGTTGATGCGCGACCGGAACGCCGTGGCGATCACCGGCTGGCTCTTGCCGCCCAGCGCGGTCATGTCGTAGAAGTTGTGTGGCTCCATCGCGAAGACAGCGAAGAATCGGCCGATCCAGCGGTACTCGTCCGGCCGGCCGATGCGGATCGCGCCGTGCCGCTCGGCGCTAGTCGCCTCGATCTGTTCGTCGCTGACCGCGAACCCGGGGTACCGACGCCCGAGCAGGGCGCACACGGTGCGGTTGCAGACGAGGTTGACCAGCAGCGACTTGTCGTAGAGCGGGACCTCCTGGCCGAACATCGCGGAAAGCTCGGCGAACAGGCGATGCTGCAGGGCGATCGGGTCGGCGAACGGGCCTGGCATGGTCGGTCTCCCGAGAGGGGGCGGGTATCGGGCCGTCCATTGGCCCAGACTGTTATAGAATACGCGCCGCGTCCACTGGACCAAGCCCAATAACCCCGGACGAAACGCGCTTTTTGCGCCGCAATAGCGGTTTCTACCGGGAAGCAGCGGGGCCGGGCGTGGAGGGCGTCGATACAGTCCCCAAGTCGGCGGCTCTGTGGCGAAGGTTTGCCCTTGCCGTCGGGACTTGATCCGAACGCTTGGAGGCACGCTTTGTCGCCCGGCTCGATTCTGACTGACGCCAACGCCGACGGTGACAGCGCCTCGACGTACCGGGGCGTGCTGCTAGCCGGCGGGGACGGGACGCGGCTGTCGCCGTTGACCGGGGCGGTGAGCAAGCAACTCCTGCCGGTCTACAACAAGCCGATGGTGTACTACCCGCTGAGCGTGCTGATGCTCGCGGGGTTGCGTGAGGTGTTGGTGGTCACGACGCCCCGGCACCGCGCGTTGTTCGAGGCGACGCTGGGCGACGGCTCGGCCTGGGGCATGCGGTTTGTCTTCGCCGAGCAGCCGAAGCCCAACGGGCCGGCCGAGGCGTTGCGGCTGCAGCCCGCGTTTCACGACGGGTACCCGGTCGCGCTCGTGCTGGGCGACAACCTGATCTATGGGTCGGGGCTGCGGCAGACCTTGCGAAGCGCCGCACGGCGTGCCGAGGACGGCGGGGCGGTGATCTTCGGCCACCCGGTGCGCGACCCGCAGCGGTACGGCGTGGTCGAACTCGACGCGCGCGGTTGGCCGGTGTCGTTGGAGGAAAAGCCGGCGTCACCGCGCAGCGATGTCGCGGTGCCGGGGCTGTATTTCTACGACGCGGAAGTGACGAACCTGGCGGCTGAACTGCAGCCTTCATCGCGTGGCGAGTACGAAGTCACCGACCTGAACCGTGCGTATCTGGAGCGTGGCGAGCTCCACGTTGAGTTGTGGGGCCGGGGCACCGCTTGGTTCGACGCCGGGACGCCCGAGTCGCTGCTGGAAGCGCAGAACTTCATCCACACGCTCGAGTCCCGCCAAGGCGTGATGATCGGCTGTCCCGAAGAGATCGCGTTCCTGCAGGGCTGGATCGATCGGGCGGCGCTGCTCCGCCAGGCAAACCGGTACGACAACGACTACGGCCGCTACTTGCGTGCGCTGGCCGATAACGCCACCTCGCCGCGGTCCGACAGCGTGAGGAACGCTTCGTGAGGCTGCTCGTCACCGGCGGGTGCGGGTTCATCGGGAGCCACTACGTACGGTATGCGCTCGACGCCGGCCACAACGTCGTCAACCTCGACGCGCTGACCTACTCCGGCAACCCGGCCAACCTCGCCGACGTGCAGAACCATCCGGGCTATCGTTTCGTCCACGGCGATGTGTGTACCGCGGCGATCGTTGAGCCATTGGTTCACGAAGCCAACGCGGTTGTCCATATCGCCGCCGAATCGCACGTCGACCGCTCGATCGACGACGCTGCGTCGTTTGTGCGGACCAACGTGCTGGGTACGCAGGTGTTGCTCGACGCGTTGCGTCGTGACCCGGCCGGGCGGGACAAGCCTTGTGTCGCGGTTTCCACCGACGAAGTGTTCGGCGACCTGCCGTTCGATCGGCCGGACCAGAAGTTCAACGAACACAGCCCGTACGCCCCGTCGAGCCCATACGCGGCGAGCAAGGCGGCGGCCGACCACCTGGCGCTCGCGTACCACCGAACCTTTGGTCTGGACGTCCGCATCACACACGGCACCAACACGCTCGGCCCCAACCAACACCCCGAGAAACTCGTCCCGCGTTTCGTGATCAATCTGTTGCGTGGTGAGAAGGTGCCGCTCTACGGCGACGGCCAGAACGTGCGCGACTGGGTGCACGTCGCCGACCACTGCGCCGGAATCCACGCCGTGCTGACGCGCGGACGTCCCGGCGAGCGCTACGGCATCGGCGCCGAGAACGAGCGCTCCAACCTTGAGCTCACCCGGGCCTTGCTCGAGTTGCTCGATCTGGACGACGCGATGATCCAACGCGTCCCGGACCGCCCCGGGCACGACCGCCGCTACGCGATGAACGCCCAAAAGTCCCGGGAACAACTCGGATGGCAGCCGGCCCATTCGGCTTGGCCCGGCGCACTAGCGGAGACCGTCGAGTGGTACCGACGCAACGAGACGTGGTGGCGGCAATCCGTCGTGCGCTAACAGGCCGCGCTCCTGGCCCGACGGAATCGCGCCATACCACCGGCGATCCCGATCGCGAGGGCGATGCTGGGCTCGGGTACCGCGGCTCCAGCGGACGCGGGCGCCACCGTACCTCCCCAGTTCTGAAGCACGCGGTCGAGTTCCGCCTGGTCGATCACGCCGTCGGGGAGGTCGCTCAACCAACCCGCCGGGGCGTTGATGCCGGCGTCTTGCCCCCAGTTCTGCAGGACCAGGTCAAGGTCGCCCTGTTCGATCTGGCCGGACCCGTTGAAGTCGCCAGCTAGATCGACCGCGGGGTCGATCGCCGGGCCGACGCTAACCACGCCCTGCACCACGTCGAACGAGTACGCCTCGCCGATGCCGGTGTCGGCGTGAAACGTGTCGAAATCGAAGGTGTCTCCGGGCGCCAGTTCGAGCACGCGGACGCCGTGGAGGGTCAAGGGCTGGCCGGGCGCGAGCACCTCGGCGGATTCGGTGGTCTCGAGCGCGAACGCGGCAGACCCGGCCGATCCGTTGCCGAGGACGGTCGCAAGGCCGTCGGGCGTGACCGTGATGGCGGTCTGCTCGTTGATGCCCAGGCCACGAAACGGCGTGGTGCCGGTCTCGTCGAGGGACCGCGCCATCATCGTGAGCAGTCGCCCTTCGCGGCTGCGCTGCTCGAAGTGGCTGTCGGTGATGATGCCTTGCATCTGCGGCAGGCTGAAGAAGTCGTGGGTGATCGTGACGTCGCGGTGGTACGGGTTGGACAGCGCCCGGTCCGAGCGCAGGCTGCGGTTGAGCGCAACGTAAGCCGACGACCCCATAACGGCCAGCCCGGCAGACGTGCCGCCGACCACCGCGCCCGCCGATGCACGTTGGTTGACGGCGTCTTCCAGCGGCGTGCCCCGCCAGAAGTCGTAGTAGTCGCGCTGGTCGCCGCCGGCAAGAAAGATCGCCTCGGCGTTGTTGACCTTGTCGAGGATGAACGTGTCGGACGCTGCGCTGCGCTGATCAAACACGAACGTCTCGACGGAATCGATAGCCGGCCCGGGAAGCTCGGAGTACAGGTAGTCGTTGTATCCGTCGCTGCCCGAGGCGCGGAGGACGACGACGTCGCCGCCGTTGGCTTGAGACTTGAACCAGGACATCGCCGGGTCGACGTCGGTGGAACCGCCGGCGAGCAACAGCCCGCCGAGCGGATTTGACGTTGCCGCGTCCGCGGCATTGCCGGTGAGGTAATAGGTGTAGCCCGATTGCGCGGCGACGGGTATCGGGGTGAGCGAAAGCACGGCCCCGGCGATGACCGAGGCCGTGCAGCGAAGGGAGACAGTGGCCAGTTCACGGAGCATGGGTATGGTCAAGGGAAGTCGGGTCACCGACGCCGGAGCATCGCCAGGCCGCCGACGCTCAGGAGCGCCAGGACCGTAGGCTCAGGCACGGCGCTGCCCGCAAAGTCCGGGGCGCTGGTGCTGCCCCAGTTCTGGAGCACGCCGTCGAGCTCGTTCTGGTCGACGGTGCCGTCGAACGGGCCGCCGCCGACGAGGGCGTCTTCGTCACCCGTGAAGGTGCCGGTGCCCCAGTTCTGCAGGACGATGTCGAGGTCGCCCTGCTCGACCTGGCCGGACGTGTCGTAGTCGCCGGTGATGCCGATGGGCGTGAGCACCGTGCTGACCGACCAGTTGTCGAAGACGACCTCGGCGGCGGGGTCGAAGTGGCGGACGTACAAGCCGTAGTGCGTGCCGTCGATCGTGAGTTGTTCTTCGCCGACGGGGGGTTCGTCGGCGGGGATGGTGAAGCTGTAGCTCTGGTCGTAGCCGGTGCCGCCGGTCGCGGTGTCGACGACGTTGAAGTCGATCAGGTGGTCGCCGTTGCCCTCGAACGTAACGGTGGAGGTGAAGGTGTAGGTCACGTTCTCGGCGAGCGACGGGACGCCGGCGGCGGCGTCGTCGGTGTTGCTGATGCCGATCTGCGCGCCGGTTTCGTCGAAGGCGTTGGTGAAGAACCGCGCGGGGGCGAAGTCGCCGGACGGCTCGCGGAGGTAGGTGTAGATCGCGTCGGCGTCGCCCTCACCGGCCGCCTCGGGCGGGTTGGCGCCGAAGACGAACCCGAGCCGGGACACGCTGGTGAACACGTTGGTCATCGTGAAGTCGACCGACTGCGTCACCGCCAGGCCCGGCGTCGGGGCGGCGTTGGGCACGTCCAGGACCAGGCTGGTGCGGGTGCTGTCCGACACGACCACCGAGAGTGCGTCGTTGGCGAGCGTGAGCGTCGCGGTCGAGGCAACACCGTCCTGGAGGATCGGCGCGGCGATGTCGTACGTGTTGCCGTTGTAGGTCTCCGTGAACGGGGCGTTGGCGGCGAGAACGGGCGTGCCGGCAAGCGCGGCGACGGCGGCGGCGGGTGAACTCCAGCGGGGTCTCATCTTTCGGGTCTCCAAGGGGCGGTCATTCGGGGCAGGCGGTAGTCGGCGGGGACGGGCGGCGTCGGCCTACGCCTGTGGCGTCGGCGCGACAGGGCTTAAGCGGTGCGACGACCGTTGCTGGACAACTCGGTATACGGGGCCTCAGGCCCCACGGCCTGAGTGAGGCACGCGAGGTCGCCGGGGGGTTGATCGCCGGCAGGACGCCGGGTCTTGTGCGGGGCGCGGTCCGTCCGCGTTGCCGCAACATACGACCCGGCACCGGATCGGTCAACGAGTTTCCAGGCCGGGTTGGGGCAAAACCCTTGACCTAACGCGAGACGACTCGGTATCGTCCGAGGGTCGAAAGACAGGCCGTCGGCCTCGATCACTCGCCCGATGACTCTCGGCTCGGATCGCGTTGCTTGCGTGATCTGCCGTGAGCCCCCAGCTTTACACGTCATTGCCGTCCTCGCGTCGTCGTTATGCCGGTCGCGGTGGTCGGCCGCGTTGGAGTTGCCAGAACTCGTTCGAGGTCAATGCGAGATACCGCTCCGCCGGAGCCTGCCGCCGTTATGAACGCCAACCCCCTGAATCTCAAGAACACCTCCGACCTCCGGCCGCCGCCGCCCAAGCCCCGGCTTTCGGTCCGCAAGTCGCGGGAGTTCCTGCCGCCGACGCGGTGGATCAAGCACGCGACGGAGTTGCTGCGTCTACCGACCAGCCCGTTCCATGAGCACAACGTGCTGCTGTGGCTCTGGCGGTTTGCGCGGAACCGCGGCCTGCAGACTTATGTCGATGACGCGGGCAATCTCCAGATCGATTACATGCCCACCGAGCCGATGGCGGAACTCGCCGTGTTGCCCACGCTCATGTTCACCGCGCACGCGGACCACACCGGGTTCTGGGCGGTCGAGATGAGCGGGGCCAAGACGCTCCAGGCGCAGTGGATGGGGCGCTTCCCCGAGGAGTTGATCGAGGGAGGCCGGGTGCTGTTCTGGACGGGCGGGAAGCCGCTGGCGGAGGTCGAGCCCGAGTTCTGGCCGGACGCTCCCGAGGGCTTCCGGGTGGGCGGGCGACGCGTGGCCGGCCGTGTGACGCGTGTCGTTGGTCACAACACGGAGGGTGACGTCGCCGGCGTCGAGATCGAGGTCGACGAAACCGTGATGCCCGGTTCGATCGGGATGTGGGACCTGCCCGACCCCGAGCACGCGAACGGCCGGCTGTACGCCCGTGGCATCGACGATGTCGCGGGTTGCGCCTCGCTCGCGTGTCTGCTCGACACGGTCGTCCGAGACGAATGCCCGTTCCCGGTGCGCTGCCTGTTCACCCGGGCAGAGGAGGGCGGCTTTTTTGGCGCCATACGGTACTGCCAACGCGTCTTCGGCCGTGACTCAGCTACGCGGCGCGATCGGGCACTCACCGGCGACGGCCGGGCGCCGGACGTCATCATCTCCGTCGAGACCAGCAAGGCCCTGCCGCACGCCCCGCACCACCACGGCCCCGTCGTGCGCGTCGGCGACCGCCGAACGCTCTTCAAGCCCGAGCTCGCCGACTGGGCGGCGGGCGTGTCCGCGGCACTGGCGGACGAAGACGAGACCTTCGTGTACCAGCGCGAGTTGATGGACGGCGGGACCTGCGAGTCGACCGTGTTCCAGGCGTGGATGGGCAACGCCGCGGCGCTGTGCGTGCCATTGGGCAACTACCACAACTACGACGCCGACACGAACACGATCGCTTCGGAGTTCATCACCACGGACGACTTCGGTAACCTCGTCCGGCTGATGCGTCGCCTCGTCGATCAGGCCGAGCTGGCCCGCGACACGTTCGCGCCGTTCAAGCGGTGGGCGAACGACTGGGAGCAGCGTCACGCCGAGCTGTTCTTCGAACCGGCGGGCGTCCCGGCCCGTGCGGCCGCGGCACCGAAGGACGCCGAGTGACGCCGCACACCCCCGGAGCCTGCGCCGAAGACACTACCCATCGAGCCCCGTCCGTGAGCACCATGAGCCACCTCTTTCGCGTTCTGTCTGTACTGTCGATCGGGTTGGCGCTAACGACTGCCGCCTTTGCCGAATCCATCCCCGCCGAAGCGGCCGCCACCCAACCCATGTCGGTGAAGCGCGTGGCGACCAACGGCCACCTTGTCATCGTCGGCGGCGGGCTCAAGCCCGACAACGAGCCGATCTACCGCGCCGTGCTCGACCGCATCGGCCCGGATGGCAGGCTCGGCGTCCTGCCCACCGCGTCGGGCGTCCCCGAGAAGTCCGGCCCCGGCACCGTGGAAGACTTCCGGCAGTACGCCGGCCCGAACCAGAGCATCGAACTCATCGACCTCCGCAACGGCGAGATCGACAAGGCCCGCGACCCCGAGTGGGTGCAGCGCATCGCCGACTGCGATGGCCTTTGGTTCACCGGCGGCGTTCAGTCGCGCATCGTCGACACCTTCCGGCCGGAAGACGAAGCCGGCGATACCCCCGCCTACGACGCGATGTGGGGCCTGCTCGACCGCGGGGGCGTCATCGGCGGCACCTCCGCCGGCGCCGCGATGATGTCCGACCCGATGATCAAGTGGGGCAACTCGCACGACGCGCTGCTGGTGGGCGTGGTGAACGACGTCGAGGACCACGGGGTCGGTGTCGGGAAGGGGATGGGCTTTTTGCCGCCTGGGGGAATCGTTGATCAGCACTTCTTCCGTCGCGGCCGGCTTGGCCGCCTTCTGGTAGCGATGGTGAACCGTAACGCGGGGAGCGGGATGGGGGTCGGTGAGAACACGGCTTGGGTTCTGGATATGGGCGGGCAAGGCGGGTTTGAAGTGATCGGGCCTAACGGGGTCTTGCTGGTTGCACGTGGAGGTTCGAACCTATACCCCGATGGACGAAAACTGCCCAACGAGCTCACGGCGGTCTTTCTGCGGGACGGATTTCGCTTGGAAGAACATGGCCCGGGAACGCAGGACAACGCGTACGCAAGCGCTCCGACCGTCGAGCAGATCGCGGAAGCAGCGAGTGGTGCGCCGCGAGACTACGACGGTCGATTACCGGTTTTAGTCGAGTTCGTTCGACACGACCGCACGTGGCCCGCGATGACAGAGTTTCGGCTCCGCAGCCACGATAGCGACGACCCCCAACAGAATGACCGCTTCTTTCGCCTTGAGCAGGATGCTCTTTCCGCCCTTGAAGCCAAACGCAACCCCGCGCCCTGAAGCCAGGGGATAATCACCCACGGGCTCCAGCCTGTGCCGCCGACCACGTATCACATGCCCGACCCACAATCCCTGGATACCACCGACCACACGAGTGAGCTGAAGATTCGGATGCCGCCGGCGCTCGTGATCGTTTCGATCATCGTCGTGCTTGCGGCGGGGGCGACGCTCGTGCTGCCGCGGGGGAGCTTCGAGCGCGAGACGCGGTTCTTCGGGAACTATGTGCTACACACCGTCGAAGCGGGGCAGACGCGTGCCGAGGTGGTCGCGGCGGTGGGTGTGGAACTTCCCGACGATGCGGTGCTGATCGACGACGCGACGGGGGAGCCGGCGGTCAACCCGTTCCCGGCCGGCGTCACGCTGCGGGTCCCCACCGGCGGTGGCTTGACCCGCGAAGCGGTAATCCCCGGCTCGTACCCGGCCCCCGGCAGCGAGGCGAAGGGGCCGCTGCAAGATGAGGCACAAACCGCGTTCGGCAACGCGGCACTCGCCGCGATCGCCGGCTTCGAGGACAAGGCCGACATCATCGCGTTCGTGTTCCTGCTCGGCGGCGCGTTCGGCGTCATGCTCTCGACCGGGGCTCTCGACCGGCTCCTGACCTGGGCGGTTGTCCGCATGGGCGACGGAAAGGCCAAGTGGCTGGTCGTGCCCGTCTCGATGACGCTGTTCTCGCTGGGCGGGGCGATCTTCGGGCTGGGCGAGTCGACGATCGCGTTCGTGCTGATCACGGTGCCGCTGGCGATCCGGCTCGGGTTCGACACGATTACCGGCATCTGCATGTGCTACCTCGCGTCGCAGATCGGGTTCGGCGGGGCGTTCTTCAACCCGTTCACCGTCGGCATCGCGCAGGCCATCGCCGAGGTGCCGTACCTGTCGGGCAACGGCGTGCGATACGTGACGTGGGCGGTCGTCACGGCCGTGGGCATCGCGTTCGTGTCCTGGCACGCGGCGCGCGTGCACCGCGACCCGACGAAGTCGCCGACCTACGCGCTCGACGAGAAGCAGCGGCAACGCCTCGGAGCGAACGGCGCGCTGGACATCCATGCGCCGAATCTCACCGACTCGCTGGTGCTCGCCTGCGTGCTCGGGTCGGTGCTGCTCACGGCCTACGGCGTGCAGGCGTTGAACTGGTGGATCCCGGAGATGGCGGGCTGCTTTGTTGTGCTCGGCATCGCCGCGGGATTGATCGCGCGGCAGTCGCTGCGGAAGATCGTGGCCGAGTTCGTCGACGGCGCGAAGCTGATGGTCGAGCCCTGCCTGATCATCGCGGTGTCGGCGGGGATCGTGTTCGTGCTGCGTGAGGGCCGGGTGCTGGACACGATCCTGCACGCGGTGTCCCAACCGCTCGAGGCGCTGGGCCCCGGGCTGGCGTCGGTGTGCATGATGGGCATGCAGGCGCTCATCAACTTCTTCGTGCCCTCGGGCTCTGGGCAGGCGGCGATGACCATGCCCATCACCGCGCCGCTGTGCGACCTGATCGGCATCGACCGGCAGGTCGGCGTGCTCGCGTACCAGTTCGGCGACGGTTTCGGGAACATGATCATCCCCACCAGCGCCGTGCTGATGGGTGTGCTGGGCGTGGCCAAAGTGGACTGGTCGGTGTGGCTGAAGTGGGTCTGGCCGCTGATCGTCGTGCTGCACGTGATCGGCGCGGCGGTGCTGCTGATCGTGACCTACGGGCCGGAAGCCTGGCTGCGGTGACGGTCAATCAGCGGCCATGACGCGGACGATCGGGATCATGCCGTCGTCGTCGACGGTGTCGCGCCACTGAGGCCACTGGTACAGGCCGTACAGTTGTTGCGGCTCGAGCACCTTGATCGCCCGGCGGGCCATCATGGGTTCCTGCTCGGCGAGCTTGGCGAGGTCGATCCACAGCGAGCCGGCGAGGAGTTCGTAGGCTTCGTCCATTTCGACATTCACGATCTGGCGGCCTCCGTAGCGCTGATAGACCGGGTCGAAGTCTTCTTCGATGCGGTCAAGCGTCGCTAGCTCGGCCGACACGGTGCGCGGGGCGTCGAGGCGCTCATAGGTCACGGTGTGCTTGTCCAGCAGGTCGGCGTAGGCGTCGGCTTGTCGCGTTGGCACGGCATAGGCCGAAGGTATCGCGACCCGTCGCTTCACAGCGATCCGCTCGGCCAAGTTCCATGCCCAGGCCGAGATTGTTTCACCGCTGTCAAGGTCGATCACGGGATACGCGAGGACGCCTCGGTGTTTATGGACCCACAGCGCGTTGGTGACGATATCGAATGGCTTAGATCGGTAAGGGCCGTCATTCAATGCCCCGAGCGTTGCTTCGCGGAGGTCGCCGTCGGTGAGAAATCCACGGAGCAGCAGCCGATACGCCGCGACTCGCTCGGGCAGGTCGGTCTGGGGGGCGTCGGCCGATCGTTTGATGCCGGACTCGATGATGAAGCCCAGCCCGTCGTAGAAGCTCAAACCGTTGCGGGCGTCGTCGGGGTCGAGGGTGCTGTAGCGCAGCTCCGCATCGGGGGGCGGACCGCCAACGGTGTACCGGCGGTAGTTGTGCCTCGCTCCCTGCATCGTGGGACCCGCCGACGTCACCCACGGGAGGCCGACGTCCAGCACGTTGTCGGGCAGCAACGGCGAGTTCGCGCTGTCCATCATGATCAACGGCCACTCGCCCCAACCCTTGTCGGTGTAGCTCTTCGAATCCCGCGTGAACTCGTGGCAGTCGACGATCACTTGCGGGCGTTCGTGTTGGACCAGCTTGTGGAGCGCGACCGTCTCGGGCTGTGAGAGGATCAGGTGGTCGCGGTTGAGGTCGAAGTCGTTGGCGTTGCGACGCTGGTCCTTGTCGACACCGTCGGGGTTTGCCATCGGGACGGCCCACAACTCCACGCCCTTTGGCAACTCGAACGTGCCGGCCGCGATGTCGTCGATCAGGTCGAGGATGGCTTCTTTACCCGCGTGTTCGTCGCCGTGCTGGGCGCCGATGAACAACACTTTCCACCGTGGCTCGGCATCGGGGTCGGGGTCGACGTGCACGGCGAGCAGGTCCTTGCCCTCGACGCTTCGGCCAACGCTCGAGACGGCGATTGCTGCGTGTCGTTTGGCGGCGGCGTCGAGCCGGTCGGCCATCTCTGCCGAGTTGGTTAGGACCGCGGGCAGCGGCGGGCCGGGTTCGTCGGCATGGCCGACGCTGCGTACCGTCGAAGCGGCCACGGCGACCACCATCGCGACACAGCGGGTCGTGCGGGAGGCGTAGAGCTGGCACGGCATCGAGACCGAACCGTACATCCGGCGGCGCTGTCTAGAAAACATGCAGCGACTCCTGTTGGGGGAAATCCCGCTTGGTTTCTGGGCACCGGGGGTTAAGGAGCAGGCCCGCCCCAGCGGCTCCGAGGCGGTTTCACTCGGGGATTATGCACTTTTCTCTTGCCCCTGGCCCGGAGTTTGCGGTACGCTTTCGACACGAAAGACGCCGACCGGCTCCCCCGGCCCGCGGCTGATCACAACCGACTTGGTCGGCTCAGGCATCGCCACCAATGTCTGACCGGCCTCGGACCCATCCGTTGCTGTCGCGTACTTCCGTGGCTCGCATTTCCCTCCGGGTCCGTTTCTTCGGCGGTTCCGTGTCTTCGGAACGATCACCGTCGGCTGCCCCATGCGGGCCAAACCCGCGGGTTGCCTTGGAGCCCTTGCATGATTCCCATCACCCCCGACCGATCGATGACCTTGCGCTTGCTCACCCCGTCGCGCCGCGCTGAGACCAGCGCGTTCACCCTGATCGAACTGCTCGTGGTGATCTCGATCATCGCGCTGTTGATCGGGATCCTGCTGCCGGCACTGGGCGCGGCGCGGGACACCGCTCGCCGGATGCAGTGCGGCGCCAATCAGCGGAGCATCCTGCAGGCGAGCTTCTTCTTTGCCGAAGACCAGCCCGATCGGCTCATGTTCCCTTACCAGCAGCGGATCACGGGGTTCGACACGCTCTCACACCTCTTCCCGCATTTCAGGAAGAGCGGCCCTTCGGTCGCTGATCCGGCGACGCCATCGGCCGGTTACATTGGCTCGGCCTTCGACGCGGCCGTCTGCCCGAGTACGGACAACGTGATCCGTACCGATCCAGACGCCGGTACGAACGAGGATGGCGACGCGGTCCTGACGGGTTGGCAGCCGGTCATTGCCGACGATGCGGACGGGCCGCAACAGAACTTGTTCCTGGACCTTGAGCGGCGCGACCGTCGAGGTAAATCCGGCTCGTACGGTGGCCACAGCTTCCAGGTTTTCGGCTGGGCCGAGATCGGGATCTACCGGACCGGACGCGTCACCGGCACCGACGGCATCTCTCCCAAGTATTACCGCGGGAGCAGCAGCCCGCCTGGCCGTCTCAAGACCGACCTTTGGATCACCCAGCCGTCGGACGTCATGGTCTTGGCCGACAATGACCGTGTCGGGATATTCGGTATCGCCGATGAGGGTGAGACTCGTAGCAGCACGAACTACAGCGGCGGTGAAGCCGGTGCGGACAATCACGGCGACCTTGGGCTCAACTTCGCGTTTCTCGACGGGCACGTTGCATTTGCGTCGGAAGCCCGCGAGCAGGTTGAGACCTATTTGGACGGCATGTACGCGATGCGATTCAATCCCGAAGCATTGCAGGAAGTCGGCATCTCTTACTCGGGCAACCCGACGGAGTATGACTATTGATCGGCTTCCAGTTTGTTTGTGTATTTGATTGACTTTTTTTTTTCATCCGGTGAGGAGAGATCAAATGAACGAGACTTCGAAGTTCTGGATGCCTTGCTTGGCCTTGGCCGGCGTGGTCGTTTCGTCGCCGTCACACGCGGTGCTCGCCGACTTCGTCGAGACCTACGACGGCGGCGCGCACAACGTCGCGACGCCCGTCACGAACACCGACGACGACGGCCCGCCGACGCTCGTCCTCGAGAACGACGCCCTGACCGCGTCGATCATCAGCAGCGGCCGGGCGTCGGTGTTGGTGGATGTGACCAACGCGGCTCCGACGGTCGGGCTGACGGTGACGCAGTCGGTCGACTTCACCGTGCCCAGCACCGCCGCCGACACGTTCATCAACAACGTGTCCCGGTTGGGCTTCCTGTTCGGTGTGACGGCGCCCGCCAACTCGACGCTCGGGCCGTCCGACGGGCTCTACGTGTACCTCAGCGAACCCGCGGGTGACTTCGCGCCGCCGGACGTGGTGGTCGACTGGTTCGACGCGGACACCGGTTTCGTCAACGACAACGGGGGCGACCCCGCGGCAGGTTTCAACCCGCTCTCCGGCGACACGACCTATACCATGACCGCCAGCGCGACCTACAACGGCGACGGGTCGATCGACGTCACCATGGACGTGGTCGGCGGCGGGGGGCAGCAGGTGGACTACAGCGTGAACATCCCGGCCGTCGTCGGCGAGGGCACGCTGGAAGGCAGCTACCACGGGTTGTACTTCCGGAACTTCAATACGGATGCCGAGATCATCTTCGACAACTACGCCGTGACGGTCGTTCCTGAGCCAGCCGCCGCCGGATTGGTGGCCTTGGCTGGTCTGGTGATGGTGCGGCGGCGTCGGGCGTAACTGGGTAAGCCTCCCCGAACAACCAGAGGTATCTCTTGCCGCGGGGCTCTTTCGGGGGCCCCGCGTGCTTTTTGATTCGGCGTGCAGGCTTGAGTTGCTGGGCGGGGTTCCGGTAGCTTTCGGGGATGGACGGAACGATCGCTCTGCCCGTAGACACCGCGCCCGAACCCACCGAGTCGGCGGCAACGCTGGACGGCCGGGCCGGTCACCTGATCCGGCACTACAACCGTATGGCCCCGTTTCTGATGAGCGTGGTCAGCGACAGCGACCTGTGGATGTTCCTGTCGAGCCGTGGTGGGCTGACTTGCGGCCGGGGTGACGCGGGGCGGGCGCTGTTCCGCTACCAGACCGACGACCTGCTGCACGACGCACACCACACCATCGGGCCGTACACCCGGTTCCACGTGGATGTTGGGGGTGAGCGGGATGTCTGGGTGCCGTTCGAAAGCGAGGAACCCGGTCCGGCCCTGACGCGGAGCCTGTTCAAGAGCAAGCTCGGGAACCGCGTCACCTTCACCGAGCGGCACGACGAACACGGCCTGACGTTTTCCTACACCTGGTGCAACGCGCAGTGCTTCGGCTGGGTCCGTGAATGCGAGTTGCGACTCGACGGCGACGCGACGCCGGTGAGAGTGGATTGGCTGGATGGGCTGCGTTGTGTGCTGCCGGCCGGGGCGCACCGCGTGCTGCTCAGCGACTTCCAGTGCCTGGTCAACGCGTACCGCCGCAGCGAGGTCTTGCCGGAGACGGGGTTGGCGGTCTACCCGTTGCAGTCGCTGATCATGGACCAGGCGGTGCCCGGCGAAGCGCTCACGACGAACGTGGTCTGGTGCGACGGCGTCGAGCGACCACGCGTCGTGTTGAGTGAAGCGAGCCGGCGGCGTTTCGTCGAGACCGGTGAAGTCTTGCCCGAGCAGGAACTCAAAGGGCAGATGGCCCACTACCTCCTGCATCAACACGCGACGCTCGAGCCGGGCCAAACCCTGCGGTGGCGCACCGTGGCGGACGTCGGGCTGGACCAGTCGGACGTGGTGGCGTTGCGGTCACGTATGCGAGACGCGAGCTCGCTCGGCCGTGAGCTCGACGAGGCCATCCGGCAGAGCGATGACGAGCTCGAACGCCTGATCGCCGCCGCGGACGGCCTGCAGTGCTCGAATGACCGCGCCGCCGCCGACCACCACCTCGCCAACGTGATGTTCAACATCATGCGCGGGGGCGTCTTCACCGACGGGTACGCGATCCAACGAGATGACCTCTCGAGCTTTGTCGCCGAGCGCAACGTCGCGGTGGCGCAAAAACACGCCGCGTCTCTGGCCGCCTGGCCAGAAAGAATGACGATCGACGACGTTCTCGATCGCGCGACGAGCCGCGGTGACGCCGACTTCGAACGCCTCTGCCTCGAATACCTCCCGTTGTACTTCGGGCGGCGCCACGGCGACCCGTCCCGGCCGTGGAATCAGTTCAGCATCCGCGTCCGCAAGGACGGCGGTTCTCGTGCGCTGGACTACCAGGGCAACTGGCGGGACATCTTCCAGAACTGGGAGGCGCTGACGCTGAGCTTCCCGTCGTTCATCGAGCCCGTGATCGCGAAGTTCGTGAACGCAACGACGCGCGACGGCTACAACCCCTACCGCGTGAGCCGGGCCGGCATCGACTGGGAGGTGCCCGAGCCCGAGAACCCCTGGGCGGGCATCGGGTACTGGGGCGACCACCAGATCATCTACCTGTGCAAGCTCATCGAGTGGTCGCGGCGCGTGCACCCCGGCAAGCTCGCGGGCTGGCTCGGTCGCGCGGTGTTCAGCTTCGCCGACGTGCCCTATCGTCTCAAGCCGTATGACGACATCCTCGCCGACCCGGACGACACGATCGTGTTCGACGCCGCGGCACACCGGACGTCGATGCATCGGGTGCAAGCGATGGGTGCCGACGGGCGCTTGGTCCCGGACGGAGCCGGTGGCGTGTTGCACGCGACGCTCGCCGAGAAGCTGCTGATCCCGGTGCTGGCCAAGCTCAGCAACTTCGTCGCCGACGGCGGCATCTGGATGAACACGCAGCGCCCCGAGTGGAACGACGCGAACAACGCACTCGTCGGTCACGGCGTGTCGATGGTCACCCTGTGTTACCTGCGGCGTCACCTGCTCGAGGTCGGGGCGTTGTTCGACGAGGCCGGCGGCGACGCGGTGGCGGTGTCGGAACCCGTTGCACACTGGTTGCGAGAAGTGGCCGACGCATTCGAGGCGTTCCAGCGGGGGGACGAGCGGGACGCGGCCCGGCCTCGCCGTCGGTTGCTCGACGCGCTGGGTCGGGCGTTCGACCGGTACCGGGATCAACTGGACAACGACGCGGGAGACAGGGTGTCGATCACGTGCCGCGGCGTCGCGGAGCGGCTGAGGGCGTTCGTCCCGGTGCTGGACGAGACTATCCGCGCGAACCGTCGGGAGGACGGGCTCTATCACTCGTACAACCTGTTGAAGGTCGTCGACGGTGCGATCGAAGTCGGCCACCTGTACCCGATGCTCGAGGGGCAAGTGGCCGTCTTGTCGTCCGGGCTCCTGACGGGCCGCGAAGTGCTCGGCGTGATCGACGCGTTGTACGCCAGCGAGTTGTACCGTGCGGACCAGCACAGCTTCATGCTCTACCCCCGGCGGGAACTCGCCGCGTTCCTCGATCGCAACGTCGCCCCACGCGCGGCCGTGGAGTCGAACCCGCTGCTTACCGCTGTGATCGACGCCGGGGACGCGACCGTGATCGCTCGGGACGCCGCCGGCGACTACCGGTTCCACGCGTCGCTGACGAACGGTCGCGCGCTCCGTGACGCTCTGGACCGACTCGCAAAAGATGACCGGTTCGGCGCGCTTGTGGCCCAGCACGGCGCGGCGGTGCGCGATGCCTACGAGCAAACGTTCAACCACCACGCGTTTACCGGGCGTTCGGGCGGGATGTACGCCTACGAGGGACTCGGCAGCATCTACTGGCACATGGTCAGCAAGCTATGGCTGGCGATCCAGGAGAACGTCTCCTGGGCGCAGCGACATGGCGAATCGCCCGAGACGTTGAAACGGTTGATCGAGCGGTACCACGACGTGCGGCGCGGGCTCAGCGCGGCCAAGACCCCGGCAGAGTATGGCGCGTTCCCGACGGACCCGTATTCGCACACGCCATACCACGCGGGTGCCCAGCAGCCGGGCATGACCGGGCAGGTCAAGGAAGAAGTGTTGACGCGTTTCGGTGAGTTGGGCGTGTCGCTCGAGGGCGGCTGTATCTGGTTCGGCCCGACGATGCTTCGGCAGGCCGAGTTCCTCACCGAGCCGGACGAGTGGCAGTATGTCGACGTGTCGGGCGAGAGCCGCACCCTCGCGCTCGGAGCCAATCAGTTGGCGTTCACGTTGGCGCAGGTGCCGGTGGTCTACCGGCTGGCAGACGCGGGCGACGGCCAAGTGCACGTTGCGGTGACCGGCCGAGACGGCAACGTGGCCGAGTGCGGAGACACCGTCTCCGCGGAGTGGTCCGGCGAGGTCTTTGCCCGGTCCGGCCGGGTGGTTCGGCTGGACGTGACCCTGCCTCGGTCGGTGCTCATTTAGGCCGCCAAGTGTGCCCAAGGTTGTGGGGCGAGACGATCACCCGTCTCGCGACGTTGCCACCGCCGCGTTGATCCGTCTCAGCCTTGCGGCGCGGCGGCCTCTATGCTGACATAAGGTAAGTGGGGGCGACTGTCCGGGGCAGCCGTCCGGGTGCGGAACGGCCACGCAGCAACGAAAGGCGGCGAGATGTCAGCGCGACGACGGGTACGACAGGTTCTGATGTTTTGGTTCAGCCTCTGGCTGTTCTGCATCACGCCGGTTGTCCACGGCGAGAGCTTCCGCGAGATCGTCGGGCCGGTCAGTGTCGGCGGTGTGAAGCCCGGCGGGGCGGTCGAGGTGCCGTTCATCACGTGGGGCGGCGACGTCGCCACGTTCCACGCGAACGGCGGCCTGAAGACCACGCCCGGCTCGCTCTACAACGAACTCGGCCTCGACCTCGCGCTGCGTCCGGGCGACGACTTCCCAGAACAGGTTCGGCGGTACCTCGCCGGCGAGTCGCCGTTCCTGCGCGGCACGCTGCGGATGATCGGGCAGGCCTCGGAAGTGATCGGCGCCGACCCGCGGACCAGGCCGGTGATCATTATGCAGATGACCTGGTCGGCCGGCGACCACATCGTCTCACGGGGCCGGCTCAAGACGCTGAGCGACCTCAAGGGCGCAAAGGTGGCGCTGCAACGCGGCGGCCCGCACGTCGGGATGCTCGACGACGCGTTGCGCGCCGCGCGGTTGACCTGGGACGACATCGACGTGGTGTGGACGGACGACTTGACCGGGCCGAACGGCCCCGCGGAGTTGTTCCGGAAGGACGGTTCGATCGACGCGTGCTGCGTGATCTCGCCGGACATGCTCGGGCTGACGGGTGGCCTGGACGAGGCGGGCACGGGGGCCGAGGGGACCGTGCGAGACGCGCGCGTGTTGGTGTCGACGGCGCAGATGAGCCGGTCGATCGCGGACGTGTACGCCTGCCGGAAAGACTGGTTCGACGCGAACCGGGCGTGGGTCGAGAAGTTTGTGGCCGGCTACTTCAAGGCGAGCGAAGTCGTGGCCGAACAGCGTGACAGCTTCGAGGCGACCGGCCGGGGCAAGGACTACCTCGCGCTGCTTCAGAAGGCGCAGGACATCTACGGCGAGGACGTGCTGCCGACGCTGGAGATCGATGCGCACGGGTTGTTGCTCGACTGCACGTTCGTCGGTCTGCCGGGCAACCGCGCGTTCTTTAACCAAGCGGGCAACCTCAGCGGCTTCGAGGCGAAACAACGGCAGGCGCTCGACCTCGCGGTGAGTCAGGGTTACGCGAAGAACCGCGCGGGCTTCTTCCCGCCAGGCTGGGACTACAACGCGATGATCGCGCTCGCCGACCTGAAGCGGACCAGCGGCGCTGGTGGCGGCCGCATCCAGGCCGAGGGCGTAGACATCTTCCCGGACCAGGCCGGCGGCGACGAGAACACGCTGCTGTCGTTCACGATCCAGTTCGACCCGAATCAGGACGAGTTCAGCGACGCGGTGTATGGCCCGGAGTTCCTCCGCGCGATCGAGACCGCCTCGACGTTCGGCAACGCGGTCGTTGCGATCCGCGGGCACTCCGACCCGACCAAGACGCTGGTCGATCTGGTCCGAGCGGGCATGGCGCGGAGAGTGCTGACGCGCTCGGGTTCGTCGGGCAACTACCGGTACTTCCTCGAGGGCAAGCCGCTCTCGCTGGAGAACACCGATCGGTTGATCGAGTTGATCAAGGGCGGCGCCTTCGATGGCGTTTCCGACGCCAACCCTCGCGAGACGATGCAGGCGGCGCTGAACCTGTCTCGGGCTCGTGCGGTGGCGGTGCGTAGCGCGATCGTGCGGTACGCAGACAACGCGGGTCTAGCCTTGGACGCGTCGCAGATCCAGCCGGTCGGGGTCGGCGTGAGCGAGCCGTTGATCGCCAAGCCGCGCAACCTCGACGAGGCCCGCGAGAACATGCGCGTTGAGTTCCGCCTGGTCAAGGTCCCCGCGGAGGTCGTGAACCCGTCGGACTTTGACTTCTGAACCGAGGGTGCCGATGTTGCGTCGCCGTTTCACACCCCGTGCCATACACGCCGGCCTGATCTGGGGCGCGTTCCTGGCTGTCGCGATCTGTTGGGCCGATGCCCGCGGGCAAGACGCGGTGATCGACGCCGACAACGTCGTCGTGGTTCTGGATGCATCGGGGTCGATGGCCGAGCGGATGCCCGGGACCTACGAGCCGAAGATGAAGGTGGCCAAGGCCGCGCTCTGGGAGGTTGTCCGGCAGGTGCCAACGAGCACGAACGTGGGGCTGCTCGTCTTCAGCGGCCGGGGGAAGCAGGGGGATTGGCTGCACCCACTCGCTCCGGTTGACCGGGAGCTATTCCAGCGCTCCCTCGCACGACTGGAGCCGGACGGGGGCACGCCGCTGGGTCGGTACATCAAGACCGGGGCCGACCGTCTGCTCGAACAGCGCGACGCGCAGCGGGGCTACGGCACGTTCCGTCTGATCATTGTCACCGACGGGGAGGCGACCGACCCGGAACTGGTGAGCCGGTACACGCCCGAGGTGTTGTCGCGCGGCTTCACCGTGGAGGCGATCGGCGTGGCGATGGCCTCGGAGCACGCCTTGGCGAATCGCGTGCACGTTTACCGCCGGGCGGACGACCCCGGCGCGTTGCGTGAGGCGCTCACGTCCGCGGTGGCGGAGATCGGAACCACGGCCCGAGATACCGTCGCCGATGCGTCAGAGTTTGACGTGATCGCGGCTTGGCCGCAGGAGGCCGCGGCGGAGGCGCTGGCCGCGTTACGGGTGTCGGGCAATGCGCCGATCGGCGAGAACCCGGCAAGTCCGGCCGTGGCCGGTGCCGCGTCAGACGCCGCATGGTCGGTTGGTGGGAACGCGGGCTCGGGGAAAGCGTCGGGAGGATTCAGCGTTAACGTCTCTTTCTTCGGGGTCGTGATTCTAGTGATCGTGTTCAGCGTGGTGTTGCGGGTGCTCAAGGCGTTGGTGCGGAAGGACTGAGTTGAGCCGAGGCCGATCCAGCAAGCTCGTCGCGGTGGCCCTGGTGTGGGTGGTGATCGTCGTGCTGGGGGCGTTGGCCTATCGGATGATCGTTGCGCCGCGGGTCGAGTCGGGCCGGGCGTACGACGAAGCGCGTGATGCGTATCGTGAACTCGCCGAAGAAGCCGAACGCCGCGGTGTGACGCCCGACCCGTTGCCCGCCGACGCCGACGCGGCGACGCTCCGCGCGATGGTGGACGACCTGCGGGCCCGGCTCACCAGCAGCGCGGCGGCGGGCGTCGCGATCCGGCACCGCGTCGGGATCTCGCTGGACTCTTTCTCGGGTTATGCCGTGTTCCGCAGCGCCTCGTTGGCCGACGAACTGGCGGGCATGGGCATCGCGTTGGAACTGGTTGACGATGGCGCGGATTACGGGGCGCGGCTTCGTTCGATTCGGAGCGGCCGAACCCCGCTCGCGGTATTCACGCTCGACGCGTTGATCAAGGCGGCGGCCGCGCTCGGCGAGAGCCCCGCGACGGTGGTCATGGTGATCGACGAGACGACGGGCGCCGACGCAATGATCGCGTATGAGACGGGGTTGCCGGACCTCGCGGCGCTCGACTCGCCGGATGCGCGGATCGTGACGACGCGTGACTCGCCGAGCGAGACGCTGGCTCGGGTGGTGATGTCGAACTTCTCGCTGCCCAAGCTCCCCGACGAGCCATGGGTGGACGCCGACGGTGCCGCCGACGTGTACCGCCGTTTTCGCGCGGCCGATCCGAGTTCGCCCCACGCGTTCGTGCTGTGGGAACCGTTCCTGAGCCAGGCGCTCCGGGAGCCCGGGGCGCACGTGCTGATGGACAGCTCGAGGTTCCGTGGCTACATCGTCGACGTGCTCGTGGTTCAGCGCGACTACCTGCTCAAGCACGAGGCTGAGGTCCGGCAGTTGGTCGAGGCGTACCACCGCGTCGCGCACCGGCTTCAGCGGGAACCCAACGCTTGGCGTCGCATGATCGCCGAGGACGCCGCGGCGACGGGTGAAACACTTTCCGATGACCAGATCGGTCGCTTGCTGGACGGCATCTGGTGGAAGAACACGCTGGAGAACTACGCCCACTTCTCGCTGCTACCCGACGCGCGCGACGGTTCTGTGCAGCCGTTGACCCGGAGCGTCACGAACCTCGTCCGTGTATTGCAGCGCACCGGGTCCATCTCGAACGACCCAACGCAAGGCGATCCCGGCCGGCTGCTCTACGACGCCGTGCTCCGCGAACTGCGGGAGGCCGGCTTCCATCCTGGCGATGCACAGAGCGAGACCGTCGAGGCGGTGCGTGAGGGTGCGGCGGTCCGCGCGTTGTCCGATGCTCAGTGGTCGGCGCTGGTGCCGGTTGGCACGCTCGACGTGAGCCGGCTGGTGTTTGCGCGCGGTAAGGCGGCGCTCACGAACCGGTCGCAGCAGACGCTCCGCGAACTGGCGGACACGCTGGACCACTGGCCCCGGTACTATCTCGTGGTCGAAGGCCAGGCGCGATCGATCGGCGACACCGACGCGAACCGTGCGTTGGCCGAGCAACGCGCGGCATCGGCGAGGGAGTTCCTGATCGCGCAGGGCGTCGACGCCCGACGCGTCCGCGCCCGGACCGGCGACGAGTTGGGCCGAGGCGGTGCCGCTCAATCCGTCACCTTTGCGTTGATGCAACCGCCGTACTGACGACCGATGAACGATGCAGGCCGCGACCGACCGGGCTACGCCAAGCGGGTGCTGCTCGACCTCGTCGGCTCGGCGTGGGTCTTGGTTCCGACGGCGGCAGGGTTCACCGCGATCATGGCCGACTGGGCCGGGGGCGGCGGCGCGGGGTGGGGTGCGTGGCTTGGCGTGACCGGTTTGCTGGTCGGCGCGGGGGCGCTGGCGACGCGCTGGCTGACCGGGGCCGACCGCATCGCCGAGCGCGTCGCGGCCGAGGAACTCGAGCGCGAAGCGGCCGCTCGACGCGCACGGCTGCAGAATCTCGACCGGCGCCTCAAGGCCGACGACGACCGCACCACCAACCAGGCCCTCGCCGGGCTGGTCGACCTGGAACGCCGGCTCGAGGCGTTGACACGGCCGGCCAAAGGAAAGCCGTCAGCGCCGCCCGAGCTGGTCTCGAAGGCCCGCGAGTTGATCGAGTCGAGTTTGCACTCCCTTGAGCGTGCGGCCGACCTGCACGAGATGCGGAGCCGGGTCATCACCGACGAGGCGCGGCAGCGCATCGAGACCGCGCGTCTCGACGTCATCGACGAGGTCGTCGCGTCCATCACGCAGATCATCCGCACCCTCGACGGGCTCCACACGCTGGGCCTGGACCGGAACCGGCCGGAGGGCGAACTCGCACGGATGCGGCGTGAACTGGACCAATCGCTCGAAGTCGCCCGCCGGGTCGAGCGGCGCATGGTCGACCTGGAGCACCGCCTCGACGGGCCGTCCCAAACATGGGAGGATGACGGGCGTGACGCCGCGTCCGCGGGAGGGCCGTCGGCGTCATGATCTGGGTGTGGACCCGGCGTCCGTTCTCCTCGACACGAAAGGATGAGAGGCCTTGTTCCGAGCCATCGGCAAATACTTCCGAGCGTTGGGCTACCTGATCACCGGCCGGATCGACCGCGCCCGGCAGGAGCTGAGCAAGAACCCGCACGTCGTCCAGGCGACCTACGACCGCGTGATCCGCGAGAAGAAGGACCGCATCCAGCAGTACAAGGACGCGGTCGCACGGATGATCGCACAGCAGGAAAAGAAGGCCGCTCGCGTCAAGTCGCTCACCGAAGACGTGAACCGGCTCGAGCAGCTCAAGGAAGGCGCCGCCGCCAAAGCACGCACGCTGGTCAAGGACCTGCAGGGTCAGGGCATGTCGCTCGAGCAGATCAAGCAGCACCCCGAGTACGTCAAGTGCATGACCGCGTTCAACGACTTCACCTCGACCTCGAGCGAAAAGTCCGAACACATCGCCGAGCTCGAAGGCGATGTCAGCGAACTCGGCGAGACGATCGACGGCCACAAGGTCCAGTTGCAACAGCTGCTCCGCGACATCGACAAGCTGAAGCAAGAGGCGTCGCAGGCCGTGGCCGACATGATCACCGCCAAGGAAGAAGAGGAGATCGCGGACATGATCTCCGGCATCAGCGAAGACCGCACCAGCCAGGAACTCGCCGAGCTGCGTGACTTAAGGCAGCAACAGAAAGCCGAGGCTCGCATCGCTCGCGAGATGGCCGGCACCGACACGATGAAGCAGGAGGCCGAGTTCCTCGAGTACGCTCGGACCAGCAGCTCGACCGACGAGTTCGATCGACTGATCGGCTTGGCCGAAGAAACCGACCGGACGGCGGCGCCGCCGGACGCGGCCCGGGCAGAGCCGAAGTTGCCCGAGTCTTGAGCCGCCGCCGTACGGCGGCTTCTTCTAGTACTGATCCTTCTCGATTCTGTAGGGGTTAAACCATGAGGCGTAGCACCCAGAGTTTCGGAATCACCATTGCCGCGGCTGCCTTGTCTTTGGGCCTAGTTGGCTGCGGCGGCGGCGACACCGGCGTCACCACGTCGACCGGCGACCTGCCCGTGTTCAAGCTCGCGTGGAGCGAGTACCCGTCGTGGTCGGTGTTTGGCGTGGCGGACATGCACGGCCTTATCGACGGTGACGAGGGCAAACTCGGCCCGATTGAGACCGAGCATGGCGTCGACCTCGTTCTGCTGGAGACCGACTACGACACCTGCATCACGCTCTACGCGACCGGCGAGACCGACGCCGTGTGTATCACGAACATGGACATCCTGAACCCGGCAATGTCCCGCAAGGCGGTGGCGATCCTGCCGACCTCTACGAGCAACGGCGCCGACGCATTGATCGTGGCCGGCGTCGACGACGTCACGCAACTCCGCGGCCAGCCGGTCTACGGGCTCGAAGCCTCGGTGTCGCAGTACACGTTCGTCCGTAACCTCGAGTTACTCGGCGAAAACCCGTCCGATCACAACTTCACCAACATGGACCCTGCCGCCGCTGCTCAGGCCATGATCACCGGGCAGGACGGCTACAACGCGATCGTCGTGTGGAACCCGTTCGTGCTCGAGACGCTCAAGAAGCGTCAGGACGCAAGGGTGCTGTTCGACAGCTCCGCCATCCCCGGCGAGATCGTGGACATGGTCGTGATGGCCGCGTCGTCGTTGGAACGCCCCGGCGGAGAGGCCGCCGCCCGCGCGATCTGCGACGCCTTCTACCAGCTCAACGCGAAGCTTGAAGACCCGGACGTCGGCGACGAAACACTCGTCGCGCTCGGCTCGAAGTTTTCTTCGCTTGGGCTGGAACAGATGAAACAGGTCGTGGTGCAGACCGACTTCTACGAATCCTCCGAACTCGGCGCGGCGCTGTTCGAAGGCGACGAGATGAAGCAGACGATGGATAAGGTCGTCGGCTTCTGCAAGGCGTACGGAATTATCGAAACCGACCCGACAGTCTCGTTTGGGGCCGGCGACGGCGCAGACCTGACCTTCACGACGCACTTCATGAAGGCCGTGGCCGAACCGACCCCGTGATCTGTCGCCCCGTCGAGTGGCGGACCCGGCTGGCGCTCGGCGTGCTGTCCGTCGTACTGCTCGGGTTCGGCTACACCTGGCTCGCGCAACGGCAGCACGCAAACAATCCGGACGACCGCACAATCCCGACCTGGTCGCAACTCGGCGAAGGCGTGATGAAGACCGTCCGGCCCCACCCGATCAGCGGGGAGGTCTGGCTCGCGAGCGACGCGGCGGCAACGTTTGGCCGACTGGGGCTAGGCTTGCTCGCGGGTGTTGTGCTTGGAGTGACGCTGGGCCTGGGGATGGGGTGTTTCGGCCCGATCGAGGCGCTGTGCCTGCCGACGGTCGCAGCGATCGCGAAGGTGCCGCCGACGGCGATGCTCGCGGTGTTCTTCGTGTTGGTCGGGACCCAGACCGAGTTCTACGTGGCGATGATCGCGTTCGGCGTGACCCCGATCCTGGCCCAGACCCTATACCGGGCCGCCCGTGACGACGTCCCGGACGAGCTGCTGCAGAAGGCGGCGACGCTCGGCGCATCGACGTTCGAGCTGGTGTGGAACGTCGTGTTCAAGCAGGTTCTGCCACGGCTGATCGAGGTCGTTCGGCTGCAGATCGGCCCGGCGATGGTGTTCCTGATCGCCGCCGAGTACGCCGCGGCTGACCAGGGTTTCGGCTATCGGCTCCGGATCGAGGCACGGAAGGTGAACTTCGACGTGGTCTACTTTTACCTTGCGTTGTTGGCTGCTTCGGGCTTCCTGTTCGACTTTGCGCTCACGTCTTTGCGTCGTTGGTGGTGCCCGTGGTTCGAGAAATGAGCTACGCCACCGCCGAGTCTGTAAGTATGACAACGGCCGGTGTCGATCCCGTGCTCGAACTCGACGGTGTCGGTCATTGGTTTGGTCGCAACCGGGTGCTGCGCGGTATCGACCTGCACATTGCTCGCGGGCAGATCGTCGCGCTCGTCGGCCCGAGCGGCTGTGGCAAGTCGACGCTGCTCCGCGCAATCCTCGGGACCGACCCGCCCAAAGCCGGGCAGGTCAGGATGAATGGCGTCGCCGTCGATCGGCCCGGCCGAGATCGCGGCATCGTGTATCAGCGGTACGGCCTGTACCCGTTCATGACCGCGCGGGAGAACGTGGCGTTCGGTCTAATGCTTGACCAGACCAGCCTGCCTCAACGGCTGCTGCGTTTCTATCCGTGGAGCCGCCAGCGCAAGCGTCACCTCGAGTTGGCCGACGCCTGGTTGCGAGACGTCGGCCTCAGCGCAGCCGCCGATCGCTACCCTCACGAGCTTTCGGGCGGCATGCGTCAGCGGGTCGCGTTCGCGGCGGCGAAGGTCATGAAGCCCGAACTGCTGCTTCTCGACGAGCCGTTCGGCGCGCTGGATGAAGCGACGCGTGAAGACCTGCAACAGATGCTGCTCACGCGTTACGCCGAGAACGTCGCGGCGGTTGCGGGGGGGCAGCCGGCGCCGCACACGATCCTGATCGTGACGCACGAGTTGAACGAAGCGATCTTCGTGGCCGACCGCGTCGTCGGGCTCAGCCAGTACTGGAACTGGCGCGAGTCGGGTTACGACGATTGCCCGGGCGCGACGATCGTCTACGACCAGCCGGCCCCGGTGTTTACGCCCGGCAGCGAGCGCCCGACCGACGCGTTCTTCAAGCAACGCAGCGAGATCCGTCGCGTCGTCTTCGACACCACGGCCCGCACCAATCCGGCGGATTACGTTTCCTTCTGGCCGCATTGGGCCGGTCAAGCCACACCTCCGACGTTTGGCGGTTCGGTTCTCGGCGCGGCTTCGGCGGCACAGCGGGGATCGGGAGTAGACGATGAATGAATCCAGCCCCGACGCCCGGCTTGATCTATCCGAACCCAAGTCATCTTCCGATTCTCCGGGTAAACCCGAGTTTTTCGGGGAACTCGCCCGTGTCGTGAACGCCAGGCTTGCGCCGAGTGTGATCCTAGCCGGGCAGATCCACGACCTGTTCTTCTCCGACGATTCTCTCAAGCGCGAGGTCGGCGACGCAGGCTCTTTTGTCTCGCTGGTTGACTTCCTCGGCGACCACTGCCGTGTCGATGGTCTGATGCTGTTGGTGTACGAACTGAACGGGCCGATCCGCTTGCTGTGGAACGGGCCGACAGACGAAGGCTGGGACCGGCTGCGTCGGGCGTGGGTGTCGTGGAAGGCGGGGGTCGACCACGACCGGCTCGTGCTCAGAGCCCTCACCGATCGAGACGCCGCCCGTCAACGCGAAGCGCTCGACGCCGACTTCGACCGTCAAGTCAACGGGGTGATCGGCCAGCCCACGGTCGCGCTCGAGTTTCTGCGGCAACTCACGCTCTGCTCCCGAGAAAGCGAGGCAAACGGCGACGGGTTGCGTGAGCGGTTGCTCATGATCGTGGAGGCCGCCGACCTGATGTTGCCGGTGGGCCGAAGCGACATCAGTTCACTCAGCGCGGCGGATCGGCACCGGATCGCGGTCGTGCAGGACTGGTTTGCCGACCCGGGGTTTCTCGACGGAGGGGACACGGTGGTTTTGCTGGCAGAGTCGTCGGCGTTGATCCATCCGCGGGTTTCCAAGCTGCCTTCGGTAGTGAGCATCGCCGTGGATTCGCCGGACCTGGCGACGCGGCGTCTCTATATCGAACGTTTCCTGGATGGACGCGAGCCGTTGTCACAGGGCTCTGGTCGTGAGGCGCTCGACGACGGCGTCACCCGGCCTGGGCTCGAACTGTGGTCTTCCGTCGACGAGCTCGCGCGTTTGACTGCCGGGTTATCCATTCACGCGTTGCGACAGATGCTCCGCTCGGCGCAACATCGTGGCAACCGGCTTGAGCCCGGAGACGTGGTCGCTCAGGTCGAACGCCACATCGGGCCGATGCTGGGTGAGGATGTGGTCGAGTTCAAGAAACCGACGCACACGCTGGACGACGTCGTCGGCGCGACGCGCCTGAAGGCATTCCTCCGCGACGAGTTGATACCCCGGTTTCGTGCGAGCGACGATTCGGCGTTGCCCGGCGCGGCGGTGGCGGGGCCGATCGGCGGCGGCAAGACGTTCATTTTCGAGGCCGTCGCGGCCGAACTGGGCCTGCCCGTGCTGGTGCTGAAGAACATCCGTAGCCAGTGGTTCGGGCAGACGGATGTGGTGTTTGAACGCCTGCGTCGGGTGCTGATGTCGCTGGGCAAGGTCGTGATCTTCGTCGACGAGGCGGACACGCAGTTCGGCGGGGTCGGGGCCAACACGCACGAGACCGAGCGTCGGCTCACCGGCAAGGTGCAGCAGATGATGTCCGACCCGGCGCTGCGAGGGAAGGTGATCTGGCTGCTGATGACGGCGCGGATCGAGCGGCTGTCGCCCGACATCCGTCGACCGGGACGCGTGGGGGACCTGATCATCCCCGTGCTGGACCCCGAGGCGGGCAGCAACGACCGCCTGGCGTTCCTGCGCTGGGCCGTGTCGCCGGCGTTCGGCGGAAACCCTGGCGATGAAGTTATGGCCGACCTCGATCCGGCCATCGCGGCGACCTCGGCGGCGGCGTTCGCGGCGCTACGCGCCCGGCTCAAAGCCGCATTCCCATACGGCGACGGCGACGTCTCGGGCGTCAAGCGGATCGTCCACGATCAACTGCCCCCCGACATCGGCCGGGCCCGCAGGTACCAGACGCTCCAAGCGATGCTCAACTGCACCCGTCGGTCGTTGCTCCCGTCGACGGACGTCGACGACGCGACGCGGCAAAGCTGGCAAGCAGAAATCCGACGGCTCGAAGTCGAAGGGCTGTGACCACGGAAACGGGAAACGCGTCGGATGCCCGAGCGCATTCGCGTTACGCCGGGTCGCTCCGCGCCGACAGCCAGTCGACCGCCTGCGGCCAGAGTTCGCGTTGCGCCCGGGAGCCGACGGCGAGCCCGATGTGACCCGCCTTGAGCTTGATCGCCTTGCGGTCAGTCGAGCCGACGAGGTCGTTGAACGGTTCAGACTGGGCGCACGGCACCAAGTCGTCATTGGCGGCCATCAGGTTGAGCACTGGGCACGTGATCTGCTTGAGGTCGACACGGTGTCCGCCAATGGTGAGTTCGCCCTTGACCAGTTGGTTCTGCTGGTAGAGGAACTTGACGAACTCGCGGTAGACCTCGCCGGGCACGGGGATGTTGTCGTTCAGCCAGGTTTCCATCGTGAGGAACTCGTGGATGAACTTGTCGTCGTCCAAGCGGTCGAGCAGGCCCAGCGGTTTCTGCAGCAGGTTGCCGATCGGTTTTAGCATCAGGAACGACCACTGCAGGAACTCGGCAGGGCAGTTGCCGAACGCGTCGACAAAGGCGTCGACGTCGAACGCGTCGGCGTCGGCCCATTGATTCAGCAGGCCCTCGCGGGTCGAGAAGTCGATCCCCGCCGCCAGCAGCATCAGGTTGCGGATGCGTTGCGGGTGGATCGCGGAGAACATCGCGCTCATGCCGCCGCCCATGCAGTACCCCAGCACGCTGACTTCGTCCTGCCCGGACCGGTGCGCGGCGTGCTCGAGGAGGCGTGACATGTACCCGTTGACGTAGGTGTCGAGCGACTCACGCCGGTCGGCGTGCGTCGGCCGGCCCCAGTCGATCAGGTAGGTATCGAACCCCGCTTTGACGAAATGCTCCACTACGCTCTTGCCCGGCAGGAGGTCGAGGATGTAGGGCCGGTTCACCAGCGCGAACACAAACACCAGCGGCTGCTTGAAGCGCGGCGGTTGGTCGGACAGGTAGTGCATCAGCTTCACCCGGCCGTCGTAGTGCACCACTTCCGACGGCGTCGCGCCTTTCCGGACGCTCTGAGCCTGCTGTGCGAGCAGCGGGAGCCGAGATAGCTTCCGCCATTGGGCGAAGCCTTCCTCGATCATGGCTTCGGCGGTCTGCGTCCACGCGTCGGGACCCGGGGCGGTCTGGACCATCCGTGTGCTCCTTGTGCTTAGCGCCGCTTCTTGCGGGTGTCTTTAGTTGACTTCTTGGGCTCCGATTTGCCGGAGGGCTTACGCGGTTTCTTGGTGGTCTGCTTCACCGCCTTGGACGATGCGGGCTGGGTACGGCGGGGCTTGCCGGCCGCGCGCGAGGCGTCCTCGAGTCGCGTCTCGAGGCTTTCCACCCGGCCGGTGAGCTCCTCGAACCGGTCGAGGAGTTGCTCGAACGTGTCGGTGACGCGGGCCTCGAGGTGGCTGACGCTGGTGAGGAGACGATCGATGTCCTGTCGGCTGGCACCCTGCATGGTGTGCTGGAACTCGCCGAGCTGGGAGTTGAGCTGTTTACGGAGCTCGACCGCGGCGGCCATCGATTCGCGCATCACCTGCCGGAACTCGTCCGATCGCATGTAGCGGTCACAGGCTTCGGACCAGTTCGCGAAGAAGGTGTCGCGCATCTGGCGGGCGACCTGCGGGCCGAGGCTGTCGGTTGGGCCCGATGTGCCGGACGCCGCCATGCGCGACGCGAAGTCGGTCCACATCTTGGTGAAGAGGTCCCCGGCGGTGCCGAAGCCGCTGCCTTGACCGTTGGGGCCGTTCTGGTTGCTGGCGTTCACGGGGCGAGTCTCCGTAGAGTGAATCAGAGCCGTTCGACCGCGAGCACGACGGATTCGCCGCCGCCGATGCACAGCGCCGCGATGCCGGTCTTCTGCCCGCGGAGCCGCAGCGCGTTGAGCAGCGTGACGAGGATGCGGGAGCCGCTAGCACCGATGGGGTGGCCGAGCGCCACCGCGCCGCCAAGGACGTTGACCTTTTCGTGCGGGATGCCGATGTCTTGCATCGCGGCCAATGGAACACAGGAGAACGCCTCGTTGATCTCGAAGAGGTCGACGTCGTCGACGGCGAGCGAGAGCCGACGCATCAGCGACCGGATCCCGCGGATCGGCGCGAGGGTAAACCACTCCGGGTCGCGAGACATGCTGGTGTAGCCGAGCAGCCGGGCCTCTGGGGTGAGTCCGGCCCGCTCGGCCTTGTCCCCGGAAAAAACGCACACCGCCGCGGCGCCGTCGTTGACACTCGACGCGTTGGCGGCGGTCACCGTGCCCTGCGGGTCGAACGCGGGCCGCATCGCCCGCAGCTTCGTCTCGTCGAACCGCGCCGGCTCTTCGTCGACCGCTACCTCGATCGTCTCCCGCTTCGCCTGAATCTGTACCGGCGTGATCTCCGACTCGAACAGCCCTTTGGCTTGGCTGGCTTGCGCCCTTTGGTAGCTCGCGACGGCGAAATCGTCCTGCGCCTCGCGACTCAGGCAGCGGTCTTCCGCGCAGCGGTCACCGAGCTTGCCCATGTGCAGGTCGCCGTAGCAGTCCCATAGCCCGTCGTGGATCATCGTGTCGACGAGCTTGCCGTCGCCCATGCGGTAGCCGGTGCGTGCGCGGTCCAGCACGTAGGGGGCCCGCGACATGTTCTCGGTGCCGCCGGCGACGACAAGGCGGGCGTCGCCGCACTGGATGTACTGCGCGGCGAGCATCACCGCCTTGAGGCCCGAGCCGCAGACCTTGTTGATGGTCATCGCCGGGACTTCCGACGGAAGGTTCGCGCCGATCGAGCACTGCCGGGCGACGTTCTGGCCCAGACCGGCCCCGATCACGTTGCCCATGATGACTTCGTCAACCTCGCGCGGCTGTACCCCGGCCCGTTCGAGGGATGCCCGGATCACCTCGGCCCCGAGTGTTGTGGCGGGCACCTCGGCGAACGCCCCGCAGAACCGACCGATCGGGGTACGTGCCGAGCCGCCGATGAAGACTTCTTTGAGCATCGCAAGCCTCTCAAGCAGGAGAGAGACGCGGCGACACAGATGCCAACGTCGCAATGAAATCCCCGGAACGGGGAAGCGCCCGGAGACGCGTCAAGTTCGAGCGAGATCGTCACGGCGCGGCGGCTGCCTCGGACTTCCGTTGGGCCACCTCCATCCACGCCTTCGCGACCTTCTCGTTGGCGCTGAGCATCTCCTTGACGTTGTCTTGGGCGGTCTTGATCGAGCTCTCCCACAACTCGTTGAGTTTCTTCTGGGCGGCCTGCAGGGAGTCGGTCTGCCCGACCTCAAACGCCCGGTTCAGCAGGTCGAGGCTCTTCTTCGCGCCCTGCTCCATCATCGCGATGGCGTCGTCGGAAGCGGCCTTCCACTTCGTGATTGCTTCGTCGGCCAGCGCCTTCGGGTCAAACCCGCCCGACGGGGCCTCGACGGCGGCGTGCTGGGCCCACCAGTCGGCGACCTCCTGCTGCAGCTTCATCCCGGACTTCACCGCCGAGAAGTAGCACTGCCCTGCCTCGTCCATCAACTCGATCATGCGTTCGTGTGCGTTGCCGGTCATGCGACACCGTCCTTTGTGGTTGGGCCCAGAACGGGCGGGTGAATTTCTTATCGCCCCCAACCTAGAGTCAAGCCGATCAAGGATCAATGGAAAATTGTGCATTTGCACAAAAAAAGTGACAAAGTTATCTATTTAACGATTTATTTACCGCTTCGCGGTGGGTTTTGGGTCAGTCGGCGCTCGGTGGTCGCAGCCGGTCCTGGAGGCCCTCGAGGCGCTTCGACAGCTGGTCCAGGCCGCGGCCGAGGTCTGGGCTGCTCGTCGGGGCCGGGGGCTCGTCTTCGGGGCTCGGCGCGTCGTCCGCGTTCGGAGGGTTGGGGGGATCTGTCCCGAGGCCCAGCGCCTGGCGGAACTGCCCCTCGACGTAGCGTTTGGACCGGTCGAACCAGTCGGCGACGTCCGCGAAGTGCGTGTCGAGAAACTCCTGGGCGAGAGTGTCGTTGGCCCGGATGATCTGGTGCAGCAGATTGGTGGGGAAAGAGTCGAGCTTCAGCGTGTCGAGTTCAAGGATGATCTGGGCCAGGACCCGGGCGGTGATGTCGTCGCCGGTGCGGGAGTCGGTGACCTCGACCCGGTGCCCTGCGCGGATCGCGCGGAAGATGTTTTCGAGCGTCACGTGCCGGCTCTGGGTCGTGTCGTAGAACCGCCGGTTGGGGTACTTCTTGATCCGCAGTTGCGTGGGCTCGGCTGGGGCTTCTGGCATGGAACTACTCCGGATCGGCCTCGGCTCGGCGGCAACTGGATCTATCTCACTATAGTCCAAAATTTCGCATTTGCACAAAAAACTCTGGTAATCCGAGGGTAATGTCGCTATTTTGGCACTCACACTTGATCGGGAGGCCCGCTATGAGAATCGACGGCGTAATCGCGGTGGTGACCGGTGCTGGCAGCGGGATCGGCAGGGCGGTGGCCGAGGCGCTGGCGCAGCGAGGGGCGGCGGCCGTGGCCTTGGTGGACTTGGCCGAGGCGGTCAATACGGTGGCAGACGAACTGGGCGCGGCGTCGACCGGAACCAAGTTCGCCGCCTGGGTGGGCGACACGACCGACGCGGGGTTCCGGGCTCGTGTGTTCGACGAAGCGGCCGAGCGTTTCGATGGCTTGGTCCGCGTGTGCGTCCCGGCCGCGGGCATCACCCGGGACCGGCTCGCGGTCAAGGTTGACCGCGAGACCGGTCAGCCCGACCTCTACTCCGACGCGGACTTCCGGCTCGTGCTCGATGTGAACCTCACCGCGCCGGTGTACTGGGCGATGGAGATGGTCGGGCGCATCGCCGCCGACCGGAAGAAGGCCGGCCTCAAGGCGTGGTCACCCGACGAAGGCGAGCAGGCGGCGACCGTGTTCATCGGCTCGGTCTCGTCGCGCGGCAACCGGGGGCAGGTCTCCTACGCCGCCACCAAGGCCGGCCTCGTCGGCGCGGCCGCGACCTTGACGCAGGAAGGCATGTTCCACGGTGCCCGGGCGGCCGTGGTGCACCCGGGTTTCACGGACACCCCCATGGTCCGCGCGTTGGGCGAAGACCTGATCAAGGACTTCGTGCTGCCCCACACACACCTCAAGCGTCTCATCGCCACCGAAGAGATCGCCGACGCGGTCTGTTTCGCGATCGGCAACGCATCGGTCAGCGGATCGCTGTGGGCCGACGGAGGTTGGCAGCCAGCCCCGTGAACCCTGCTGCGGATCAATTGAGGCCCGTCAACGCCGATCGGCGCTTTGGTTCTACCGGAGTCGGATCACGTGAGCGTCCTGCAGGGCCCAAGCCCCGTTGAGCCACACCCAAGTCAGGGATTGCTCGGCAGCCCGTCTTGAAATCTCGCAACGAACCAACGCTCTCGCTTCCGCATCGCCATCGGCTCGGGTTTCGTCGGCAGACGCCCAAGTCAGCCACAACGCGGCAGTCTCGTCGAAGGCGTCGGGTAGGTCGATCGCGTGTGGGGTGGATTCGCGTTGAGCAATGCCCGGGCCGGCTTCGGTCAGCATGCGTTGCGCGGCATCTGCTCCGGCGCGGAGGAGTTCGGTCAGTTGTGCCTCGGCCTGCAGGTTCTGTGTGCGGTGGGCGTCGGCGCGGAACAATGCCGTCAGCGCCAGAGCGCCGGTGGCCAGCAGCCCCATGGAGAGGACGGCGATGAACGAACCGATGCCGCGTCGAACACGCCGGATCGGGGGTGGCGTTCGAGCGGTCATGGCGAGTCCTCCGGGGGCGGTTGGGCGAAGCGGAGGTACTCGCTCTGCAGCACGCGTTGATGGCCGTCAACCACCACGATCAGCGAACCAGGCGTCAACGGCTCGAACAGGAGAGGGCCACTGAGTTCGAATCGTCTGGCCCTTGGCGCATCCGCCTTGCCCGAGGTGTTTCGCTCTAGGTGATGCAGCGTCGTTG
>JANQPR010000239.1 GCA_028285385.1 Phycisphaera sp.
GCGCTGTTACTGGCGGCGGTGGTCATCGGCGTTGCGAAGTCCGGTTTCGGCGGGGGTATTGGCGTGCTTGCGGTCCCGCTCGTCGCCAACGCCCTGCCCGCCGATGTCGCCGTGGGCGTCATGCTCCCCGTGCTCATCGGGGCCGACCTCGTCGCCATCGCTCAGCACCGCCGACACCGCTCGGGCAGGCACCTCGCCCCCGCCCTCTGGGGCGCGGCGGTTGGCATCGTGCTCGGCTTGGGCCTGATGTTTCAACTCGGCGGGCGTTCGGCCGACTCAACAACAAGCAGCGGCGAAGCCACCGCCCGGTTGGCTCTGGTTCTCCAACTCGCGGTGGGAGCGATCACGCTGGTAATGGTCGCGTTGCAGTTGTACCGCATGGCCGGGGGCCGGCTGGGGCGCGTGCCCGACAACGCCAAGGCGGGCGGGGGCGCCGGGCTCATCGCCGGGTTTGTCTCGACGCTCGCGCACGCCGCCGGCCCGGTGATGACGCTGTACTGGCTCGAGACGCGGATGGACAAACGCCGGCTCGTGGCGACGCTCGTCGTGTTCTTCTTCGCCGTGAACCTGTTGAAGGTGCCCGGCTACCTTTGGCTCGACCTGATTGATACAACCACGCTGAAGCTGTCGGCGGTGATGCTGGTAGTCGTGCCGATCGGTTCACTGTTGGGCGCGAGGCTGCACGACCGTGTGCCCGAGAAGCCGTTCACGGCGGTGATGTACGCGGGCGCGGCGGTGGCGGGGGCGCGGATGCTCTGGCAGGCGCTGGCGTAGGGCTGGCTTAGCATGCGCGTGTGAGCGTGCACGTCGCGATCCTCAAGAAGCCGTACCTCGACGCGATCCTGCGGGGCACGAAGACCATCGAGAGCCGGCTGTCCAAGACCGCGGGCCCGCCGTTTGGGCGGGTCGAAGCCGGGGAGCGGGTGTACCTCAAACAGTCGGCGGGCCCTGTGCGCGGGATGGCGACCGCGGAGGCCGTGTTCAGTCAAGACGGGCTCACGCCGCGCGACGTGCAAGCGATCCGCCGGCGCTTCGAGCCGCGCGTCGGCGGTGACGACGCGTACTGGCGCGGCCGCGTCGGGTGTCGGTTCGCGACGATGATCTCGCTGTCCGACGTGGAGCCGTGCGACGTCGGCCCGCGGTACCGGACGCAGCACATGCGGGCGTGGTACGTGCTGCCCAACGACGCCGACCCGGTGCGCGAGGTCCGGCTCAAACCCGGCGCGGTGCGGCACGGCTACGTCCCGCTGCCACGCAACACGCCAACGCTGCAAGACGCCACGGTCACACTCGTGCTGCCAGACGGCGTCGCCGTCGAAACCGACAGCTACAAGGGGCAACGTTTCCGCTGGCGCGGCTGGCGAAGGTACTTCGATGAGCAGGGTGTCGGGCCGGGCGACCGCGTCCGCCTGACCGTGGTGCGGCCCCGGCGGTATCGTGTGAGTTTCCCGGACTCGTCGTGAGTAAGACCACCCCCGAACGCGACCCGAAGCAGCGTTACCGCGCGGCGCTCGGGCGCGCCGGCCTTGAAGATACGGATGTCGCCGGCCTGTTCAACCACGACCTGACCGCGGACCTGCTCCCGTCGGATAAAGATGTCACGTCTTGGGCCTTCGTCGACAAGAAGACGACCGCCACGGCCGTGATGCGCGCCCGGCAGCCCGGCACGCTCGCGGGGCTCGACCTGCTCTACCCGTTGCCCGCGTCGTTCCGGCACGCCGACTTCACGTCGCACGCCGACGACGGCGAACGCCTCGACGCCGGGCAGGTCGTCGCCACGTTCACCGGTCGGCTGCGCGACATCCTCACGCTCGAGCGCACCGCGTTGAACTTCGTCAACCACCTTTCGGGCGTCGCGACGCTGACCGCGGCGTACGTCGACGCCCTGCGCGGGACCAAGGCGAAGGTGTGCGACACCCGCAAGACGCTGCCCGGGCTGAAGCGGCTGCAGAAGTACGCCGTCGACTGCGGCGGCGGCACCCCGCACCGCCAGTCGCTCGGCGACGCGATGCTGGTGAAGGACAACCACCTCGCGCACGTGCCGCCGGGCGAGCTTGCCGGTGCGATCACCGAAGCCGCGGAGCGTGCCCGCAAGAAGTTCCCGGAACTAAAGTTCGTGATGGTCGAGGTCGACACGCTCGAGCAACTCCACTTGATTCGGCGATGCCCGATCGACATCGTGTTGCTCGACAACATGACCAGCGACGAGCTTCGCGAAGCGGTCCGGTTGCGCGACGCCGACGCGCCAGGGCTGCAGCTCGAAGCCAGCGGCGGCGTGACCCTCGACACGATCCGCGGCATCGCCGAGACCGGCGTCGACCGGATCTCCGTCGGCGCGTTGACGCACTCGGCCCCGTCGCTCGACCTGGGGTTCGACATCGACGCCGGGCATTGAAGGTATTTACAGTGGTTGTTTTTTCGGCACGCCCGGCGCCCGCGGGTAGGCCTTGGGCGTCGGGCGGTCCTTGATCACGCTCACGATGATCAGGTCGTTGTCGAAGCCGTCGGGGTAGGCGTCGATCAGCGCGACGTCGCCCGCTCCGAGGATCGACAGCGCGTCGCCGGCGTCGTCCAACTCGGCCTCGGCCCGGGGCCCCTTCATCGCCAGCAGGCTCCCGCCGACCTTCACCAGCGGCAGGCACAACTCGAGGATCAACGCCATCGGCCCGACCGCCCGGCAGACCGCGGTGTCGTAACGCTGCCGGTGCTCGGGTTGTTGTCCGGCGTGCTCGGCGCGTTCGTTCAGGACCGAGACGTTCGTCAGCCCGAGTTGCGAGGCGGCGGATCGGATGAAGTCGGCCTTCTTCCCGGTGGACTCGATCAAGGTGAACCGCGCGTCGGGCCGGGCGATGGCGAGCGGGATGCCGGGTAGGCCGCCGCCGCTGCCGACGTCCGCAACCCGCAACGCGTCGGCTTTGGGTCCGTTGGCCTCACGCAGCCCCGGCAACGCCGTGAGTGAGTCAACGATCATGCGCCGCCAGGCCTCGTCCGGGTCGCGCACGGCCGTGAGGTTCATCCGCTGGTTGGCCTCGAGCAGCAACGCGTGGAACGCGGACAACCGGTCGGGTTGGGCGTCGTCGAGCGCGATCTCCAGGGCGTCGAGGTCACGGCGGACGAAGTCGGGCACCGGCATCGGCTCAGCGTACCGGCAACACGCACCGTGCCCCGAAACCAGTCTCGGATCCGACCTGCGTCGGACCCGGAGCACCGGCGTTCGAGCGTCGTTAGAATCCGGGATTCACCGTCCGACACCGCGAATCCGAACGGAGTCTCGAAGATGCTCAACCGACGCTTCCCTCTGCTGGCCGGGCTGCTGCTCGTCGTCCTGACACTGGGCCCCGGCTGCCAGTCGCTGACCAGCCTGCAGAACGAACGTGACGCGCTCTACCGCCAGAACCGCCAACTCCAGACCGAGAAAGACCAACTCGCGATGGAGAACGACCAACTCCGGTCGCAGCTCGCGCAGCGCGCCGCCGCACCGCCCCCGACGCCGACCCCGGCCGTGTTGTCGCTGGACGGCACGGGCTTCGCCGGGATCAGCGGTGTCGAGGTCGACACGGCCACGCCCGGCGAGGTGACCGTCCGCGTGCCGGGCGACGTACTCTTCGCCTCGGGTCAGGCGACGCTGAGCAGCGGCGCGAAGAAGACGCTGGACAAGGTCGCCGCCGCGTTGAAGAACAGCTACGCCGGCCGGTCGGTGCTGGTGGAGGGCCACACCGACAGCGACCCGATCCGCAAGAGCAGGTGGGCCAGCAACGAGGCGCTCAGTCTCGCGCGGGCCAAGGCGGTCGCGGTCTATCTGGGGAGCACGGGCGTGGAAGCGTCGCGTCTCGACACGGTCGGCCTGGGCGCATCGCAGCCGCGCGGCCGCGACAAGGACAAGAACCGCCGGGTCGAGATCGTCGTGCGGTAGGTATTTGGCGATCTGGTGATTTGGCGATCTCGCGATTGCTCGAGATCATGGCCGTGACGATTGATGTGTTGTCCAACCGCTAAATCGCCCAATCGCGAAATCGCTAAATGAGTTCCATCGGTATCGTCGACTACGGCATGGGGAACCTGCGCTCGGTGCAGAAGGCGTTCGAACGCCTCGGGCACGACGCACAGGTGGTCGTTGATGCGGCGTCGATTGCGGCTGGCGCGAAGTTGGTTCTCCCGGGGGTGGGCAACTTCGCGGACGGGATGCGGCAACTAGAGCAACGTGGGTTGGTCGAGCCGGTTCAGGCGTTCGTCGCGTCGGGTCGGCCGGTGCTGGGCGTGTGCCTGGGGATGCAGCTGCTGTTCGATTCATCGACCGAGGACGCGCCGGGCGACGCGCCGATTCCGGGGCTGGGGCTGGTGCCCGGGCGGGTGGTGCGGTTCAACGAGGACCAGGGCGCGGGGCGGCCACGCCTCAAGGTGCCACATATGGGGTGGAACACGATCGCGTTTGACCCCGCCAAGACGCCACTGTTCGACGGGCTGCCGGCGGACGAGACCGCACACGTGTACTTCGTGCACGGGTACTTCTGCGAACCGACCGAGGCCGGGGACGCCGCGGCGACGACGACGTACGGCTCGCCGTTCTGCTCGGCGATCCACCGCGGGAACCTCTGGGCGACGCAGTTCCATCCGGAGAAGTCGCAGGCGGTCGGCCTGCGAATCCTTGACAACTTCGCAAGGACGGTCGCCGCGTGACCCCACCCGCCCCCGCAAGCGATGGCGAGACGGTTCTGGGTGAAGCGAGGCCCGCGTTGCCCAACGATTCGCCGGCGTTGCGCCGCCGGGCGCAGCGGGTGCCGCTGCCGTTGCTCGCCGACCCGAGCGGTTACGTCGCGTGTCCGACCGACCTGACCGCCGACGCCGAGAAGCGGGCGTACTGGCTCGAACTGTTCCGGACGCATTTCGATCTCCTGGGCGACGGTTGGCGTCTCGAGGCCGCGGAGCGCGGCATCGATGATGGACACGCACACACGCAACTCTCAGCAGCGCGTGGCGACTTCTTCGCGTATCTCGACGCGCAGCAGGAGGACCCCGCGCGGTTCGGCCGGCTCGACATCCTGTCGATCTGCTGGGCGCGCGAAGATGCATTGCAGCGCGCGGATATCGACGACGCTTACGCGATCCCGAAGCGGCAGGAAACTGAGCGGGCACTGAAGCTGCTGCCGGGCTTGCTCGGGGAGCTCGACTGCCTGGATGCCACGGCCCGGTTCGACGCGCTGGTGCGAGGGGTGTTTGCCGGCAACATCTTCGACCTGGGCGCGAAGGAGACGATCGCGCTATTCGAAAACGGCGGGATCGACTTCGAGGCGGTGCGGGGGAAGCTCAAGCCGCGTCCTTGGCGGTTCGACGACTACGACGCGTTGGCGGCGCGTTTTACCGGCAACGATCGTCCGTACCGCTGCGCCGCGTTGTTTGTGGACAACGCAGGGCCGGATGTGCTGCTGGGGATGCTGCCGCTGGCGCGGGAGCTGCTGCGGCGGGGCGTGGGCGTGGTGCTGACGGCGAACACCCGGCCATCGCTGAACGACGTCACGCACGACGAGCTCGTGCCGTTGGTCGAGCAGATCGCGCGGTGGGACGCCGTCATCGGCGAGGCCTGGCGGGACGGCCGGTTGGAGGCGGTGGCCTCGGGCAACGACGCGCCGCTGATCGACCTGGGCGCGGTTTGCCCGGAACTGGCGGAGGTGTGTGGCCGGCGGGGCGTGGATCTGGTCGTGCTCGAGGGCATGGGCCGGGCGCTGGAGAGCAACTTCGACGCCCGGCTCGCGTGCGACACGCTCAAGGTCTGCATGATCAAGGACTTGGGCGTGGCCCGGACGATGAACGCCGAGGTCTATGACCTGGTGCTGCGGTTCGAGCCCGGAGCGGGTTGAGCGTACGTCGATCCGGGCGGACCGGGGTTCCGAGCTTTTTGCCAATCGAGTCGGCGCGGCAGCAATAATGAGTCGACTCCGGCGTTGCACTTGCTATGCAGCCGGTACGCGCCCATTTTCGGCCGTCTTGTAGACCGTCTGACTCAACGTTTCCTCGCCAGCCCAGGGGCGGCTTCACGCTGATCGAACTGCTCGTTGTGATCTCGATCATTGCCGTGTTGATCGGGATCCTGCTGCCCGTGCTCGCGTCGGTCCGGTCGACGGCGAAGCGGGTGACGTGTTCCGGCAACCTTCGGCAGTTCGGCATCGCCATCGCGGCCTACGCCCAGGACTTTGACGAGTACTACCCGGACGTCCGCGCAATGCCGGCGCCGATCCCCCCGGCGTCGTTCTACCCGGACGGCACGCCGCGCCCCGACCTACCCACCGCGATGGCGTTCTACCTGCCCAAGCCAGACCGTGAGGACCCGCAGACCGTCTACCACTGCCCGGACGACAACGACGTGTTCGCGGTGGCGGCGTCGAGCTACGCGTTCTCGACGTTCTCGCGCGGCATGACGCTGCAGGAGATCCTGGACACCCCGCGCGGCCCGGTGCGGTGGCTGAACCTCGACGCGTCCGGCATCGCGCTGATGCTCGATTTCGACGGCGAGCCCGGCGGATCGGAGTACCTGCTTGAAGACGGCACGACGTTTTCTGTGCCCAAGCGCCACCTCAAGCGGAATATCCTGTTTGCGGACGGGCACGTGGGCTTCGAACTGCCGGGGACTTGAACGGTCAGGCGTGATACCACCAGCAAAGAGGCACTGCGATGGAAAAGCTCAAGATCATTGTTGGACACGTCCTGTCGAGCGACGAAGCGGTGCGTAAGCGCGTTGCGGTCGGCGCTGTGAGCGCGGCGGCGGTGTTGGTGCTGGCGGCGGGCGCGTGGCTGGCGTGGTACCTGACGCCGCCGGCCATGCCGGAGACACCGGAGGACGCGAAGGCGGTGTTGGCGTCGGCGAGGTTCCAGCGGTTAGGCGGCGACGCGAAGCAGCCGTACTACGACGTGATCCGCGAGCGCTGGGGTCGGGACCGGGAGTTCCGGCGGATGGTGCGGGAAGACGAGGACGCGCGGGACGCGGCGCGCGACATGATGCGGCAGATGATGGGGCAACGGTTGGACACGTACATGCTCGCCGGGCCCGAAGAGCGCGCGGCGATGATGGAGGAGGGGATGGGTTTCGGTCGGCCGCGTGGCGGCGAAGGCCGTGGCGGGCGCGAAGGGGGAGGCCCGCCCGGCGGCCGCGATTCCGGCGCCATGCGCGAGCGGATGTCCGACCGGTTGGGCAACGGCAGCGCGCAGCGGGGCGCCGCGATGGGCGAGATGATCCGTCAGCGGCGTGAGCAGCGTCAGCAGCGCGAAGGGGGATGACGGGCGTTTCCCGCCGACAACTCAGCCGTCGTTATGCTCGCCCGTGGTTTCGCGCTCGATGAGTTCGAGTAGATCGGTTCGTAACCGTCGCGTGACGGGCCCGACCCTGCCGTCACCGACGTCGTGTTTCTCGACCTTGACGACCGGGAGCACGTGCCAGCCCGAGTTGGTGAGCATCACCTCGTCGGAATCGAGCAGGTCGTCGATGCCGAGCATCTTGCGTTTGACCTCGACGCCCGCCCGCTCGGCGAGATCGATCACGGCCGCGCGGGTCACGCCCGGCAACACCGGCGCGGGCAACGCGCCCTCGACCTCCTCGCCCCGGGCGAACGGCGTGAGCAGGACGCCGTCTTTGACCAGCAGCAGGTTCGACACGCAGCCGGACGCGAGGTGGTTGCTGACGTTGAGCCAGACCGCCTCGGCGGCGCCGAGCGTCGCGGCGCGGCGCAGGGCGCGGAGCCGGCCCCAGTAGTTCAGCGTCTTGTGGCCGGCGGTCTCGTCGAAGGGGTTGGCGGCCGGGCCGTGCACGGCGACGGTGACGCCCTGCTCGAAGTACGCCGGGTCGTAGGTGGTGGGCGGTTGGGGGACGACCGCAACGGTCTGCCGGGCGGTCGCTTGCGGGCCGTTGTCGGTGGCCCTGAGCAGCGAGAGCGTGCCGGCCGTGACGGTGAGGCGCAGCCGGGCGCGGTCGATGCCGTTGTGGGCGATGGTCTGGGCGACGGCGTCGGCGAGGGGCCGGACGTTGAGGTCGGCGGCCAGCCCGAGGTCGCGGGCCGAGGCGCGGAGCCGGTCGAGGTGAGCGTCAAGCCGGAACACCCGGCCGCGGTAGGCCTGGAAGGTCTCGAACAGGCCCACGGCGTGCTGGAACCCGGCGTCCTCGACGCGGACGCGGGCCGCCTCGGGGGAGTGGAACGTGCCGTTGAGGTAGGTGTCCATGGGGCGTCGGCGAGGTGGAGGGCGTCGGGGACGGCGGTTTGCAGCGCCCTTCGATGTGGGTACACTACTCGGCTCCGCGTCGCGAGGGGCAGTCCCCTTGTGCCCGACGCGGCCAAGCCTCCCCTTACCTACGGTCCGCCATGAAAGACGGCATCCACCCCAAGTACCGCCCGGTCGTTTTCAAGGACGTGTCCGCGGACACCATGTTCCTGACCCGCTCGACCGTCTCTTCCAAGGAGACCGTCAAGTGGGAGGACGGCGAAGAATACCCGCTGGTCAAGGTCGATATCAGCTCGGCCAGCCACCCGTTCTTCACCGGCAAGCAGAAGTTCGTCGACGCCGCCGGCCGGGTCGAGAAGTTCCAGCGCAAGTTCAGCGGCAACTACTTCGGCAAGAAGAAGTAATCCGACCGACTGTCCCCGAATCCACGAGCCCGTGTCCGTTGGACGCGGGCTTTTTTGTTGGGGAAGATGGAAGGCCATGCCTGCGCCGCGTGAGAGCCTGACTGCGAAGCTAGACGCGTTGTCGTCACAGTTCGACGAGCTCGAGACCCAGCTCGCCGACCCGGCGATCGTGGCGGACCACGAGAAGCTCCGCGCCCTGTCGGTGAAGCGGGCCGCGCTGGCGGGGATCGTTGAGCGATACCGCGCCTGGCGGAAAGACGCGGCCGACTTGGAAGAGGCGCGGCAGATCATCGCCGCGGGCGCGGAAGGCGACGACGCCGAGCTCGTCGAACTCGCCAAGGAACAGGTCGCAGAGCTCGAAACGAAGACCACCGAAGCCCTCGACGCGATCGCAGCCGAGTTGGTCACGGCCGACGACGCCGCGGTGGGCGGGGTGATCCTCGAACTCCGCGCGGGCACCGGCGGCGCGGAGGCGGCGCTGTTTGCCGGCGATCTGCTGCAGGTCTACGAGCAGTTCGCGAGGCGCAAGGGCTGGTCGTTCGAGGTCCTCGACGCGGCCGAGGGCGAGCAAGGCGGCGTCCGCGGCGCGACCGTGAACGTCACCGGCGAGGGCGTCTGGCAGCACCTCGGTTACGAGGGCGGGGTGCACTGCGTGAAGCGCGTCCCAGCGACCGAGACGCAGGGCCGGGTCCACACCAGCACCGCGACCGTGGCGGTGCTCCCCGAGCCCGAGGACGTCGAGGTCGAGCTCAACCCCGACGACGTCGAGACGCACGTCACGACCGCGCAGGGTCCCGGCGGGCAGAACGTGAACAAAGTCGCCACGGCCGTGCACCTGATCCACAAGCCCACCGGCATCGAGGTGCGGATGCAGGAGAGCAAGAGCCAGCAGCAGAACCGACAGAAAGCGATGCAGCTGCTGCGGGCCCGGCTGTACGAGCGCCAGCGCGCCGAGGCCGACGCCGAACGCGCCGAGCAGCGTAGCGCGATGATCGGGACCGGCGGCCGCAGCGAGCGGGTGCGGACCTACCGCTGGAAGGACAGCCTCGCCGTAGACCACCGGCTCGGGGCGTCGTTCAACCTGCAACGCGTGCTGGCAGGGGAACTGGACGAGTTGGTCGACGCCCTGATCGCTGAGGACCGTGCGCGGCGGCTGGCGGCGTTGTAAGCCCCGGGTTGTGGTGCATTCCGGCAACGCGGGCCATCCCCGTCTTGTTGCAGTCGGCACCGCCCGAGACCCGATAACTCCCGAGTGAAGCGTCCCCGCGCGATCGCTGTGGCTTGGCTGGGCTTGCTGCTGTTCGCGGTGCCGGTCGATGTTGCCGGGCAGTCCATGATGGTCAGCCCGAAGCGGCTGGTGAAGTTGTTCGACTTTGAGGAGACGAACGACGCCGGCGTGAAGATCGGCCGGGGCATCGAGATGCCGCGGTTCTGGTACACGGTCGGGCGCGACCCGCTGGCCGAGGACCCGAACTTCCTTGGCCTGCCGCTGCACCGGGAGATGAGCCGCCGACCCGGGTACCCGCCGTTCGGGAAGGTCGGCTACGCGACGGACCGCAAGGCGTCGGGCGACTTCTCGTTCGGGCTACACACCAAGGGCGGCAACACCGGCGCTTTCCTCTCGGTGGGCGCGCTGCCGGCCGTGCCGCTGAGCGACTACCTCGTGACCGCGAAGCTACGGACGCAGGGCCTGCACCACGCGGGGGCGGTGGTCGTGGCGTACTACCTCGACGCCGACGGCCGAAAGATCGTCGACAGCGTGACGCACACCCCGCCGCTGCAACACGAGGATGGCTGGTTGCCGGTCGACCTGAAGCTGCCCGGGCAACACCACGACGCGGCGTACGTCGGCATCGAGTTGCACCTCGCCCAGCCGACGCCCGACCCGTTGCACCCGCTGCGTGAGCAGCAGATCGTGCTGCAGGACACAGACGGCCAGGCGTGGTTCGACGACATCGCGGTCTGGCAGCTGCCCAGCATCGCGATCGGGACGCAGAGCCGGGCGAACCTCGTGCGGGCGCCGGAGACGCCGGAGGTCGCGGTGCGCGTCCGGGACCTGAGCGGCCGGAACCTGTTCGTGCGGACACGGGTGTACGACCTGCAGCACCGACCGGTCGCGCAGGATGTCCGGCCGATGGTGCCGGGCTCGCCGACGCAGTGGAACTGGCAGCCCGAGTTGCCGGGCTTCGGCTGGTACGTCACGGAGTTGTCGGTTTTCGACGACCCGTCGCTGAAGCTGCCGTTCGGCAGCGCCGGCGAGTTGCTGGCGAACACGGACCTCCCGCCCGTCGCGCGGACGTACGGCGCGTTCCTGTATCTGCCGAACGAGGCAACGCCGTCCGGGCCGGACTCGCTGCGGTTCACGCTGGACGCGGAGGGCGTGCCCGCGAGTCAGTTGCCCGTGCTCCCGGAGATCATCGAGACGCTGGGCTTTCGTTCGGTCGTGGTCAGCGCTTGGGGCCGGGACACGAGCCTGATCGATGTGGTTGAACGGCAGGACACGCTCGACGGCATGCTCGCCAGCGCGGTCGGGCTCGGTGACCGGGTGACGGTGTCGTTCCACCCGGTGCCCGAGGAGCTCGAGCAGACCGACGGCGTCAACAGCGACGAGCCGTTGACCGTGTTCCGTGCCGATCCGGAGCGGTGGATGCCGTTCGTCCAGCCGGTGTTGACGCGGATGGGGCAGTGGGTCCGGCACTGGCGCGTCGGCGACCTGGACCGCCCGGTCGAGGCGTTGCGGGGCGACGTTGACGAGACGCTTGAGCAGGCGGAGGCCGCGTT
>JANQPR010000246.1 GCA_028285385.1 Phycisphaera sp.
CGGTTGCGGACCCGGATCGCCGCGACGCCGAGGTCGACCTGGTTCGGCCGAGCCCGACGGGGCGGTCGGCGGTGACGGTTTACCTGTTCTGGTACTACGGCGCGGGGTGGCAGGTCGACCGTGTCCGGCCGTGGCGGTTGCGGACCCGGATCGCCGCGACACGCACGATCGGCACCGTTTCGTCGCGCAGCGTGTCAGGCGTGATCGCGCCGCCGCCGACCTCGAACACGACGTGCTGGTACGTCTGCTGGTTGCTGCCCTGCGGCAGGATCACCTCGAACACACCGTCGAGCATCTCGTGCTCGACCGTCGCCTCGATCGCCGCCACCATCAGGTCGCGGACGTCGTCGGCGTTCGGGTTGCCCCGGGCGAGGTCGCCGTCCTGCTCGGGGATGTTGATGTACGTCGGCGTCGAGCAGCCGAGCGCGAAGGCCAAGGCGACTCCCCCTAGCGATAACACAAGCGTCCTGATCATTCAGACATCTTACCGTTGGCCCCAACGCCGCGTCGTTTCGGCGCACGGCATACGGTCACCCATGCTGCCGAAGCCAGCAGCCCCACGCCGACTCCGCCTCCCGCCGCCACCGCTAGCCCGATGAGTTGCAGGATCGGCTCGATGCCTTCCATCCCGGCGACGTCGTAGTTGAACCGCTGGGACGCGATGCCGGTTTCCGGGCCGATCTCCGACGCATCACCTCGGAACGTGGCTTCGTAATAGGGGTAGGTGTCGCCGTTCCCGTTGCCCCGCGCCACAACGCACGTCAGCCAGGCGCCCCCGGCATCCACCCCCTCGATCACGACCGCCCGCATCATCGGGAACGCCGGATCATTCCGTGAAGGAACCACGGCAACCGAACGCATGAACGCCTCGCCGGCTTCGGCCGCAGCGTCTTCGCCCAGATGGGTGACCTCGTCGCCCAGCCGCCCCCAACGGTGAAGCCGGTAGAGCACGCGGTACCACGGGCTGTCCCACGTCCGCGCGCCCCAGGACACGTGGTTTTCAAGGTAAGCCGGTAACCCGTCGCGCAAGGCATAGTCGCTCAGCACGAGCGGCCCCGTCGCTTCGGGGCGCCAAATCGGCCCCGACGTGCGGGTCGTCAGAGGCGTGACACGGCGGACCTCGTCGATCGCGTGAACACCTCCGACGATCCGAGGCCAAGTCAACACGTAACCGAAGCTGCGCTGACACCAAACCCACCAGCCAACAACGCTTGCGAGAACCGCGGCCAGCACGCATATTGCAACCGGCCTGCGCCAGTGCGACGAACGACCCGGATTGCGAGCATCGTCCGGCATGAACGTGGTACCGCCAGCAGAAACCTACGGTCCCGCCGGGGGCTATCGGCTCACTCCACCGTCACGCTCTTCGCGAGGTTACGGGGCTTGTCCACGTCGTGGCCGCGGAGCACCGCGGCGTGGTAGCTCAACAACTGTAGCGGGATCACGGTCAGCAGCGGCTGCAGCGGCTCGGGCACGTCCGGCACGGGGAACACGGCGTCGGCGTAACGCTCGATGTCGGTGTCGCCCTCCGTCGCCACCGCGAGGATGCGGCCGCCGCGGGCCTTCACTTCTTCGATGTTGCTCACGACCTTGTCGTACTGGCTGCCGCGCGTCGCGATGAACACGACCGGCATGCCCTCGTCGATCAACGCGATCGGGCCGTGCTTCATCTCCGCCGCCGGCATGCCCTCGGCGTGGATGTAGCTGATCTCCTTGAGCTTCAGCGCCCCCTCGAGCGCGACCGGGTAGTTGTAGCCCCGGCCCAGGAACAGCCAGTTCTCGCGGTCGACCACGTCCGCCGTGCGTTGCTTGATCTCGTCGCTCTGCTGCACGATCGCCGCGATGTGGTCGGGGACACGGTCCAGGTGAGTCAGGAAGTCCTCGACGCTGCTGTGCGCGAGCACCCGCCGACGACCCATGTACAACGCCAGCATCGTCAGCACCGCGACCTGCCCGACGAACGCCTTCGTGCTCGCCACGCCGATCTCCGGCCCGACCCGCAGGTACACCCCCGCGTCGGTCTCGCGCGCCATCGTCGACCCGACCACGTTCACGCAACCCAGCGACAACGCGCCGCGGTCCTTCGCCTCCTGCAGCGCCGCGAGCGTGTCGGCCGTCTCGCCCGACTGCGAGATCGGGACGATCACGCTGCCGTCCTCGATGATCGGGTTGCGGTAGCGGAACTCGCTGGCGTACACCGCCCGGGCCGGCACCTTGGCGAGGTCCTCGAAAAGGTACTCGCCGATCAGCCCCGCGTGGTACGCCGTGCCCTGCCCGGTCAGGATGAAGCGCTTCGCGCGGACGAGCTCACGGGACAGCGCGTTCAACCCGCCGAGAACGATGCGCCCGTCGCGGGTGTCGACCCGGCCGCGCAGGCACGTCCGCACCGAGTCCGGCTGCTCCATAATCTCCTTGAGCATGAAGTGCTCGTATCCGCCGAGCTCGATCTGCTCGAGCTCGAGTTCGAGCTCCGTCACCTCGTGCGTGACCTTCACGTTGTCGATCGTCGTCGTGTGCAGCGGCGCCGCCCACGCCTTGTCGCTGCCGCTGGTGTTCGCGGGCCCTGCGCTGAGGCGCACGACCTGGTAGTCGTCCAGCGTCACGGCCCGGCTGGTGTGGCTCACGATGGCCGACCCGTCCGACGCCACCACGTACCCGCCGTCCGCGATGCCCACGATCAGCGGGCTGCCCTTCCGCGCCGCGACCAGTGTGAACGGCTCGGCATCACACGTCACCGCGATCGCGTACGCCCCGGTTACCTCACGCAACGCCGACTGCACCGCCGTCTCCAACGCGTGTTCGTTGTCCGGGTCGTACAACTCCGCCACCAGCTTCGCCAGCACCTCGGTGTCGGTCTCGCTGGTGAACGCGTGCCCCTTCTTTTCCAGCAGCTTCCGCAGCGCCGCGTAGTTCTCGATCGTCCCGTTGTGGACCAGCGCTATGTTCGCGCCGCCCTCGGCCGTGCCCTGGTGCGGGTGCGCGTTCGCCTCGGTCACCTTGCCGTGCGTCGCCCAACGCGTGTGCGCGATCCCCAGGTGCCCGTCGAACCCGTCGCCACCGCCGGCGTCGAGTCTGTCCTCCAATACCGACACCCGCCCGACAGCGCGACACACCGACGTGGCCCCGACGTCGCCTTCGTTCAGGGACGTCACCGCCACGCCCGCCGAGTCGTACCCGCGGTACTCCAGCCGCTTCAGCCCCTCCAGCAGCACCGGCAGCGCCCGGCCGCCACCCACGTACGCCACAATCCCACACATCGCGTCGTCCTCCACAGACTCAAACCAGACCGGGACACTCCCGCTATCGGCGGTTTCCGTACGCACCTGCCGGGTTCCCGCCGCTCGACAGCAGCAGCGAGACCGCGACCGGCACCCGACCCGCCGCCACAAACCGCACAACCGTAACGACCCGCCCCCGCGCCGCGTTCGCCGATCCGCCGCACCGCGGTGAAATCCCGAAAATCCCGCGAATCCCCGGTAGAAGACCCCCCGCCCAACCCCGCAGCGTTCTAAAACACCGGCCAATTCAAACGCCCATGAACAGACGCAGCACCAGGTACGGCACCAGGTTGAACACCAGCCAGAGCATCTTGTACGACGCCAGAGACTGCAGGTAGAGCCTCGGCAACTCCCCCGGGTCCACCCCGAGCAGCGCCGCGTGCGTCCGCACCGCCGCCGCCCGCACCGGCGGGACGATCAACGCCAACGCCCAGAGTATCAGCAGCCCCAGGTTGATTGCCGTACACCACGCCAGGAACGTCGTCAGTTGCTCGAGGGTCATCGTCGTGCTCCTTGAGTAGTTGAGGTGTGATCACGCCACGGCTCCGTCCAGCGGCTGCTCGATCGTACGGCCTGCCGTTATGCACGCTCCCCGTTCACCCACCGCCGCGCCTCCCAGTCCAGCCCCACCGCCGCGTCGCCGCGCACCGGCACGTGGTGCGTCGCGACGACCTCGCCGTCCACCCGCTCGGGCAGGTCCACCTCCCAGAACCCCTGCCCGCGCGGGTACTTCGTCGACTTCAGACACGGCGAGCCCGCGTTGAGCAGCTCGAACCCCCGCCTCAACCCCTTCGGCCCCGCGACGTACCACGGCCGGTGCACGTGCCCGTGCACGAACAACACCCGCGCCGCGCACCCCTGCAGCGCCCAACGCAGCCGCTTCGCCTCCGCCAGGTCGTGCGTCCACCCGCTCGGCACCCCGGCCGGCACGACGCACGGGTAGTGACACAACACCACCAACCCGTCGCCCGCCTTCGCCTCCTCGATCACCTGCAGCGCCGCCGCGAACTGCTCCCGCCCCAACTTCCCCCGCGACAGCACACGGTTCGGCACCGCCGCGTCGAGCGCGATCAACGTCCAACTCCCGGAGGCGGCGCCGCCGCCGTTCAACCGCCGCACGTGCGGGAACTCCTCCGGCATCAACGCCGCCAACTCCTGCTCGATCCGCCGCACCCGCCTCGCCTTGAACGTGTACCGGTCGTGGTTACCCGGGACCAACACCGCCTCCGCCCCCAGCGCCGCGAGCGTGCCGTCCTCGCCGTGCCCGTCCAACGCCCCCCGCAGCGCCGCGAACTCCGACTCCAGCGACGACGTGCTCACGTCCCCCGACATCAGCACTAGGTCGCTGTTCAACGACCGCAGCCGCTCCAGCATCACCGGCAGCAGCGCGTGCTCAAACCGCTTCCGCCGGTTGACCGCCAGGTTCACGTGCCCCAACGCCCGCTTCGACAACAACCGCCGCGGGTGCACTCGCAGCGAAAAAAGATGAATGTCCCCGATCACGCCAAGCTTCATGGAAACAGCATAGCGCAGGAAAAACCCAGAAAGTCCCTGAGGAAATCAAGCTCAAGACCGGATGGGAGACCTACTCCGGCTTTCCGTCCACGGTCCAGGGGTTCGGATCATCCGACGCGCCGGGGAGGTCGGCGAACGGGTCCCAGATGTCGTTGATGGCAAACGGCGAAGAGTGGCCGTCTGCGTAAGCAATGTTTACGTTCGATTCGTTCGCGTGTCGGGCGTGGACAGATTCGATAATCGAGGAGCCGCCGAACGGGATGTGCGGGAAACCTCGGAGCACGAAGAAGGCCCGCTGTTCTACGGATGAATCGTGGCTGGGGTGCCGCGGATCAGCGATCGGATACCAGCCATCCACCAGCGTCAGTGTTTCCGAAGGTGCCCTGACATCGTCGGTCTTGCGTGAACCGAGAAAACTACGGGACCCGTTGATCACGGTGGTCATCAGAAGCAAGTTGGCGGAGTAGTCGATATTTCGCCAACGCTCGTTTGAAAAATCGTCGTCGGGGGCGTTCACGATCGTGACTTCTTCACTCTCCCTGGATGCGTCAAACCGCGGGCAAAGGAAACCGCTGCTCTTTGGCATGTAGTTGTCTTTGACGATCAACCCGGTCCAGAAAATATCCCCGCTGAGAGCAGTAGGACCGCCGGTGAAACCAAAAGGCGGTTCCTTGTACGAGGCGACGGGGAAGTACTCTTTGTTGTCCGCCGCGTAAGACAAGAACGCGATACCGATTTGACGCTCGTTGCTCAGGCAGATCCCGTCCCGCGCCGCGTTGCGGGCGGCACTTAAGGCCGGGAGCAGGATGCCCACCAGCAGCGCAATGATCGAGATCACGACCAGCAGTTCGATCAGCGTGAAGCCGGGCCCGAAAGTGAGGGCACGACGGCGGGTCGGACGGTCGCAGCGGCGGGGGGGGGCGTCGGTCATGGCGATCACTCGGTCCAAGGGCGGAACAGGGGTCGGGAGCGGCTGGGTCGCGGCAAGTCGGCGTGGGTGGGAGCGGGCCCGGGAGAACGCACGGGCACCGGATGAATCTCGAAAGACCAGAAGACACGGGGACGGTCGCGGGGGCAGGCTTCCGCAATCATCCGAAAATCATTACATAACTATTCTGCCGCGGCGTACCCGTCGGGTCAACCCCGGGAGTCGCCTGAGGCCCGATTTCTTAGCGGAATCGGCACATTTTGCGACCGAACCGCCGCCCAGGACGGCTCGAACGCGTCCGCCATCACAGAAAAGAGCACGGGCCACCGCAGGGGATACGGCGACCCGCACTCGATCAGGGGCAAGAAGGAATCAGCCCGTCGGAATCGATGGTCCGTGTTCTGGCCGGCCGTGGCGGTTCATTCCCGGGCAGTGATGGGGTGGGGGTGGTGGTCGGCCGGCCTGCCCCTCCGCAGGCCGCACCGACGAACTGCTCGCCACTCACCCCTATCCACTCGCCGCCCCGCTCCATCCGAAGCGGCGAGCCCTCCACCAATCTCAGCCCTCCGGCCTCAACCCTCCGACGAGGGGCGGCCCGAGGGGTCTCTTTTCCCGGCGGGGCCCTGTCTCACGAGGCCGGCGTCCGGGCGACACGGCAAACATGCTCCGGGATTCCGAACCCGGCAAGAGAATCCGTCGGAAATCAGCAAACCCCAATTTGATCATTGTTTACGGCGCATCGCGGCTGGCTGCCCCCCGGTCCGGCTGTGATGCGCGTTGAGCGAAAACCACACCCCTGCTCCCGGCGGCCCGCCCGCGCGGTGTCGTTGCCGGAAGACGACCCTGGGGCCCGAACCCGGCGTATCCGTCCCATAGGATGCAGCCCTCCTGTTTTCTCACCCGCCGCCTCGGCGTCGAGCCGATGCCGCTTCCACATCGTTCCCTGGAGCCGGACATGAACCTGAAGCCCGCCCGCCCGCCGCTGGCCCTGCTGCTCGCCGCCTCGTTCGTGAGCCTGGCCCTGCTGCCGGGCTGTGAGTCGACGCAGCGTGGCCGGATCGACGTTTACGAGACCACCGAGGCCGAGACCTACTCCGACCGGGTGCTGCCGGTCGCGCTCACCGAGTTCTCCGACCAGGTGCCGCAGCGGTTGATCGCCGACCTGGGCCAGATCCCGCAACTGCGTCAAGCGGAGGGCCGGGCGACGATCCTGCTGGGCGACATCAACAACCAGACGCGGATCGTGCCCAGCTCGGACTTCGAGCTGATGTCGCAACGCATCCGCAACGAGCTGCTGAACTCGAACGTCGCGCGGGACCGGATGCGCTTCGTCGAACGCCGGGCCCGGATCGAACGCCTCGCCCAGCGCGAGGGCGTCGTCACGGACGTCGAGACCGGCGACTTCGACACGGGCGACTATGCCGCCGACGACAGCTTCTGGCTGCTGGGCGACTTCTACCGGGTCAACCGCAAGAACGTGAACCAGTACTACATGCAGTTCCAGCTCGTGCACGCCGCGACCAACGAGATCGTGTTCTCCGACCGCTACGACGTGAAGCAGGTGAACTGAGTGGGTCGAGGTCCGTGGTCAGTGATCCGTGCCGGGTTGATCGCGTTGCTGGTGACGGGCTGCGCGTCGGCGCCGAAGACGTCGCGGATCGACGTGTCGGACTTCGACGCGATGGCGGCGGCGATGGCGGAGTCGTTGTCGTCGAGCGAGGCGTTGGCGACGCGCGGGCCGGGCAGCGAGCCGTGGGTGATCACGGTGGACAAGGTGACGAACCTGAGCGACGACGTGATGACGACGGCCGAGCAGTGGTCGGTGATGCAACGCATCGCGGGGTCGCTGCCGGTGCGGGCATTACGCGAGAACCAGAACGTCTCGATGGTGCTGCCGCGCGGCCGGTCGGACGCCGTGCTCGCCGAAGCGGAAGGACAACTCCCGGGCGCTCTCAGGACAACGCCAACGCACGTGCTGCACGCGACGTTCCGCTCGCTGGAACGCACCCAGGCCGACCGACGGACGGACGTGTACTTCTGCGAGTTCGAGTTGTTCGACATCGCCGACGGCGAACCCGTCTGGACGGACCGCTTCGAGTACAAGCGCGAAGCCCGCGGGCACATCTGGGACTGAACCGATTCCCGTCTGAGGACCGTCGATTGCCGATCGCGTCACGCATCTCGCGGCTCGTCTCGACGCTCGTGTTGCCCGTGTGTGCCGTGTCCTTCTCCGCCGCTTCGGGGGGTTGCTCCGGCACGCCCGCCGTCGACGACCGCTTCCCCGTTCACACGCTCTACAACGCCGAGTTCGGCCGGGCCCGGCACCACGTCGCAGCCCACCTCTCCGACAACACCAAGGACCGCCGGTACCTGCTAGACCGCGCCCGGCTCGGCATGTACACCCTCGCGGACGGGTACGGCGAGTCGGCGGTGCACGTGTTCACCGACGTCTACGACGCCATCCGAACACAGGGCGTCAACGAGGGCAAAGAAGTCGTCGCCATCGCGATCAACGAAGACCTGAAACTGTGGAAGGGCGAGCCCTTCGAACAGGCGATCGCGCTGGCGTACACCGCGATGGCCCACGCGCAGGTCGGCTCGTGGGACAACACCCGCGCCGCGTCCCGCAATGCCCTGTTCTACCTCCGCGACTTCGGCTACGACCAACAAACCAAAGAACGCCTGAATCAACTGGCCTTGGCCCAACGCGCCGCCGCCCACGACCGCGGCGACCCCGACGGCATCGACCTCGACCACGGGTACGCCGTCGCCGAGTCCAACTTCGCGTTGGCGTACTTGCTGCACGGCGTCGCGTCGCAGCAACTCGACCGGCCCGACGAAGCGGACGACTACTTCCGTCGGGCGCTGCAGTTCGCGCCGCACGCCGAAGACACGATCAACGCCTTCGCCGACGGCGACTACAACGCAGTGCTGGTCGTGTCGCACGGGCTCGGGCCGCGCAAGGTCGGAATCGGACCCGCCGAAGCCGTCGCCGCGTTCCGCCCCCGGACGTCCAGCGACGGCTCGGCGTTGTCGGTACAGCTCAACGACGGCCCGGCGCAACGCGTTCACTGGCTGACCGACGTCAACGAGATGGCGGCCGACCACTTGTGGAACAACCTCGAAGACGTCCGCAAGGCCAAGGCCGCGATCGGCGACACGCTGCTCGCGCTCGGGGCCGGCACTGGGCTTTACGCCATCACCCGCGGCGACGAGGGCAGCACCCGAGACGCCGCCGCAGCGGTCGCGGTCGGGCTGCTCCTGACCGGCGCGATCCTGCGCGAAGGCGCTCACGCCGACCTGCGCTTCAACGACGCCATCGCGCAGCGCTACTACGCCGTGCCGCTGAAGCTTCCCGTTGATTCGCTTGACGCGACGCCACACGCGAAGCCGTTGACCGTCACGCTCCAGGTCGATGGCCGGCCCGCGTCGCGCCTCGTGCTCCGAGGGCTCGAAACGCCCGACGACAGGCCGGGAAAGACCGCCGTGTTCCGCTACGTCCGCCTCCCCGCACGGCCGGGCGACATCCCGCTCCCGTGGGCGACCAACGACGCCGTCTTCCTCGGCAACCCCGTCACCGGCGCCGCGTCGGAGCACCCGCTGCCGATTCTTTTCGAGTTCGGTAACGACGCCCGCCCGCCGACCGACGCCGCGCTGCGCGACTACCAGGACGCCGGCTCGCTGCTGGGCACCACACTCGCCGACTTGCGCGAGCTGTACCGACAGCGCAACTACACGTGGGAGCTCGAAGACACCCGCGGCGTCGCCGGGCTTCACGTGCTCGAAGGCGGGGACTCGCTCGTCGCGCCGATGGGAGGGACGACAGGGTTTCAAAGGCTTTATGGCAACCCGCGCTATCTACAGCAGACGCAACCGAACGACTCGCTCGTGGGTGCCGAGCAGCGACCAGGGGACAACTCCGCCCGCCGCATTCAATGACGACGCCGGGCCGCGCACCGCGGTGCGGCTAAGCATGCATCAACTCACTCTCCGCGAAGCAGCAAAATGAAAACAACAACACTGACCCTCGCACTGACACTGACACTCTCACTGCTCCAGGCCTGCAAGTACGCGCCCGGCGAAGCGAAGCCGGACCCGCTCGCCCTCGAAGACTACCCGCAGGTCGCGGCGCTCGAGGACCTCAAGGGCAAGCTCAAGCTCAGCGAGGAGCCGGTCGTGAGTTACTCCGACGCCGGGCCGATGACGGTGACGGTCGCGGTGCGCCTGGCGAGCAACGACGAATGCCCAGCGCAGTACCGGTTCTTCTTCTACGACGAGGCGGGCCAGCCGCTCGACGCCGACCCGGGCTGGTCGTACCGCGTCCTGCCCGCCCGGGCGAAGGTGTACCTCACCGGCACGAGCCTCGAACCCGCGGCCGACGACTGGGCCGTGGAAGTCCGCCCGGCGCGTCAGCCGGAGTGAACTTGAGTTGGGGCCGCACGCCCCTGCTTCACTTGTCAAAGAAAGAGCCTGAGGCCGGGCGTCGGGTCTCGGGCGTCGGGATTCGGCGCATAACCGAAGCCGAGACCCGATCCCCGACGCCCGATCCGGCCCCCGCGTTCGGACGGGACTCTTCGGGATCACTTCGCGGAACGGCGGAGGCGCCCGGCGGGCAACGTGGTGAGTCGGTCGCG
>JANQPR010000253.1 GCA_028285385.1 Phycisphaera sp.
ACGCGGGCGTGGACGCCGAGCGGCTCGAGCAGGCGGGGGACCTGCCGGGTCCAGTGCTCGTCGGGGTGGTGGCGGTCCTCGGTGAGCAGGACGTTGAACCGAGGCCGGCCCGCGGGTTGGCTTGCGGGCCCGGTGGCCTTGCCGGTGCCGGGGGCGCGGCCGGCGTCCAGCTCTCGTTGAAAGCGTTCGTCGGCGTCGAGATGCGGAGACCGCGCGGCCATGCCAAGTCAGTTGCAAGGCACGGGCCAGAACGTGGCCGTCGGTCTGACGCGTAAATCCTTTTCAAATTGCCTTTTACGGATTACAAGCCACCAGCGTCCCACCGCTTGGACTGTCGGGGGCGCAAGGGCGATGGCGCGGAGCGTGTCGATTTGGCAGGTTGCCTGGCGGCGGTGGGACCGGGTTTAGCCCCGTGACGTCCCCGTCGCAGGGCGTCGCATGCCCGTAGCCAAGAGCAGTGCCGTCAGGCCGGCGGGTTCGGGCACGGTTGAGCCGTCGAACACCGGCGCGGACGTGCTGCCCCAGTTCTGGAGCACCTTGTCCAGTTCGGCCTGGTCGACGACGCCGTCGGGGAGGTCGTTGATCCAGCCGGACGGGGTCGGCGGTGTCGTCAGGCCCCAGTTCTGCAGGACCAGGTCGAGGTCGCCCTGCTCGACCTGTCCGGAGGCGTCGTAGTCGCCCGTGCCGAAGCTCTCGGGCATCAGCAGGTAGGCTCGGTTGGTGGGGAAGGTGTTGCCGGTGAATCGGCGGGAGCCCTGCCCGACGATCCAGCCGTCGTCGTTGATGCCCCACGCGGTGCCGAGTTGTTCCCAGTCGCCCAGGCCGTCGACGGCGGGGACGGACTTGTCGACGACGCGGTCTTCGAGAATGGTCGTCGTGCCGGCGGTGGCGTCGTAAAGGAAGCCGCGGTTCTGCCCGCTGGTGCCCTGGGTGCGGTCGCCGTTGCCGACGATGTCGCCGTCGCCGTTGATCGCCTTGGCGAAGGTGCGGGTGCCGCTGCCGAGCGACGGGATAATGGTTAGCCCGTTCGTCGGGTCGTAGTGGTAACCGCGTTGGTCGACGTTGTCCTGCACGGCGGCCTGGCCGGTATCGTTGACGTCAAAGGCTTCGGAGCCGTTGGCGGCGATCGGCGTCCCGGCCGTGAGGACCGTTTCGGTTATGCCGGAGAACAGTGTTGCCCGGCCGTCCTGGTTCGACCCCGCGACGGTCCCGAGGTTGTTCACGGCTCGGCCCTTGTCGCCGCGCGTCGCGACGGTGATGTCGCCGTCGATGTCCGTCAGCGGTGAGGCGCTGTTGAGGTAGATGTCGAGGTTATCGGACTCCTGCGGCGTGGTGCCCGCGCCTGAAGTGGCGGTCCCGGTGGCGAGCCCGGCGTTGTTGATGTCGAGCGCATCGGAGGCGGGGCGGATGCCAGTGGCGGTCGCGCCAGGGAGCGTGCCGAGGTTGGTGAAGGTGCTGCCGTTGTAGACAAAGCCGCGGGACTCGGTGACGCCGCCGAGGAATCGCGCGGTGCCGGCGACGAGGCCGCTGTCGTTGATCGCCGCTTCGCGGAACCCGGTGCCGACGATCGCGCCGCGGGGGATGACGGTGCCTAAGCCGAAGACGGTGGACGTGCCTTCGGAGTGGTCGTAGTAGAAGTACGCCTCCTCGAAGGAGGGGTTGAAACGCCCGGCGATCCCGACCGCGTCGCCGTCGGCGTTGATGTCGTAGGCGACGGATGTGCTCCAGCCGTCGGGCGTGAGGTCGGCGATGTTGTAGAGCACGTCGGCCGACGCTCCGACCGCCACGCCCGACACCGGAAGAGACGCGCCGCCCATGGCCACAACCCAACCCGCCACCGCTCGGTGTGTCGATCCTCTCATCCTGTTTCCTTCCGCGACGTGAGCCCCAGACTCGAAGTGAAAGCTCCAGTATGACACGTCCACGGGCAAACCCAACCGGCATCTGGGTGATCGTGGCTTTTCTCTGACGTGGCCCCAGACGCGTCAAACTGGCGAAAGATCTAGGGAGAACCCCCGGGCATCGACGCCCGGAGCCAACACGGCGTTGACATCCCATCGAGAGCGCTGACACGCCGCTGACCTCGGTTTACGCTATCGAGATGGGCGTGATGGATCGCACGACGGGTCCCGAATCAGAACCCCGGGCTATATCGTTGGCGTCGCTCGTGTCCACGCTTGGCGGCGAGGCGGTGGGGGACGCGTCGTGGGCGTTGCGTGGCTGCGCGACGCTTGAAGACGCCGGGCCCGATGAGTTGTCGTTCGTGATCCACCCGCGCTACCTCGGCCGAGTGCCCAACAGCGCCGCCGGTTGCCTGCTGGTCGGGAAGGAGCACGCCGCGCGTTGGCCCGGCCGGACGCGGTGGGTCCACCCCGAGCCGTACGTCGCGCTGCGCGGCGCGCTCCGCGCGCTCCACGGCGACGCGCCCCTACCGGAGGTTGGCATCAGCCCGGACGCCGGGATCGCGCCGAACGCCCAGGTCGGCGAACTGTGCACCATCCGTCCCGGGGCGTACGTCGCGCCGCGCGCGAATCTCGGGCGACGCGTCGTCGTCTACCCCAACGTCTACGTCGGCAAGGGCGCGGTCATCGGTGACGACTGCGTGCTGCACCCGGGCGTGTGCGTCTACGCCGGCTGCGTCCTTGGGCAACGCGTGACCCTGCACGCCAACACCGTCATCGGGCAAGACGGCTTCGGCTACGCCACGACGAAACTCGACGGCGACGACACCGTCAAGCACCATCGCCTGCCCGCGGTCGGCAACGCCGTGGTGGAAGACGACGTCGAGATGGGCGCGAACTGCAGCATCGACCGCGCTACGCTCGGCTCCACCGTGATCGGCCGCGGCACGAAGTTCAGCAACAATGTCGTGATCGGGCACGGCTGCAAGATCGGGCCGCACAACCTGTTCGTCGCCGGTGTGGGCATCGCCGGCAGCACCACCACCGGCAGCCACGTCACCATGGGCGGGCACGTCGGCGTCGCCGGCCACCTTACCCTCGGCAACCGCGTCACCATCGCCGCGAGCAGCAACGTCATGCACGACATCCCTGAAGGCGAAACCTGGGGCGGCACCCCCGCGCAACCACTCACACAAGCGAAGCGCGTGTTGTTGCAGCAACAGCGCCTGCCGGAGTTGGCCGCGACCGTCAAGAAGTTGGAAAAACGGGTGTGGGCGTTGGAGCAAGACGCAGGTAACGCATAAAAGTCAGGCAACGCAGAGAATCAGCTAGCGGCCGACGGCGTGCGGTTCCATTCTTGCTTT
>JANQPR010000013.1 GCA_028285385.1 Phycisphaera sp.
GCGGACGACTCCGGCGAGTTGGAAACGTGGTCGGTGTTCTCGGAGCTGTCGACGCTGCCGCCGGCGGGTCAGCGGCAGGTGTTCGCCCACGAACCGAAAGTCGTGTCCTGGTCGGAGACCGGGCTGCGTGACGGCCGGCTGTTGACGCTGGCGTATCAGAAGCCGCCGGACGAGGAGGTCATCCGCGAGGTGCAGCGGGCCGAGCGCTTCCGCGGGCAGATCGTCGACGCCAACGTGCTGTTCGCCCGGCACGAGAAGAACTGGGACATCCCGGATCGCCTGCCGCCGGGGCTGATCGACGAGACCGACGAGCCGATCCCGCCGACGCAGGTCTACCTCGGGCAGGCCGAGCTGGTGTTGGTGCCGTCGCTGCTGCCGGGCGACCGGGAGCAGACGTACGCGTTCTACGCCTACGACTCCGACGCCGGGACGCTGAGCCTGCGGACGTACGAGGTCCGGCCGCTGCGCGACGGCGGTTGGCGGGTCATCGAACGCCCGACGCCCTCGTCCCCGCCGATCCGGCACCGCTTCGACCGCCGCGGGCAGTTGCAGGAAGTGATCCAGCCCAACGGCCTACGCTCCGTCCGCTCGTCGCGGAACGAGTTGGCCCTGACGTGGCCCGAGCTGAGGCAACGGTTGACGCGGTAAGACGGTTCTTGGAAGTGGAGATTCACCCGCCTTGGAACTGACGATCCAACTCCCCGAAGGCGACGCCCGGATCGGCGTCACGGGCCCGTCGGAACGCAACCTCAAGATCGTCCGCGAGGCGCTGGGCGTCACGCTGTCGTCGCGCAACGGGGCGCTCAAGGTGTCCGGCGAGCCGCGGCCGGTTGGTCAGGCGGCGCACGTGCTCGAACTGCTCACCGAGGCCGCCAGGAACCGCCGGCCGATGAACCGGCAGCAACTGCTCGACGCGCTGGCGTTGGCGGCAACAATGAACACCGCGCGCTCCGCGGCGGAGACCGCGGCGACCGACGCCAACGGGCACGGCGACGCCGAGGCGCCCAAGCTCCCCCTCGGCGCCGGCGGGCTCGACGTGTACCTGCCCGGCAAGCGCGTCCGCGCCATGACCGAGGGGCAGCGTCACTACCTCGCCGAGATCCTCGGCAACGACCTGACCTTCTGCGTGGGGCCGGCCGGGACGGGCAAGACCTACCTCGCCGTCGCCGCCGCCTGCGCGATGCTCAAACGCGGCGAGGTCCGCAAGCTCGTGCTCGTCCGCCCGGCGGTCGAAGCGGGGGAGAAGCTCGGCTTCCTGCCGGGCACGATGCAGGACAAGGTCAACCCGTACCTCCGGCCGCTGCTCGACGCGCTGCACGACATGATGGACTTCGAGCAGATCCAGCGGTTCATGGCCGTCGACCTGATCGAGATCGTGCCGCTGGCGTTCATGCGCGGCCGCACGCTGAACGACGCCTGCATCATCTGCGACGAGGCCCAGAACACCACCGCCCCGCAGATGCTCATGTTCCTGACCCGCCTGGGCCACGGCAGCAAGATGGTCGTCACCGGCGACACCTCGCAGATCGACCTGGACGACCCCCGGCAGTCCGGCCTGATCGACGCGGTCCGCCGGCTGCGGCGGGTCAAGGGCGTCGGCATGGTCACGCTGGACGGGTCCGATATTGTCCGCCACCACCTCGTCCAACGCATCGTGCAGGCCTACGGCGGCCCCCGGACCAACGGCCCGGACGCCGGCGAGTTGCTTGCCGAAGACGCACCCGAGCAGGGGCGATAAAATCGTGGCTCGCAAGGAGGCCGTCGCAACCGCCGATGCGCCATGGATGCGCTAGAGACCGTTTGGCGCTCTGCCGCCCACCGCCCGCGACCCCTACCATGTCCACCGCCAAGCCCAGCAAGACCAGCACGGCCCGCCGGCGCGAGGTCCGCAAGAACCGGCCCGACCGCGGCCTGCGCTGGCTCGACGTGCTCCGCCGGCGCGACGTCGGCTGGGCGACCGTGTTCGTGTTGCTGTTCACCGTGGTCGGCGGGGCGATCGCGGTGTCGGCCCGGATGAGCCCTCGGTTCCATCCCAACCAGGTCGTCACCCAGACCGTGGTCAGCCGGGTTAACTTCCAGGCGGTCAACGAGGAACTCACCCGCCGTGAACAGGCCGCGGCACAGGCGGCGGTCCCCGCGGTGTACCGGCCGAACCACCGCTACCTCGAAGAGCTGCGCACGACGCTCGCCGGCCTGCTCGCGTTGGCGGACCAGAACTACGCCGAGATCCGCCAGGAGATCCTCAACGCCGTGCCGCTGACGCAGGAGGGCCACGACGAGCTCGCCAGCTTCTACACCGGCACGGGGACGGACCGCTCGCCGGAGGCGTGGCAGGAGCGGACCGAGCGCGTGCTGCGCGGCGTGTTCGAGACGCCGGTCCTTTCGGCCGAGCAGTGGGACAACGCGACACGCCAGCCGCGGATCACCTACATCAAGCCGTTCGCGGGCGACGACGGCCAGACGGAGTTCACGGCGTACTACACCGAGGTCGCGTCGGTCGCCGACACGGGCGTGCTGTCCGAGCGGTTCAGCGATGTGGTGCTGGTGTTGCCGGTCGCGCTGCGGCACACGGTGATGCAGATGCTGCTGGACAACGTGCAGCCGACGTACACCCGCGACGAGACCGCGACCGTCGCCCGGCAGCTCGAAGCCAAGCAGAATGCCGAGTCGCAGTACGACGCCTACCGGCCCGGTGACGTGCTGGTCCACGCGGGCACACGGCTGGCCGAAGAGCACGTCGCGCTGCTCGAACGCGAACGCGAAGCGTACCGGCAGCAGCGCACCTGGCCGCAGTGGTGGGTGACGCAGGGCGGGCTGTTCGGCACGCTGTTGGTGCTGGCGCTCGCGGTGTGGCTTTACATCTTCAGCACCGGGTCGCGCGTCGGCAGCAACCCGACGCGCGGGCTGGCGGTGACGGCGCTCCTGCTGCTGGGGCAGGCGTTGGCGGTCGTGTGTGACGGGTTGTGGCCGACGGCGCCGTTCGGGGGCGTGACGTTCCCGACGCTGCTGGTGACGATCGTGCTGGCGGTGGTGTACACGCAGCCGTTGGCGTTCGTGCTGGGCGCGTCGCACACGCTGGTGGTGACGGTGACGCTCGGCCGACCGGTCGGGTTCGTGCTGGTGTTGCTGGCGGGCGTGACGCTGGCGGTGTGGCAGCTCAAGGAGGTCCGCAGCCGGTCGAAGCTGGTGATCGTCGGCGCGACGGCGGGCGTGGCGATGGCGGCGGTGGCGGTGCTCGTGTCGCTGGTCGAGTTACCCGCGACGACGCTGGAGCAGTGGGAACGCCTCGGGATCGACGCGGCGGCCGCGGCGGCGTCGGGCTTCGCGGCGGGGCTGATCGTGCAGGGGCTGCTTCCGGTGATCGAACGGGCGTTCCGTGTGACAACGGCGATGACGCTGAAAGAACTCAACGACAACGCCCGGCCGCTGCTCAAGCGGCTCGCGCACGAGGCGCCGGGGACGTACCAGCACTCGCTGCGGATCGCGGACATGGCCGAGGCCGCGGCGGAGGCGATCGACGCGGACGGCTTGCTCTGCCGGGTCGGCGCGATGTACCACGACGTGGGCAAGATCAACAAGCCGCAGTACTTCATCGAGAACCAGGGCGGCGGGCCGAACAAGCACCGCAAGCTGTCGCCGGCGATGTCGCTGCTGGTGATCGTCGGGCACGTCAAAGACGGGATCGAGATGGCCCGCGAGTACGGGCTGCCGCGGGTGCTGATCCACTTCATCGAGTCACACCACGGCACGACGCTGGTCGAGTACTTCTACCACGCCGCCAAGAAGCAGAACGAAGAGAAGCAGATCCAGACCACCGGCGAGGTCGACCCGGACGACACGCCCAGCGAGTTCGAGTTCCGCTACCCCGGCCCCAAGCCGCGGACCAAGGAAGCGGCGATCATGCTGATCTGCGACGGGATCGAGGCCGCCGCCCGCGCGTGCGACGAGCCGACGCCGGCCCGGCTGCGGCAGATCACGCACAGCATCGCGATGAAGCGGCTGATGGACGGGCAGTTCGAGGAGTGCAACCTGACGCTCGCCGAGTTGTCCAAGATCGAGAAGGCGATCGTCAAGACGCTCTGCGCGATCTACCACAGCCGGATCAAGTACCCCGCCGGGGACCAGGCCGAGCCGGGCGGGGTGGCGCCGGCGTCCGCGGCGTCGGCGTGAGTGGGCCGGTTTTTCGCGGGGGATCAAGGCGTTTTTGGTGGCAGATTCCCTCGCCGCATCGCGAGGCGCGGTTACGTTTGCGGCATGGGATACCCGGGCTTCCGCAAGGCGCAGGCGTTGCTGGTGTTTGTGCTGGCGGTGCTGCTGATGGTGGTGCTGGCGTTGCCGCTGGCGGGGTGAGGCACCACGCATCCGTTGGCCGCGTTGTGGCGCGACGCAGCCGAGTCGTGAGTTTCACAAAACTCACCGCGGCGATGCTTCGGACAGCCCGTCGCCGCCGGCGGCCGAGCCGGATTGCTTGAGCAACTCGGCGAGGCGCTGCTTCCACATCGGGTTCTGCGGCTCGAGCTCGATGGCGATCTCGAGGTTGGCGATGGCCTCCTCGACGTTGCCGGCCTTCTCCTGGACGTAGGCGAGCGTGTCACGGTAGTTCGCGTTGTTCGGCTCGGCGTTGACCGCCTCGCGTGCGAGTTGCACGGCCTCGTCGACCGGGCCGCCCGCGTCGGCGAGCAGCATCGCGAGGTTGTTGCGAACGACCGACACCGACGGGTCGAGCTCGAGCGCCCGGCGGTACGCGGCCTCGGCGACGTCGGTGTCGCCGGCGTGTTCGTGCATCACGGCTCGGAGGAAGTGCGCCATCACGCCTGCGCCAGGCAGCTGCACGGCTTCGTCGATCAACCTCAAAGCGACGGCGTCCGCGCCGCGGTCGGGCGCGAGCCAGTGCAGCGTCCACCACGCCTCGGCCAGCGCGAACCGCTCGGTAAACGAGTCGCTGGGCACGTGCGGCGTGATCGCTTCGAGCCATTGCCGGCGGGCGTCGGGCGACTCGATGACCTGCGTCGCCAACCGCATTCCCGCGAGGCGCCAGTCGTCCTGACTCGGCCAGGCGGGCTGCAGGAACGCGAAGGCTTGATCGGTGCGTCCGGTGCGGAGCAGCGCCTCGGCGAAGACGGCGGCGAACCCGCCGTGTGTCTGCGGCGAGCGTGACACGACCTGCTGGTACGGCGCGAGCGTGTCGATGGCGTTTTGCGGCTGACCGAGGCGGAGCTGAGCCTGGCCGATCATGGCGTCGGCGGGGAACGGGTCGCGGGCGGCGCGCTTGCGCCACTGCTGCGCGGCGTCGAACAGCCGGCCCCACTGGCCCTGGTCAGCGAGCGCGACGGAGAGCAGCTTCGCGGCGTCAACGTTGTCGGGGAAGTTGATCACGGCGCGTTGCGCGAGCTCGGCGGCCGGCGCGGGCTGGTTCAGCCGCAGGTACACCTCGGCGGCGGCGGTCTGCAGCGCGAGG
>JANQPR010000023.1 GCA_028285385.1 Phycisphaera sp.
GACACCGGCGACGTGGCCGCGGGCCCGCTCGACCTCACGCTCTTGGCAACCGACCAGAACGGCGGCTCGGCGCTGCAGCCCATCACCCTCACCGCCGACGAAACCACGCAGACCGGCACGATTTCCGGCACGGTGTGGGACGACCAGAATGTCAACCGAATCAGGGACACCTCGCTCATCGGTGAAGGCGCAACCGATTACATCTTCGTGTTGGATGTTTCCGGCAGCATGGATCCGGACGACTACGAAGCGCAGAGCGATGCCGCTTTGGCGGTTGCACAAGTCCTTACCCAAGGTTCTCTTAATGAGTTGTCGCGGATTGGTGTGGTTGTTTTTGCTGACGGCGCGAGGGGCTTAGACCTCAACCTCCCATCAACATGGGACGGAACAACAAATGATGCGGGTGTTTCCTTTAACGGGACGACTTATCAGGTTGGCACCGTTCCATACCTCACTCCAAGCTTCGATGGCCCGGACGCCAACTCGATACCTGACATCCAGGATGTCTTGGAGGACATTAGGAAGGATGGGTATGCAGGAGTCTCAAGTGGTAACACATTCCCCAATAATGCCCTAAGCACAGTCGCCGCGATGGTTACGTCGAGTGATGGCTTCGACTCGGTAGCCGAAGGTCGTTCGGTACAAGTGATCTACTTTTCTGACGGGGGGGGAGCGGTCGATCTGTCATCATCGGGGTCTCGATTCACGCTGGTATCTGATCCTGTCAATGCAGATATTCAGGCATTCGGCGTGCCCGGGGCTTCGCCGTTCACACTTAATGCGATTGATACGGACTTTGAAGACCCCAGCGTTGAAGACGCACTAATTTTTGCCAATGTCAACGAGGTTGCCGCTGCCTTTGCCCCAGGTGGTGAGGCGGCACCATTCGTCGAACCAGGTCTCGCCGACTGGATCGTCTACCTCGACGCCAACGACAACGGCTTGCGGGACGAGGGCGAGCGGTGGGTCTTGACGGCGACCGACGACCCGATGACGACCGAGGTCGACGAGACGGGGCAGTGGTCGTTTGACGGCTTGGCGCTGGGGACGCAGTACACGATCCGGCAGGAGTTGCGCGACGGTTGGAGGTGGACCGCGCCGCTCGCCGCCGACGCGCCCGCCGGGGCGACCACGGCCGGAGACGCTCGGTTCAAGGTGACGCTTAACAGCACGCCCGACCCGGTGGTCACGGACGACGACGGCCGGCCGCTGGACTTCGGCGTCTCGCGCGTGCCGCCGCCGGTCAACGAAGCCCCGACCTTCGACGCCGACCCCGACCCCGTCACGGTCATCGCCGGGGAGCGGTACGAGTACGTCCCCGAGGCGAGCGACCCCGAGCAGGACAAGCTCACCTTCGAGTTGGTGAGCGGCCCCGCGGGGATGGCCGTGGTCGAGAACACCGGGCGAGTGATCTGGGACACGACCGAAGATGATGCACAGAGCAATGACAACCCGTATTTCGTCGCGATCCGGGTCGGCGACGGCAACGGCAACTACGACCTGCAGGCGTTCTCGGTCACGGTACTGTCCAACAACACCGCGCCAGAGATCCTGACCGAGACGCTGCCGCCGGCGAAGATCGGGGTCGAGTATCGCACGCCGTTGGACGTGCGCGACGCCGACGGGGACGGGCCACGGCTGCGGTTCGCATTGCCCGATGCGCTGGTGAGCCTGGGGCTACAGGTCCGGCGGAACATCAACGACGGGCGTTTCGAGTTGGCGTGGACGAACCAGACTGACGCGAACTGGCAGGTCGTGTCGCAGCCCCCGACACTCGGGTTGCCGACGACGGCCGCGCTCACGATCACAACGTATCCGTTCACCCTGGCGGTAACGGACGACCGGGGCGGGTTCGACGAGCAGGACCTCTCGCTGGACGTGCGCCCGACGGTGCCGCCGGTGGTGAACTTCGACATCTCGAACCCGACGGCCGTCCCGCAGTTCGACGAGAACATGGCGACCCAGGCGACGTGGACCGGCATCATCACGGCAGTGGCAACGGACTACGACAACAACCTCAAGGCCGCCCCATACCGCGTTGATGACTTGTCGTTTGCGCGCGGGGTGCGTATTGATCCAACGTCCGGCGTGCTCACGTGGACGCCGGACTCCGCGCAGGCCGTGGTTGTCACTGTGTATGCCGAGGACCTTGACGGTGAAATCGGCAGCAACGTGATCACCATCCCGGTTCAGGACATCACGACCAATGCGCCCAACACTCTGCCGTTCCTGACATCGGGCACGCCGGGCGTGGCGGTGGGGGGCGAGGCGTGGGAGTACACCTTCACCGCCGACGACAACGACGGCGACCCGGTATCGATCACGGTCGACGACGTGGGCGACGCCTCGCCGTGGGCCGTGACGCCGGCGACCGGCACCGACTCGGTCCGGATCAGCGGCACGGTCCCGGTGAACACCAGCGGGCAACCCGTCGAAGAGACATTCACGTTCACCCTCAACGACGGGCGAGGCGGCGTGGTGAACGGGTCGTTGACTTTGGTGGTCGGGCCGAACAACCCGCCGGCGTTCGTGGACGTGGTGGAGTCGGCGACGGCGGAGACCGGGACGACCATCGACCTGCCGTTCAGCCTGATCGATTTCGACATGGACACGGTGACGCTCGAGGTCGTGTCGCCGGCACCGGGGACGGGCGCGTTCTACGACGCGGCGGGCACCACGCTGATCTCGTCGATCGCCTCGGCGTCGGACGACCCGCTCATGCCCAGTGACTTCCTGCTGCGGTTCCTGCCGACGCAGGCGGGCGACCAAGAGCTGACGCTGCGCGCTACCGACGCCAACGGGCAGAGCGTCGAGTGGACGGTGCCGCTGAAGGTGTTGGACGGGAACGATCAGCCGCCGCAGGTGGCGTTGGCCGTGCCGGAGTTCATCTACGTCGGGCAGACGCTGGACCTGACGCCCGAGCGGCTGGACGGCGAGGGTGATCTGCTGACGTGGTCGCTGCTCAACGGCCTGGGCGGGGAGGTGCTGACGCTCAGCGACTCGACGTGGCAGTACGACGCCGCGGACATGTTGGTCGCCGGTGCGGTCCCGATGGGCCTGACCATCGAACCCGGTACGGGCCGGCTGACCTGGACACCAACCGCAGCCGACGCGGGCGAGACGTTCGTGTTCACGGCGCAGGTTGCCGACGCGCGGTATCGCGTGCGCCTCGGCCCGGCCGGCGTCGAGGTGCGGACACCGCCGACGGTGGAAACCTGGGAGGCGCCGCCGATCTTTGTCGCCGGCGTGCCTGAGCTAACCGTCGGCAGCGGCCAGTCTGTCACGTTGCCGCTGGAGTTGATCGATTTCGGCGACGACGCGTTCCAGGACCCCGACACCGTGACCCCGTCGCTGGTCCCGACCGGCGACTACACGGCGATCAGTAACGTCACGTTCACGCCGACCGGTGGGTTCCTGACCAGCTTCGACCCGGCGGACCCGACGCGGTTCCACCTCGGCTTCACGGCCCCGACCAACACGACCGGCACGCCGGTGCCGTACACCTTCTATATCCGCGCGACCGATGAGAACGGCAACGCGACCGGCGCGGTCGGCAACCCGCCCGACTACGAGATCAACCTTACGGTCCAGCCCGAAGTCCCGCCGCCGCCCATCGACCTCGGGCCGGACGGCAAGGTCACTGCGCGCACGCAGGTTGCGCTGGGCGATACGTACCGCGCCCGCGCCGAAGCGATCGACCCCGATGGCTTGGCCATCGGAGCGCAACACCGCTTCGCGCTGCTCGACAACAACGGCAATCGAACCCAGCTATTCACCGACGCGAACGCGCCCAACGTCGCGCTCGCCGGCATGCAGATCGACGAGTTCACCGGCGAGATCACTTGGACCCCCGCGGCCGGCGTTGCGCTCGACACCCCGTTTACCTACAGCGTCGCCGTCGACAACGACACCAACGACATGAACGGGCAGGCCATCGTCCGCGACATCCCTGTCACCGTCGTGGACCTCTACGTCAACAGCCGGCCCGAGATCCTCACCCCCGAGGAAGGCTTGGACAGCGGCAGCGATGGCCGGTTGAGTTTCCCGTTGTTCGTCAACGAGCCCGACGGCGACCCGGTGACCTGGTCTCTCCAAGCGTCCCCGGGCCGGGCGTTCCCGGACGGCGTCTCGATCAACCCCCAGACCGGGCAGTTCACCTGGGTCGCCACCGACGCGCAGAAGAACACGACGCAGTACGTCACCGTCCGTGCCGAGGACCCGTACGAAGCGTTCGACACGCTCGGGTTGATTCTGAACTACACGTTCACCCCCGGCAATACCGCGCCACGCATCACCTCGACCCTGCCCGAGACGACGGGCATCGAGAGCGGGTTCCGCTACATCTTTAGCGCCGTCGACGACGAGATGGACGACATCTCGTTCATCCTCGAAGAAGTCAACGTGGACGCCGCGGAAGAGGTGCGGTTCACCCAGCTCGACGCCAACCGCGCCGAGTTCCTCTGGCTGACACCAGACGGCGCAGAGATGATGGGGGACCCGCCGGACACGATCACCGTCAAGCTCATCGCCCGCGACGCCCGGGGGCTAGAGAGCAGCGAGACCGTCACCGTCACGGTCAACACAGAGTTCGAGCGGGTTCCGGGTGCCCCGGTTGCGCTGCCGGACACTGAGCCGGTCATCTACAACCAGGCCCCGTTCCTGGTTGTCGAAGGCGGCGACCTGGTCCACACGATCGACGCGTTCGACCCCGACGTCGTCGACACCGACGCGTCCACGGCCATCACGTACGGCTTCACGGTCAACGGCGTCGACCTGTCGTCGAACTACGGCAATCCGTTCGACACGACGACCGGCGAACTGAACTGGGTCGGGATGAACACTGCCGGCTTGGGCACGCCTTTGGCCGCGGGCACGTACCCGGTCGAAGTGACCGCCACCCAGGCGGGCGTCACCACGGGCTACCGCTACTTCTTGCAGGTCACGGACCCGGCCGGGACCAACGGCGCCCCGGTGCTACAACCCAAAGCCGACCTGGTCGGCACGGCCGGGCAACGGTTCCTCACGCAGGTCGTCGCCGTCGACCCCGACCAAGACCCGGTGACGTACTACCTCGTGGACCCCGACAAAGTCGGCGGGCCCGACCCGCTCGAGTACTTCACCGCCGACGGCCGGGGCTTCGAGATTGCGCCCGACGGCTCGGTGAGTTGGGACGTCCCGCCGAGCCTCTCCACCGGCACCATGCAGACCTTCGCCGTCGTCGCACAGGACGACCAGGGCAACCTCAGCGCACCGCGCGTCTACACCGTCGAGGTTCGCGACACCCCGCTGACGCCCGTCGGCGTCGTGACCGGCACGCTCAACGCCAGCACGCTATACCCCGAGTACGACGCTTTGGGTGGCTCCGACACGCTCGAGACCGTCGACTTCTGGGTCTCGATCCCCACCAATATCCCGATCACCAGCGCGACGCTCGAGCTGACAGTCGACAGCGAAATGACCCCCCGTCTGTCGGTGCCGTTCAGCAGCTCGGGCTTGTTGACGATCGACCTGGACACGCTGCCGGGTGGTGCGATCACCGCCGCGAACGACATTACGGCCGTGGTCCGGCTCGTCGCCGCCAACGGCGCGATGGGCGTTACCAACACGCTGTTGTTGAATGTCTCCGAACCGAACACCAGCCGGCCCCGTGTCGCCATCGAGCCGTTCGAGACTGCGCTGATCACAGAACCGACCGACTTCTTCGGGACCGTGACCGACAAGGACGGCGACCTGCGCCGTGTGGTCGTCACGGCCACCCCGAAAGCCGGCGGCGGCCCGGTGGAGATCGCCGAATACACCACGCCTGACTTCGACGGCAACGGCTCGCTCCTGCGCCCCAACGGCGGTCCTGAGTTATTCAAGATCAACCCGCTGACGTTGGCCAACGGCGGGTATCAGATCACGGTGCTGGCCTACGACCGCGAGCCCAACCCAGTGGGCCGGGTGTTCGACGTGACGATCGACTCGGAGGGCAAGCTCGGGAACCTGGACTTGGCGTTCACCGACATGATTGCGCCGGTCGCGGGCTTCCCCCTCACGGTGCAGCGGACCTACAACTCCGCCGACGCCAACACCCCGGGCGATTTCGGCTTCGGCTGGGACCTCGACCTGCTCTCGGGCAAGGCCGAGACGCTCGGCCGCGTCGAGACGCAGATCACCACACTCTTCAATGAGAACTTCGGGGCCGGGCTGCGCGTCGGCTCGCGTGTCGAGATCACCCTCCCGGGCGGTGAGCAGCTCGGCTTCACCGCCGAGACCGTGCCCTACGTCCAGGGCAACAGCCGCGCCCAGCAGTTCGCCGGCGCCATCTTCGGCCAAGCCCTCGACGCCTACGCCTTGGCCTTCGTCCCCGACCCGGGCAACCGCGAGACCTCGCTGGAGTTCGCCAGCGGCGAAGACATCTTCGTCAGCCAGGACTACCGCAACGCCCTGGGCCTCCGGTCCGA
>JANQPR010000064.1 GCA_028285385.1 Phycisphaera sp.
GTCGAGGCGGACGACGGTTTGCCCCGACACGGTCAACACCGGCGTCGACATCAACGCCGGCTCTGTTGGCTCGCTCCGAGTCGGCTGAGCGCTCGCGCCGCCGGCGAACAACACACAACCCAGCGCCGCGCACACCGCCACCACGCGGAACTGGCGCGCGTGGCGCGTCGACCGGGAGCCGGCCGGGCGTGCAAGGGTCGGGCAAGCGTTTCGGGTCATGACGGTCGTGTCAGGTAGATCGGGGCAACGGAGGCTCGGGTTGACCCGCCCGGCGTGCCCGATAACCCGGCTTGGCCGGGTGGTTCGCTTGCCGCACGTTCGACAACCTCGCAGGCATGGCGGATCATGCGAGCATGAGCCGTGACGACGCAGTGGCGCTGCCGACGATCACGCCCTGGCTGCTGCGCGGGTTCTTGCGGTATGTCCGGCGGTACGTCCGGAAACACTTCCACGCGGTCCGGGTGTTGCGCGACGCGGAGCCGGATCTGCCCGACGGCGTCCCGTTGCTGGTCGTGTTGAACCACGCGTCCTGGTGGGACCCGCTGGCGTGCTTCTTCCTGCACGATCAGTTTGCGGGCTTCCGGTCCCGGCGGCACTACGCGCCAATCGACGCGGAGATGCTGGAGAAGTACGGCGTGTTCCGCCGGCTCGGGTTCTTCGGCGTCGAGCAGGACACGCGCAAGGGCGCGCGCGAGTTCTTACAGCACGGTCGGGCGACCCTGAGTGGCGAGGGCAGCGCGGAACGCGCGCTGTGGGTCACGGCACAGGGCCGGTTCGCAGACGTGCGGGAGCGGCCGGTGCATCTACGGCCTGGCGTCGCGCACTTGATCGAGCGCTTGCAACGACACGCTTCGGCTGATGACACGGAAGGCGCAGACGTGCCGCGTCCGCTGGTCGCGTTGTTGCCGTTGGCGATCGAGTATGTGTTCTGGGAACAGCGGACACCGGAGTTGCTGTTCGCGTTCGGCCCGATGCGCGTGGTCGGCCATGATCCGCGGGAGCCCGCGACCGTTGACGCGTGGCAGCAACGACTCACGGCCGACCTGGCCGCGACGATGGATCGGCTGGCCGACGCGGCGATGCAGCGCGATGCCGAGGCGTTCCGGTCGCTGGGCGCGGGACGGGCCGGCGTGGGCGGGCTGTACGACGCGGCCCGGGCGCTGCGGGCGCGGCTGACCGGTCGGGCGTTCGACGCCCGCCACGGCTGACGCCGCGACGGCGCGCCCGTTTGGCAGGGCGGGGGCGGGTTTCTATACTGCGACGCTCGGCCACAACGGTCTATGGGGCGATTGGCGCAGCTGGCTAGCGCGTCTCGTTGACATCGAGAAGGTCACAGGTTCAAGTCCTGTATCGCCCACTGAGACGCCCCGCGACCGCGGGGCTTTTTTGCGGCGGCTTGCCGACGCTCCGACCGCTTCATGGCCGGGCCACGAACTTGTAGTCGCCGTCGTTCTGGTCTGCGATCATCTTGAGCACCGTTTCCCCGCCACGGTTCAGGAACGCGATCGTGTTGATGTGCGTCCTGGGCTCGGGGTTGTGTTGCTGAATGACGTCGGTGACCCGGACGCCGAACTTGCCGTCGGAGAGCAGCCAGATCGTGTCGGGGTCGAGTTCCGAGAGCGCGAGCACGAGCGCTTCGGTCGGGTTGGTGCCGCCGCCCGTGCTGACTTGGCGGGTCCACTCGATGACCCGCTCGACGTTGGCGGGGGTCGCGGGCAGCAGGTTGGCCGCGGGCATCGGCAGCGCCTGCCGGTCGTAGAAGATCACGAAGAAGGACTCGTGGGCCCGCAGGGTTCGCAGCGACCGGGTGAGTTCGAAGAGCGCGGCCTCGAACGCGTCGCCCCGCATGCTGCCCGAGCGGTCGATGATGAAGACGAAGCGTGACCCGTGCCCGGCCTGGCCGAAGAAGCTCGCGACGCCGGCGTTGCCGCGCTGCCCGGGGTCGAACGCGGCGGCGGGGGTTGGGGTCGGTTCATCGGTTGGTGGCGCGGGCGGCGGGGCGGCGGTCAGGTCGGAGCGGAAGCCCAGGGCCGGCAGCGGCGTCGCGGTGTTCGGGTCGCTGCCGGTGTCTTCGCCGGCGTCGGTCGAAGCGGGGCGCGGGTCGGTGTCGTCGTGGGCGCGCGGCGCGCTGCTGCCGAGTTCGGTCTGTTCGCCCGTGTCGGCCTGCCCGACTGCGATTTCATTGGGTTGGTTGGCCTCGGACGACTCGCTACCGGTGGGTCGGTTCGAGGACCGATCGACGGCGGTACTGCCGGTGCCCTGGCCCGTGATCTCGCGGGAGTCGCTTCCGGTGCCCGAATCCTGCCCTGAGCCGGCGACGCTGGCGTTTGGCGTCGACAGCCAGAACGCGGTCAACGCGACCATAAACAGCAACGCCGCGGCGACCGCGGGCACCAACGCGGGGCGGTGGTCCCGCCGGGGAACGTCGATCGCGCGGGTCGTGGTTGTCGGGCGATCCGTTCCACGATCCGCGTCGACGGGCTGCTGCGTGTTCGTTAGGGCAGGTTCGTCGGGTGCGGATTCGGGTTCTCGGGCGTTGTCGTCGGACATTGGCGCGTTTGGGTCAATGGTTTGCGGGGTCCTCCCGATATAATCAGGGTATCGGCCCAACCCGCGGTGCCGAAACCGTTTACGTCCATCCGCGGAAGTTCAAGGAGCGCCAATGGCGTCGGACGTCGTGACACCGCAACGCAACGGCTCTGCCGGGGGCGGGGGTAGCGGGGGGACGGCAGCAACACCGGGGACCGGCATGCCCACCGCCAGCGCGGAGTCGGGCATCCTCACCGTGGGCTGGGCGGGGCCGGTAAAGCGGCGGGCGACCTGCCCGCACTGCTGGTGCCGGTTCCACATCGGGGACATCCTGTGGGTCGCGCGGCACGAGGGGTTGCGGGGCGACCCGGTCGCCGGGCCGGACGAGATGCGGCGGTTCCTGCCGAGCCGGTTTGACGCGCGGGGCAACGCGGTCGATGCGCGGGGCGTGAGCTGCACGGACATGGCATGCCCGCAGTGCCGGCTACCGATCGCGCGGGCGCTGCTGGAGGCGTCGCAGGTGTTCGTGTCGCTGGTTGGCGTGCCGGGCAGCGGGAAGAGTTACCTCACCGCGGCGATGAGTTGGCGGCTGCGCGAGTTGCTGCCCCGGCACTTCGGGTACTCGTTCCTGGATGTCGACCCGATCGGCAACGCGGTGCTGATCGACAACGAACAGACCCTGTTTCTGCGCGACGACCCGTCCGAGGCGGTGAGCCTCGAGAAGACGCAGATGCAGGGCAGCCACTACGAGACCGTCCGCTTCGGGGAGCAGTCGGTGTCGTTGGCCCGGCCGTTCCAGTTCCTGCTCTCGCCGCAGGGCGGTGCGGGCGGGGACGAGTTACGCAAGCCGCGTGTGTTGAACCTGTACGACAACGCCGGCGAGCACTTCTTGCCCGGCAACGACACGACGCTGACGCCCGGGACGCAGCACGTCGCGCGGGCCAACGCGCTGATGTTTCTGTTCGATCCGTTGCAGGACCCGCGCTGCCGCGCCAGGTTGGCCGGCAAGACCGAGGACCCGCAGATCGAGGAAGCGCTCGGGGGCGGCGTCCGGCAGGACACGGTGCTCAACGAGATGGGGCAGCGCATCCGGCGGTACGCGCAGCTGGACGCGACGGCGACGCTCGAGCAGCCGTTGCTGGTGCTGGTGGGCAAGGCCGACGCGTGGCTGCCGTTGGCGGGGCTGTCGTTCGGCGATGCGCCCGAGCCGATCGTGGCCGGCGCCGACGGAGTCGAAGCCGTGGATACCGCGTTAGTCGAACGGGTGTCCGATGCGGTCCGCCGGTGGCTGCTGGAGGTGACGCCCGAGTTCGTGTCGCTGGCCGAGGCGACGCACCGGGTCGTGCGGTACCTGCCGGTGTCCGCGCTCGGGGGCCCGCCGCAGCGCCGCGACACGGACGGGATGCTGACGGTGAAGCCGGACCAGTTGCAGCCGCGGTGGGTCGCGGCGCCGTTGCTGTACGCGTTGAGCCGGTGGGGGCGCGGGACGCTGCCCGAAGCGACCGGTTCGCAAGCTCAACCTACTGAAACGCAAGCCCTTCCGGGGGCCGGGGAGGCAAGCTAGGCATGGCTTGGGAACTCGTCTACACCTCGGCACCCGAAGGCCTGGCCCCCGGCTCGCGCGGGTTCTGCACCGTGGCCGCCAGCCACGGGATGCCCGCGTCGCTGATCCCCCGGCTCGAAGCGCTAAGCGGCTACCGGCCGCGCTACGGCGCCGAAGACCCGCCCGACGCGCTGCACCCGGTTCGCTTCACGCACGTCCGCCTGGACCACGGTGGGCAACGGCTGAGTGTGTTGTCGCGTATTGCGCACGCCGGTGCGGATTACTCTGGCCGGACGAACAAGCTCGCGGACCACCGCGTGGTCCTGCCCGACGAACGCGCCGCCGCCGGGCCCGTGTGGGTCATGCGGCAGCGCGAGTTCTTCCGCGACGCCTGGGAAGACGAACCGCAAACGCTGCCGCCCGCGGTGACTACGCCGCAACACGACGTCGAGCCCGCCGTATGTACCGTCTGGCAAGACGCCGCGGGCGACGCGGGTTGGGCGGGGGTGCTGGCCGAGCGGTTTCTCCTCGACCCGGCCCCGCCGTTCTTCGTCGTGTACGACCCGGCCACGCACGACGCGCTCAAACTGATCGACGAAGCCGTGCGGCTGCTGCCCAAGGCCCGGCGGTGGGAGGTTACGTTCGCGACGTACTTCACCGACCCGATCGGCGAGAGCGGCGTCGCCTGGCGGTTCGTGGTCAAAGACACCGCCGCGGCGGAACACGCGCTCGGCCTGGCAGACACGGGACGCGTGATCGACCTGATCGAGGGCCCCGGTCAAGCCCCGGCGTCGCTCTACGTCGACGCCGCGCGTACGGGTACGGCCGTGAATCACACGCCGTCGGACGGCGTCTCGGTCGTGTCGACTTCGCCAGGCGTCGATCCCGACCCGGGCCCCTACGACCTGAATGACGACACCGGACCTGCCGCTCCCGCCACGGCGCCCCCGCGGGCGAACTCGGTTTCTACGGACGCCACGCCGACCGGGCAGGGCGAACCCGCCACCGCAGGGCAAGTGCCCTCGACGCCGAAGCCACGCGGCAGCCGCGCGGACCAAGCCGGCGGCGTCTCGCTGTTGCGGATCGCGGCCGCGGTCCTGGTGCCGCTGCTGCTGGCCGGGGCGTTCGGGTGGTGGGCGCTGCGAAGCGGGAAGTCCTCGGACGAGTTGGCGGGCGACACCGATCCGCATGAACGCCGCATCGCCGAGCTCGAAGCCGAGCTCCCCGCTGAGCGGGCACGGTTGGCGTCGTTCGCGTTGCCGAATGAGACCACGGCGGTTGAGTCCGCCCACACGGCCGACGGTGGGTGGGCCACCGATGCGCCGGTCAACGATGCCCCGTCGGCGAACTCGGGCGACGCCGCGTTGCCGGTCGGCTCCGAATCGGACGAGTCGGTTCATGCGATGGCAGACTCGCAGGCCGCCGCCGATGGCCCTGGATCAGAAACGCGCCCCCGGCCAGCCCGTGTCACGGCGACGCTGGAACCACCGACGCTCGATGCGTTGGCTTCCGCGGGCGTCGGCACGGCGTCGCGGCTCCGAGAAACGCGGCAACGGCTCTGGTCGAGTGAACTGGACCCGGACGACCTGACGCTGCGCGTCGATGCGCCCGTGCTACATAGCAGCGACACCGCTTTGCGTTGGCGGGAGCGGGGGGACGGGGTCGCGCTGGTGGCGGTCACGGTGGACGCGCTCGGCGTCGAGCGTGAACTCCACGTCGCGCAGGCGTCACTGGAACCGGGCGGCGTGTCGTGGTCTTGGCGTGCCGTCGATCTCCCGCGCGCAATGGTTGACCGGCTCGACGAGCTGCACCACGCCGCGAGCGCCGTCGTCCTGGAAGTGATCGACGACGCGCGGTCGCCGTTGGCCATGATTCAGACGACGCAGCCGGACGTGTTCCAAGGAACGTTTGGCAGCGTGGTCCCGTTGACCGTGATCACGGAGTCGGTCGCGACGCGTCTCGCCGTCGAACCGGGCGACGCGCCGTTCACCGTGGAAGCCGCCTCGGCCTCGGGGGCTTGGTCGTTGATCGGGCCGGCGGGCGCACGGCTCGACGTGACGTTGACCAACCGGCCGCACGACCCGGCGCGGATCCACACCCGCTGGGTGCACGCGCTGCAGGACGTCGAGGCCGAGTTGGCCCGGTCCGAGGTTCGGCTGACCGAGTTGGACGCCTGGCTCGGCGAGCACCGCCGGCACGATGCGAAACTCGAGCACGCCAAGGCCCGGCTGCCCCTGCGTGAGAACGGCGAGATCGACGACGCCGGCCGGTCCGACCCGGGGCTTCGAGAGGCCTTCGCGGCTTACGATGAAACGGCGGCGAAGCGGCGGGCGTTTCTTTCCGAACACGCGGCCGAGGACGCCGACGAGAAGCGGGCCGACTTCGATCGGCTCAGGCGGGTGGCCGACACGCTGCGGGCGCGACGCGACGCGATGGGCGAGCTGCACAAACTGACGGTCAACGTGGTGGCCCAAGGCTCTGGGGCGACTTTGGCGACGGTGGAACTGAAGGCGGAGGCGACGCCATGAGGAACTCTGCGTTCGCACATCGACTCCTCACCTTGTCGCCGAGTCTTTTTGTTGTCGCCTGCTCGGTCGCCGCGGGCTCGAGTCGTGCGCAACCCGTAGCCACCGACGATCAGATCCTTGCGGAGTTCGAGCAGAAGTACCTGGCTCACCTCAAGGCGATCGAACAAGCGGGTTTCCAGGACTTGCGGCAGATCGAGCAAGAACAGCAGGCGTTGCTCGACAAACTCGGTCAAACGAACGACGCGTTGCAAGCGGAAAAGGACCGGAACGCGGCGCTGGAGGCGCGGCTGCAGGCGTTGCTGGGTTCGCCCGCGACGCAGCCCGCGGGCACCCAGCCGGTCCAGCCGGCCACTTCGGTAGCGGACCCGGAGTGGCGCTACGTCGACCTGCCGCCGCGTGTCGTCAACGCCTTGGGCATGATCCAGAGCGGCGAGGTCGAGTTGGCCGCGTTGCCACCGGGCACGCAGCGTTTTGTCATGCAGCTGCCGGACCTGGCGGCCCCCGACGGCGTCACGCCGATCGTTGTTGATCAGGATCATTCGGCGACCCGCTTTGTCGTCGACGACGCGCTGGGAAACCGACGCGAAATCGCGACGTTGTCCGTCCACGAAGACCGGGCGGTCTGGCGGTGGCACGCGCTGTCGCCGGCGCACTTGGCCGAGGCGTTGAACCACCTCGACCGGCGACTGAAACGGGCTCAGTTCGCCGCGGTCCGCGAGGGCGTCGTGTTGCAGCGCTACCACCCCCGGCCGGCCGAGCTGTCGCTGAGCGTCAAACTCGGAGTCCCGCAACACGTGGTCCGGCACGACTGGGGTGCGGTGGCGCTACGGATGGAGTCGACGCCGGCCGGATGGGCGGTCCTGAAGACCGAGCCCGATCATCTGGCGTGGCTGTCAGACGACCGGCACGTCGCCGTGTTTGCGACGGGCGATACGTTCGTTGTCCGGCCGGGGCACGGGTTGAGCGACCGGCTCCGCATGATCGATCAGCAGAAGCTCGCCTGGCAGCGCGACCTCGACCGCGGCGCCAGAGGCGAGACCGACGCCCGGATCGATGAACGGCAAGTCCGTGACGAGCTCGCTCGGCTCGACGAGGAAGCCGGCAAGCTTGAAGCGCTACGGTCGCAGCTTTCGGCAGACGCATCGGGACGGCGCGGGCCCGTCCGGTTCTCGATGCTCGACCCCGAGACCGGCCTGATGCTCGCCACCGTGACGTTGCTTCAGGAGGGCCGCTGACGATGGCAGACGCTCGGGACCTCGCCCAACGCATCAACACCTGGCTGCGCCAGGACGCGTTGCCGACGTCGTCGGAGGCGGTGTCGATCGCGGCGGCGTACGCGCGGCTGAGCCGGCACGCGTACGACCGTCTGGTGCGGTGTCAGGGCCTGCTGGCACAGGGGCTGCGGTCGGAAGCCGTGCAGGAATCCGAGACGGACCCGGACCTGTTGACGTTGATCGCCGGCCTTGAACTCGACGACTTCCGCGAATGGTCCGACCACTGCCGGCGGAACGACCTGGAGACGCCGTACCTGTTGCCCGAGGCGGTGGTGGCGGAGCTCAACCGGGCGTACGCGTCGGACCAGCTCGTCGGGCCGTTGATGCGGGAGTACCGCCTGCGATGCGCGGTGCGGGCGCCGCTGAAGGCACGGATCGCGGCGTTGCGGGCGTTGTCGGGCGTCGACCAAGGCAACCGCGCGTGGGTCGACGACCTCGTCGTGCTGGAGAAGGCAAGGCTGCAGGAGATTCCAAACGAACTCGAGGCGGCGCTGGGTGACGTGGAGTTGTTGCAGGAGCTGCAACGCGAGTTGATCGACGACCGGCGGAAGGTGTCGGCACCGGAGCCCTTGCGTCGCAAGGTCGGGCATGCCTTGCAGGACAGCCGGGTCGCGCACGCGCAGCGCCAGCTGGAAGCGATGATGCCGGCGTTGGGCGAGGCGTACAGCGCGATGGACTTCATGGCGTGCCGGTCATTGCTGGAGACCTGGACTCAGACGCTCAAGTCCGTCGGGCGCACGGCGTTGCAGGTGCCCGAGCCGCTGCGCGGCCGCGTCGAGCCGGTCATGCGGTGGGTCGAGCAGCAGACCGCGCGTCACCAGCAGGAGGCCGCGTTCCGCGACGCCTGCGCCAAACTCGCGGACGAGACGAAGCGCGAGGGCCCGGCGACGGCGCTCGAGCGGGCGTTGGCCGAGGCCGTGTCGTTCGAGCAGCCGCTGCCCGCGGAGCTGGAACGCGACGCCCGGG
>JANQPR010000078.1 GCA_028285385.1 Phycisphaera sp.
GCGACCTGATGCCCGAGCTGCAGGGCCGGTTCCCGATCCGCGTCGAGTTGTCACCGCTGACCAAGGACGACTTCCGGCGCATCCTCACCGAGCCCCGCAACGCGCTCACCACGCAGCAACAACTCCTGCTCGGCGTCGAGGGGTTGGACGTGACGTTCGAGGACGACGCGATCGACGCCATCGCCGAGCTCGCCGCCCAGGCGAACCAGACGCTCGAGAACATCGGCGCACGTCGCCTGAGCACGATCGTCGAGAAGGTGTTCGAGGAAGTGAACTTCGACGCGCCGGAGCTTGCGGCGCGAGGCGACACGACGCTGCGCGTCACCGCCGAGTACGTGAAGCAGCGTGTCGCGGGCATCGTCGAGGACCCGGACCTGTCGCATTTCGTCTTGTGAGGCTGTCGATGCGCCGTGCCTTCGCTCTGGCCACCGTCTTGCTCGCGTCGTCCGGCTGGGCAGATGCCGCGCCCGCAAACGTCCTGATGGTGGGGAACGAGCGGCTCAACCGCGTCGACCCGGCGTTGTTCGGGCAGTTCCTGGAGATCGCCAGTTGGGGCGAGCCGGGCCCCGACGCGCTGGTGGACCCGAGGACCGGCGAACTGCCGCCAGAAGTGGTGGCTGCGCTGCGCGAGGTCGCCCCGCCGGTTATCCGCTTCCCCGGCGGCACCGACGTCGACTACCTCCACTGGGCCGACCGCATCGGGCCGCGCGACCGGCGGGGGCCCTCGGCGGGCGAGCGCGGCCAGAAACTCGCCAACCGCTTCGGGTACCCCGAGTTCCTCCGCCTCTGCGAAACGCTCGACGCCGAACCGCTGCTCGTGCTGAACCTCCGCGACGTGCTCGCGGGGGACCGCACCGCGGACGACGTGGCGGGGCTCGTCGCCTACTGCAACGCGCCCGGCGATGCGCGCCGCGCGGCCGACGGCCGGGCCGAACCGTGGGGCGTCCGCCGCTGGCAGATCGGCAACGAGTTGTTCCTCTACGGCCCCAAGCTTATGGACGAGCGCGGCTGGTCGCCGGACGAGTTCGCCGACGCCGTGGTGTCGTCGGTAGTCGACATCGTGGAGCGCATCCGTCAACACACGCCCGACGCGCAGATCGTCTTCGACGGCTGGCTGGGGCACCCCGAGTTAACGGAGCGCGTGCTGCGCGCCCCGCGGCTGCGGGCCGCGATCGACCTGCCCACGTTCCACCGTTACCGGCCGTGGAAGCTGAAGACCGTCACGATCGACGGCGTCGAGACGCCTTGGAGCGAAGCGGACCCCGACGCGCTGTGGCGGCTGTGGACCACGATGCCCGGCGGCTTCCGGCGCGGCGAAGGCAGCGACGGCGAGATGTTCGCACGGGCCGGGCAAGCCGCCGCGATCGGGTACGCGCAGGTCGCCAGCACCGAGTGGAACTGGAACGGCTGGAGCGAAGACGGCCAGGCGCACCCGTTCGGGGCACGCGTCGACTACCTCGGCCGGGGCCTGGGGGTGGCTTCGTTCCTGCACCAGCTCATGCGCTACGGCGACCGCTACGTCCTCGCCACCCAGTCCATGCTGCTGAGCACGTCGTGGAACATCGGCGCGGTGCACGCCGAGCCGTCCGACACCAAAACCGGCGGGTGGGACGTGCGCGTCCGCCCCTCGGGGCGGGTCACCGGGCTCTACGCTCAACACCACGGCGCACACCGCGTGGCCAGCGCGTTCCGTGACGACGTCCCCGTCGACTGGCTCGACGCCGAACTCAACCACCACCGCTTCGCCGGCGCCGTGCCCCGGTACGACGCGGTCGCCACCGCCGATGACGACCGTGTCGTCGTGCACCTGCTGAACCGGCAGCGCGAAGCAGCCCTGCGACTCAACGTCGACGTCAGCGCCTGGCCCGTCGCCGAGAAGGCGGTGCTGCACGCCGTCGTCTCGGATCGCCCGATGGACACGCGGATCAAATCTCAAGCGGTGCCCATCCGCTCTGCCGACAGCGCTCAAGTGGTGACGATCGATCTCCCCGCCGCCACCTGCGCCGTGCTGGTGATCGAACTCGAAGACTAAGCACGGAGCCGGCCCGCGCAGCCCACTTCTCGTGCGCCCCACATTCGATCACGGGAAGATGCCGCGCAGCGCGTACACCTGCCCGACGTGTTCCAACGCGGCCGCGTACGCCGCGGTGCGCAGGTCGGTGTTGTACTTGTGGGCGGCGAGCTTGACGCGTTGCGCCGCGGCGTTCATGTAGAAGCGCAGCTCCTCCTGCACGCGGTTCGGCTCCCACTGCACCGCGTCGCGGTTCTGCCGCCACTCCATGTAGCTCACGCTCACGCCGCCGGCGTTGCACAGGATCGCGGGCAGGATCGTCACGCCCTTCTCTCGCAACAGCCGGTCGCCCTCGGGCGTCGTCGGCGCGTTCGCGCCCTCGGCGAGCACCTTCGCCCCGACCCACGCCGCCTCCTTGTCCGTGATCATCTGCTCGAGCGCCGCGGGGATCATCAGGTCGAGTTCGAGCCGGTAGAACTGCTCGACGCTGATCGACTCGCTGTTGACGAACCCCGCGACGCCGCCCGTCTTCTCGACGTGCTCGGCCAGGGCGACGGTGTCGAGCTCGGCGTCGTGGTGGATCGCGCCGGTGTGGTCCATGACCGCGCGCAGCTTGGCGCCGTGCTGCGCGAACAAGCGCGCCGCCCACGAGCCGACGTTGCCGTACCCGATCACCGAAAACGAGCAGCCATCGACCTCGATGCCTAGCTCCGGCAGCAGCTCGGTGACGATGTAGACGAGGCCCTGCCCGGTGGCCTGCTCCCGGCCGTGCGAGCCGTTGAAGGAGACGGGCTTGCCGGTGACGACGGCTTGGCCGGTGAACCGGGAGCGCGCGTCCGAGAGGTTGATGTAGGTGTCGGCGATCCAGGCCATCACCTGCGCGTTGGTGCCGACATCGGGCGCGGGGATGTCGTGGTTGGGCCCGATGTTGTCGCCGAGCGCCGAGGTGAACCGCCGGGTCATGCGCCGCAGCTCGTCGTAGGAGACGGCCCGCGAGTCGACCTGCACGCCGCCCTTCGCCCCGCCCAGCGGCAGCCGGGCCAGCGCGCACTTCATCGTCATCAGCACCGCCAACGCCTTGACGTGGTCGAGCGACACGTCCGGGTGGAACCGGATGCCGCCCTTGTACGGCCCGAGGATGTTGTTGTGCTGGACGCGGTAGCCCTTGAACAGCCGGTAGTGCCCGTCGTCCATCTGCACCGGGTAGTGCACCATGATTTCGTTTTTCGGCTGCGCGAGGATCAACTGGAGCTGGTGCGGCAGGTCGATCTGCTGCCCGGTGTCGAGCACGTCGGAGATGACCTGCTGATAGAGCGAGTCGGGCTCGTAACGGAAGCCGAGTTCGTCCAGCACGGTCGAGGTCTGGCCGGTCATGCGGTTCAACTCCGGGAGATGCGACAGACAAGACGCGCTTAGCGCTGCCGGATCGTACCGGAGATACGATGCCCGGTCGATGATCGTCTACGCCTGCGCCGACCTGATGTTTGCGACGAAGATCGCGTCGACCTGCGACGCGCTCGGCGTCACCGCGCGGCCGGCGCGCTCGGCGGCGATGCTCACCGCCCGGCTTGACCGCGTCGACGACGGCAAGGCCAACGACGCGGTGTGGGCGGTGTTCGTGGAACTGACCCGGGACGACGCGTTGGAGTTGATTGCTTTGGCAGCCGGTCACACCGAACGGCCGCGCATCGTCGCGTTCGGGCCGCACGTGGATACCGATCGGCTGCAAGCGGCACGGGAGCGCGGGGCCAATGAGGTCCTGCCGCGTGGGGCGTTTGCGGCGGCATTGCCCGGGCTGATCTCGCCGACCGCGCCGCCCGAGTCTTCGTTGTGACGCAGGGGCATCCGGCTTGATCGTTGTCGATCGGACCGGGGGTCGGTACCTTTCTCTCGGCGATGCCGCCGCATGGAACCTCAAGATGCCAAGAGCTTTGGCCTTTTCGTTGGTGCTGAGCGTCATGCTGAGCCTGGCCGTCGTAATGCCCGTCTGCGCCCAGGACGACCGCTGGGAGTCGGTAGCGATCCTTGAAGTCACCGACGACGAAAGCGAGACGATCGACATCCTGATGCACCTCTTGCAGGACCCGTCGCTGATCGCCTTGGCCGCGCCGAAGCTGAAGGGAACCGCGCTGAACAAAGCGATGGACGGCGACGCCGGGCGACTAGCCGACTCGATCGACGGGTACATCCAGGTGACCCGGATCTCGGGCACGCGGCTGGTCCGGGTTGAGGCGTGGACGCAGGACGAGACATACGCGCAGGACGTGGACGAGGTCGTCCGTGCCGTGGCCGAGACCGCGATGCAGGTGCTCGAGCACCGTTCCCGGCAACGGCTCGAACGGCAAAAGCCCCAACTCTTGGCGATGCGTGAAGCCGCGGCCGAGCGCTTGGCCGAGCTGCGTAACACCGACTTCGCGGTTGCGGCCGGCCAGCGCGCCGTCGCCGCCGGGGGTGAAACCGATGCTTCGCCTGGCGCCCTGGAAGAACTGGTCGCCGACCTGCACCGCCAGATCTGGCTCCACGACACGGAGATGCGGCAGATCGATGCCCGACTGGTGCGGGACTTACCACTCGCGGTGGCGTTCTTGATCGAGCCGACGCCTCCCATCAACCAATAGCGATCAACCCCCGGCGTCTAGCACCCGGATCACCACCGGCGTCCCGGCGACGGCGTCGAGTCGCTTCAGCTCAGCGCTCGCGGCGCGGAGGTCGCCCTGCCGGCAGGCGTGCGTCGTCACGACGACGGGCACGAACGCGTCGCCGGCGTGCTTCCGCTCGTGCTGCATCACCGCCGACAGCGAGATGCCGTGCTCGCCGAGCGTTGTGGTGATCCGGCCGAAGTTCCCCGGTACGTCCTTGACTTCGAGTCGGAGGTAGAACCGGCTCACCGTGTCGGCGGAGTCGCGCTTGTCAGCCGGGGCGTGCAGGTCGGGCGTCAAACCCATCGCCGCGAACGCCTGCGGGTACCAGCCGGCCGCGACGTTGAGCACGTCGCTCACCACCGCCGACGCCGTCGGCCCGCGCCCGGCACCGGGCCCGTAGAGCATGACGTGCCCCACCGCGTCGCCGACGACCGACAACGCGTTGTCGGCGCCGTGCACCTGGCCGAGTTGCGTGTCGGCGCTCACGAAGCACGGCCGGGTCGAGAGGAACAGCCCGTCCCCCTCCGCCGAGCACTCGGCCGCGGCGATCAGCTTGATGTCGTAGCCCAGTTCGGCGCCGAAGCGCACGTCTGCCAGGTCGAGGTTGTCGATGCCCTCGCACGACACGTCGTCGCCAACCACCGACACCCCGAACGCCAGCGACGCGAGCACCGCCAGCTTCTGCGCCGCGTCGGCGCCGCTGACGTCGAGCGTCTCGTCGGCCTCGGCGTAGCCCTTCGCCTTCGCGTCGGCGAGCGCCTCGGCGTAGGTCCGGCCTTTCTGCGTCATCTCGGTCAGGATGTAGTTGCACGTACCGTTAAGGATGCCGTACAGACCACGCACCGCGTTGCTCATCAACCCGAACGTCAGCCCCGTAACACACGGGATCCCGCCGCCGCAGCTCGCCTCGAACGCGACGCTCGCGCCGTGCTCACGCGCGAGGCCGAACAACTCCGGGCCGTGCGCCGCGAGCAAGGCCTTGTTTGCCGTGACGACGTGCTTTCCCGCCCGCAGCGCGTCGGCGACCAAGGCGTAAGCGCTGTCCACGCCGCCGGCGACCTCGACCACCACATCGATGTCGTCCTGCTGCAAGCGTGTCGAGTCGTTGCCGACGAGCGCCGCGTCGATCAGCCCGGACGACCTGGCCTTCTCCGTGTTGCGCACGACCACCGCCCGGAGCTCTACACGCCGGCCGCAGCGTTTCGCGTACAGCTCGGCGTGCTCGCGCAGCAGCTGCGCCACGCCGCCGCCGACGGTGCCCAACCCGATCATCCCGACGCCGACCGCGTCCGCTCCGCTCATGCTCGGTTCCTTTCCCGCCGGGCCGTAGCAACCCATACCGCGACGTGGCACGATACCACCGCGGAACGTGCGGAGTCGGGGTGAACCTCACAGAGAAACCACGCGGGGATCGGGCGTAGAATCCCGTCGTGAGCAAGGTCGAGAACCAGCCCGCGCCCACCGCCGACCGCCCCGCCGACGAGACCTTCGCGCCCCCGCTGTGCGCGATCTTCCGCCGATTCCTCAAGGGGCAGGGGTTGAAGTTCACCACCGAGCGGGCCGTGATCCTCGACACCGTTCTGGGCCGGGAAGGCGTTTTCGAGGCCGACGAGTTGATCGCCGAGATCAAGCGCACGCACCCCGAGCACCGCGTCTCGAAAGCGACGGTCTACCGCACGCTCAAGCACCTGATCGAAGCCGGCATCATCTCTGAGGTGCTGCTCGACGCGACGCGGGCGCATTACCAGCTCACCTACGGCCGGCCGGACGTCGGGCACCTCGTGCACACCGACCCGGACACCGACACGCTGAGCGTCACCGAGTTCCCCACCGGCGAGTTGCGCGAGTTCGTCCAACGCGTGTGCGAAGAACACGGCCTGGACCCGCTGTCACACCGCGTCGTGGTCTACGCGACGCCGCGTCGCACATGAACCGAGGGACCCGATGTCGCTCCACCGACTGCTCTTTTGGTGTTGTTGCGGGTTGATTGCGCCGGCCTCCCTGGCCGACCACGTTGGTGAGTTTGAGATCCCTTGGGTGGTGCCGCTGGACCAAGCGGAACGCCACGCGTTGCAACAGTTGATCGAAACCGATGCACACGCCGCGCGACGCTTTGCGGAAATCGAAGCCGTCGCCAAACCACTGATGCACCGGCCCGCAACGCCGCTGGAAGGGATCGCTTACGAGGGCCTGGTCAACACCAACCCCGAACGTATCGAGGCGGTCAGACACCTGAAACAGATGGGCGACGCCGCGCAGCTGCTGCGCTACCACCAGGCGACGGACGACCCCGACGCGGCCGCGACGCTGCGGAGCTGGGTCCACGCCTGGGCTACGACGTATCGGATTACCGGCAACGATGTGAACGAGAACAAGCTCTGCCCGTTGTTGATCGCGTACATCGACCTCCGCGACACGTTTAACGCCGCCGAACGGGACGCGATCGACACCTGGTTCCAAGAACTCGGCGCCCGGCACGTCGACGCCGCCCAGCACGCCGCGCCCCGCACCAACCGGTTCACCAAGCACCTGCGCATCGCGACGCTTTGCGGCCTGGCGTTGGACCGGGCCGAGTGGATCGACGCGGCCCGTGAGGGCGCCCGTCGGTTTGTCGACGCGTCCCTCAAGCCCGACGGCACCAGCCTCGACCTCGAACAACGCGACACTCTCACGTACCACGCCAGCGCGCTCAAGCCCCTGATCGAGCTGTCCATGCTGTTTGAGCGGCACGGCGGCAGTGACAACAGACGCGACAACGCCCCGCTGTTTTTCTGGGAAGCGTCGGACGGGGCGTCGGTGGCCAGGTCGGTCGACTACGTCGTGCCGTTCGCCACGGGCGAGAGGACCCGCCGGGAGTGGGTCCACAGCGTGGTCGACCTGGACCGACGCCGCGCGGAGGCCGGCCTGGAGCACTACCGACGCGGGCGATGGTTTCGCCCCGAAGAGGCGACGGAGCTGTTGGACCTCGCGTCGTACTACCGGCCGGACCTCACGCCGCTGGTCGCCCGCCTCGCGGGCGCGCCGCCGGAGGCGCAACGATTCCCGACGTGGCTGTCGTTGAACCACGCCGCGATCCGCGCCGCCCGCGACGCCGACTGAACCGCCTCAGCGTCGGCGCTTCTTGTGGCCCCCGCCGCCGCCCGACTTGCGCTCGCGCGCCTCGGCGGCGCGGCGCTGCTTGCGGGTCATCGGCGGGCGGCCACGCTCGGGCGGCTGCTCCTCGGCCTGCCCTTCCTGCGGCGGGGCCTGCGTGGCGGTCGCGCCGGCCGGGCCGCCCGCCGCGGCCGCCTCCCGCGCGGCTTGGTTCGTCATGTGCGGCAGCGGCGCCGACGCGCCGCCCGGTTGCGGTGCCGGAGCATCACCCGGCGCGCCTTGCGCACCGCCGGCGGGCTGGTTGAGTTGGATGTTCGGCGTCAGCCGAGCGCGGAAGATCAGCTCGGTCACGCGCTGCCGGACGCCTTCCTGCATCGACAGGTACAGGTTCGCGCCCTCGCGCTTGTACTCGATCCGCGGGTCCTTCTCGGCGTAGCCGCGCAGCCCGATCGAGTCCTTGAGCTGGTCCATCGCGTAGAGGTGGTCCTTCCACGCCTGGTCGATGATCTGGATCAACACGAAGCGCTCGAGCCGGGTCAACTCCCCGCGGAACAGCTCCCGGCCGACCTTGAGTGTGAGCTGCTCGGCCCACCGGTCCTCTTCGCCGGCGTCTTTCGCTTCCTGCTTCGCCTGCTCAAGCCCGGCGTCGGCGATCTGGCCGCCGAATCGCTCCTGGAACCAGTTCTTGAACCCGTCCTCGTCGTTCCGGTACTTGATGCCGACTTCCTCGGCCTGCTTCTTGAGCTTGCCGCCGGCCCCGACCCAGGCTTCCTGCTGCTCGCGCAGCTTCGTCATGATCTCCTGGCCGTTCCACTTGGCGATCTCCTCGGGCGACCACTCGACGCCGTAACGCGACTTGGCGAACCCGTGCAGCTGCTGCACCGCCCAGCTCGGGTCCTGCTGTGCGCCCTGCATGAGCGCCTCCATCAGGAACTCGATCGGGTAGGTGATTTCGCGCTGGGCGTAGGCGTCCCGGGCGCGTTCGAGGATCATCGCCGCGGCTTCGTCGATCTCCTTGTGCTCGACGTCGGCGCGGTCGACGGTGAACCCGAACTTCTGCTCGCACCACTCGGACAGGTCACGGAACGGGATCTCGTCGTCGAGGAACTTCGCCAGCCCGGCCAGGTCTTTGGTCTCGATGCGCTCGCACGCGGCCTCGGTGAGCATCGCCTCGACCTGGTCGGGGTTCATCTGCCGGACCTCGCCGTCGCGGAGCGTGACGTCGAACTTGCTCTTGGCCCATTCGGACAGGCCCTTGAGGTCCCAGTCCTCGGGGAGCATGTCGTTGGACATGTACTCGCCGAGCGTGACGTTGATCACGCTGCCCGCTTCGTCCTGCGCGCTCTTCTTCACGATCGCCGTGAGTTCTTCGAGGTTGTCGAGGTGCAGCTTCGCGGGGTCGACGCTGATGTCGTGCGTCTGCAAACACCAGTCGGCGGCCTGCTGACGGACGTAGTCCTTGGCGAGGTACTTGCCGCAGGCGTCGTCGACGCTCTGCCCGATGTAGTCGAAGATCGTCTCCTGGACCTGCTTGCCCTCGAGGATGTTCTGCCGCAGGCCATAGAAGTCGGTGCGTTGGAACTCCATGACCTCGTCGTACTCGAGGAGGTTCTTGCGGATCTCGTAGTTGCGTTCCTCGACCTTCTTCTGAGCGCGTTCGACGGAGCGCGACACCATGCCGTGCTCGATCGCGTCGCCCTCCTTCATGCCGAGCTTGGACAGGATCATCTTCGTCCGGTCGCCGGCGAACATCTGCATGAGGTCGTCTTCGAGCGACAGGAAGAACCGGGAGCTGCCCTGGTCGCCCTGACGCCCGGAGCGCCCGCGGAGCTGGTTGTCGATCCGGCGGGACTCGTGCCGCTCGGTGCCGACGATGTGCAACCCGCCCATCTGCTCGATGTTCTGGAAAACGCTCAGCCGGTGCTTCCCGTAGTCGGGCACCTGGTCGAGCGCCGCGACGCAGTCTTCGAGCGACATCGACCCCGTCTTCTTCTCTTCCACGAAGGCGTCCTGCACGCACCAGTGCCGGAAGAGGTTGAGCTTAAGCTCGTCGTCGCCCTGGTTCTCGGCCTGTTTCACCGACACGCCGAGTTCGCGCATCGCCTGGTGCCGGTAGGACAAGCGAACGAGCTCGTCGTCATCCATCGACGCGTCGGCCTCCTTGGGCAACATGTTGCGTTGCTTCCAGTGCTGCACGAGCGCGTCACGGGACACGGGCCGGAGCTTGATGTCCGTGCCGCGGCCGGCCATGTTCGTGGCGATCATCACCGCGCCGAGCTGCCCGGCGTCCTCGACGATGTGGCCCTCGCGCTCGGCGTGCTCGGCCTTGGCGTTCAGCACCTCGTGCTTGATGCCGTGCCGCTTACGCAACAACTCCGAGAGCATCTCGGACTTGTCGACGCTGGTCGTGCCGACCAGCACCGGTCGGCCGATGTCGTGGACGCGCTTGACCTCGTCGACGATCGAGTTCCACTTGTCCTTCTGCGACAGGAAGATCAGGTCGTCGCGGTCGATGCGGGCGATCGGGCGGTTGGTCGGGATGGAGACGACGTCGAGCTTGTAGATCTCGGCGAACTCGGTCGACTCGGTGATCGCCGTGCCGGTCATGCCCGCGAGGCGCTCGTAGAGCTTGAAGAAGTTCTGGATCGTGACCGTCGCGAGGGTCTGCGTCTCCTGCTTGATCGGGCACTTCTCCTTGGCCTCGACCGCCTGATGCAGGCCGTCGGACCACTGCCGACCGACCATGAGCCGGCCCGTGAACTCGTCGACGATGACGACCTCGTCCTTGCTCGTCTCCTTGTTGCGCTGCACGACGTAGTGCTGGTCGCGGTTGTAGACCGTGTGGGCACGGACCGCGTTGGTCAGCAGGTGCGGGAAGTCGATGTTGTTCCCGACGTAGAAGCTGCCGATGTCGGCGACCTTCTGCGCCTCGGCGATGCCGTCGTGCGTGACGTGCGCCGCCTTCTTCTCCGGCTCGGTCTCGTAGTACTGCGTGTATTGGTCACGGTCGGCCTCGAGCGCGGGCAGCTCGCCGAGCAGCTTCTGCATCTCGTCCTTCAGCGACCTGGCCTTCGCCTTGTCGCGGCTGTTGCGGATGTCGCCCTCGAGGCCCTTGATCTTCAGCTCGGCGGCCTGGACCTTCTTGTCGGCGGCGTTCCACTGCGTCTGCTTCTCGACGAGGTGCCGGGCGATCTGGTCGGCGAGCTCGTAGCGGGGCGCGTCCTGGTTGGCCGGGCCCGAGATGATCAGCGGCGTGCGGGCCTCGTCAATAAGGATGGAGTCGATCTCGTCGACGATGCAGAAGTCGCGGCGCTTCTGCACCTGCTCCTGCGGCGAGAGCTTCATGTTGTCGCGGAGGTAGTCGAAGCCGAACTCGGAGTTCGTGCCGTAGACCACGTTGCAGAGGTACGCCTGGGCCTTGGCCTGCGGGTGTTGCTGGTGGAAGGGGTGGATCGCGCCGACGTTGAGCCCCAGCGCGAAGTAGAACGGGAAGACCCAGTCGCGGTCGCGCTGCACGAGGTAGTCGTTGACGGTGACGACGTGGCACTGCATGCCCTCGATGGCGGCGGCGTAGCAGGCGAGCGGCGCGACGATCGTCTTGCCCTCGCCGGTGCGCATCTCGGCGATGCGCCCCTCGCTGAGCACCATCCCGCCGACGAGTTGGACGTCGAACGGCCGGGCCCGGAACGGCGGGCGGGACACGTCGTAGACCTCCCGCACCGCTTCGTAGAACGTGTTGGGGACCTCGACCTGCAGCCACCCCGGCGCGGGCGCCCCGCCGAGCACGGGCATCGGCTCGATGGCGTCGGCCTTCTCGCACAGGTCGCGCCAGAGGCCCTGTATCTCGGGCGAGAGCTGGTCGTCGGCGAACTGCTCGCGGAACTCGGGGTTCAGCGCGTTGCGGATGCCGACGGCGCGGTCCATCGCCTCGCGGGCGACGGCCATGACCTCGGGCAGCATGTCGACGACCTCTTCCTTCCCGTCGACGTGGCGGTTGTTGAACTCCTGCGTCTTGGCGCGGAGCTCGGCGTCGGTGAGTTGGCGGGTCTGCGCTTCGAACGCGTTGACCTGCTCGGCGCGCTTGCGGTAGGCCTTGATCAGCCGGTCGTTGCGCGAGCCGAAGACCTTGGTGAACTGCTTGGAGACGGACTGGAAGACCATGGTGAGCTTTCGGGTGGTCGGATGAAAAGCGGGGTGGCGGCCGCGGCATCGGGACTCGGTCGCAAGCAGCGCGACGAGTGCCGGGGACGTCGGCGAGAAGAAGCTCACGCCGTGGCGCGGGCTTGCGTCGTGGGTTGTGGATGAAGGACGTGGCCGACGGACGCCGGGTCAGAACGACCCGCAGAAGAATCACGCCGTCGGCGGGGGCAGGTTGCGCAGCGCTTCCCGCAGCGGGGGCGTGTTCGGCAACACGGCCGAGTCACGCGGCGCGGCGTGACGCTCGGCGGTGGCGATGACCGGCTTGGCGACGCTCGGCCGGTTGGCAACGACGCCGGCCTTCTGCGCCGTGACGCCGGCCAGGCAGCGGGCGGCGTCGTTGAGCGTCTCGATCAGCGACGCCAGCGCGTCCCGGGTCGCGGCCTGCCGCGTCGGTTCGATCGGAGTGCTGTGAGAGCCCCCCGCGGCCGGCACGCTCAGCAGCAACGCCACCGACAACGCCGCAATGGTCGCCACGGGGGCGACGGACGGGACGGCGATCTGGCGTTTGGCCCGGGTCATCGTTCCGACATCTTATCGGGTGCGTCGCCACGCCGGGGCGAGCCGTGGAGTTCTCGGGCGTGGGGCGGGTTAGATGGCTTTGATCAACATCAAGCAAGGGCTATCCGGCCCCCACAGGAGTGGGAACTCTTTGGAGCGGCTCAAACCCGCAACGTCGGTAAAACTCCCGCGTCAGGGCGTAGTTTGGGTCTTGGCTCCGTTCACTCAGTGTCTTCACCTGAAGGTACCTCACACCACATCCTCGGAGCCAGGCCTCGGCAGCTTGCATCAGAGCCGTACCGACGCCATTGCCGTGCCGCCTCGGATCAACCGCGATGCAATCCACCTCGGCGGCGCGCTCGAACTCCCGATGCACCGTCAGGAATCCGACGAGTGCTTGGCTCTGAGAAGCCGTAAAGGTCGGGTCAACCGCCGTCTGAGCGGCGTAACGCCGCAGCGGTTCGTCTTGGCCGAACCACTCGGGCAACCGTCGGAGCATCGCCTCCGCTTGCTTCGTGTCGACACCACCGGATTCGAGACCAATGCAGATCGAATCGTCCAAGTCTTCCGTTATAGTCCGTCCACCATGAAAATCCACGAATACCAGGCCCGTGAACTGCTCCAGAACGCCGGCGTCCCCGTGCCCGGCGGGGTCGTCGTCGACACCCCCGACGAGGCGGCCAAGGCCTTCGACACCCTCGCCAAGGACGGGGCGACCCTCGCGGTGGTCAAGGCGCAGGTCCACGCCGGCGGGCGGGGCAAGGGCGGCGGGGTCAAGCTGGTCAAGTCCGCCGACGAGGCGAAGCAGGCCGCCGAGACGATCCTGTCCAAGCCGCTGGTCACGCCGCAGACCCCCCCGGAAGGGGTGCCCGTGAACAAGCTCCTGATCGCGGCCGGCGTCGACATCGAGCACGAGTACTACCTGGGCATCGTCGTCGACCGCAAGCTCGGTAAGCCCGTGATCATCGCCTCGGCCGAGGGCGGCATGGCCATCGAAGAAGTCGCCGAAGAAAACCCCGACGCGATCCTCAAGGAACCGATCGACCCCGTCGGCGGGTTGCGCCCCTACCAGGCGACCAAGCTCGCGTTCGCGCTGGGCTTCAACAAGGACCAGGCCCGCCAGTTCGGCAAGACGCTCGCCGCGTTGGTCAAGCTCTTCCTGAGCACCGACGCGTCGCTCGCCGAGATCAACCCGCTCATCAAGACTCCGGCCGGCGACATCCTCGCCATCGACGCCAAGATCGACTTCGACGACAACGCGATGTTCCGCCAGAAGGGCATCGCCGCGCTCGAGGACCCGACCGAAACCCCGGAATCGGAGCAACGGGCACAGGAGCACCACCTTTCCTACATCCAACTCGACGGCAACATCGGCTGCCTGGTCAACGGCGCGGGCTTGGCGATGGCGACCATGGACATCATCAAGCTCCACGGCGGCGAGCCCGCGAACTTCCTCGACGTCGGCGGCAGCGCCTCGCAAGAAGCGGTCACCGAGGCGTTCCGCATCATCCTCTCGGACGACGCGGTGCAGGGCATCCTCGTCAACATCTTCGGCGGCATCGCCAAGTGCGACACTATCGCCAACGCGATCGTTGCCGCGGCCAAAGACGTCGGCTTCAAGGTCCCGCTGGTCGTCCGCCTCGAGGGCACCAACGTCGAGCCGGCCCGCGAGATCCTCGACGCCGCCAAGGCCGACATCCCCACCATGACCGTCGGCAACGACCTCACCGACGCCGCGAGCAAGATCACCGCGGCGGTTAAGGCGGCGTGAGCGCAACGCTGCGCCTGGGCCTGATCGCCGACCCGCAGTACGCGCAGGCGCCGCCCGACACGAAACGCTACGGCGTGATCCACCCGGCCGAAGGGCTGACGCGGCTGCGGGAAGCGATCGACACCTTCAACGCGCTCGGGGTCGACGCGGTGGTCAACCTCGGCGACCTGGTGCAGTCGCCCGACCGCGACACCCGCGATGCGCAGACGGCGGCGGAAACGTTCGGGCCGGTGGTCGAGGCGCTGCGGTGGTGCCGCGCTCCGATCCTGCACGCCGTGGGCAACCACGACCTCGACTTCGGGCGCAAGGCCTTCGAGCGGCACACCGGGGTTACGTCGTACCGCGCCCGACACGACCTGCAAGGCTGGCGCTTCTTGATCTTGGATGGCAACGAGGTCAGCACCCGACACGACAACCCGGACGACCCGCGCTGCGTCGAGGCCCGGGCGTACCAGGAGGCGGCGCCCGAACAGAACGCGACCTGGAACGGGGCGCTCGGTACGGACCAGAGGCGGTGGCTGGCCGAAGAACTCTCATCCGCGGAGCGCGAAGGCGTGCCGGTGGTGGTGATCAACCACTGGCCGTGCCACCCCGACGCGGCGCGAGAGCGGCACCGGCTGTACGACGCCGCCGAGACCGCCTCGCTGCTCCGAGGGTTCAACTGCGTGAAAGCCTGTTTCGCGGGACACGACCACCCCGGCGCTTCCGTGGACGACGCGGGCCTGCACCACCTCACCCTGCGGGCGGCGTGCTTCGCCGGCCCCGGGCAGAACGGCTACGCGATGGCCACACTGACCCGAGACCGGCTGTTGATCCGCGGCTTCGGGCTTGTCCCCGACGCGGGTTATCAGCTGCGCTAACGCGGCGAACGGGGTAAGTTGCTGGGCAGCAAAGTCGGGGAATAAGACGGCCGACGGCGCTATTGTTTACCGCGTCGCACGGGCGGAACCGCTACTCGAAGGAGCTCCACGATGGACATTCAAGGCAAAGTCGCTCTGGTCACCGGCGCCAACCGCGGCATCGGCTTGAGCATCGCCCAGGGCCTGCTCGACGCCGGGGTCGGCAAGCTGTACGCCGCGGTCCGCAATCCGGCGTCGGCCAAGGCCCTGGTCGAGCAATACGGCAACAAGGTCGTCGCGCTCGAGCTCGACCTTTCCAAGCCCGACACCATCAAGGCCGCGGCGCAGGAGGCGTCGGATGTGGACATCGTCGTCAACAACGGCGGTGTGCTCCGGCAGGCCGGGCCGTTCAGCGCCGATGGGTTCGATAACCTGGATTTCGAGATCGACGTGAATGTCAAGGGGCTGATGCGGATGGCCCACGCGTTCGTGCCGGTGTTGAAGGCCAACGCGGCTTCCGGGGACGGCGGCGCGTTCGTGCAGCTCAACTCGGTCGCGTCGCTGCGGAACTTCGCCGACTTCGCGACCTACGCGATGTCGAAAGCCGCGGCGTACTCCTACACACAGGCGTTGCGCGACACGGTCACGGAGGCCGGCATCCTCGTCGTCAGCGTCCACCCCGGTCCGATCGAGACGGACATGGCCAGCCAGGCCGGGTTCGAGGGCGAGATGACCGACCCGCCGAGCGTTGTCGCCGACGCGACCGTCGAGGCGATCAAGAACAACACGTTCCACGTGTTCCCGGACAAGATGGCCCGCGACTTCTGGGCCGCGTACCGCGGCTTCGCCGAGGCCGTGGTCGAACCGGCGATGGCCGAGGGCTGAGCCGGCGAACCAAGCCAACGGCACGCGCCGCAAAACACCCCTCCCCTGTTTCTTCATCCTCCGAACCCCGCGGCGCCCCGTGCCGCGGGGTTTTTCGTTACCCCGTGCGTCAAGCGGCGTCTTTGTTCCACGCGGCGCGGCGGTGGGCGCGGGGGCTGCTGCCGTACGCCTCGCGGAACCGCCGGGAGAAGTGGTACGGGCTCGAGAAGCCCACGGCGTACGCGACCTCGGCGACGCTCAAGCCCGTGCGCTCGATCAGGTCTCGCCCGCGCCGCAACCGGCGTTGCCACAGCAGCGCGACCGGCGTGTCGCCGAGCGCCGCGCGGCAGATGCGGATCAGGTGCGCCGGCGTGACCGACGCGGCGCGGGCCAAGTCGTTGAGCGTCAGCGGCTCGTGCAGCCGCTCGTCGACGAGCGTGAGCATCGCGTTCAGCGGCGCGGGCAGCGGCGGCGCGGCGTGGTGTTCCGCGAGGGGGGTGTCGGGCGTGAGGAACGCCGCGAGGAACGCCGAGGCGAGGTGCGCGGTCGCGGCGTCCGCCGCCGGCTCGTCGTGGCGTGACATGGCCATGGCCGTGTCGAAGAGCTGTCGCATCGCCGGCGTTTCGCCGCGGACGACCGGCGACCCGCGGCGTTGCCGGGCGAGCCAGTCCTTCGTCGCGGTGCGGTCGTCGTACCGCAGCACGACCCAGCGGTGCGTCGTCGTCGCGTGCGCGTCGAAGGCGTAGAACTCCTCGATCCCCGGCCACTGCAACGCGACCTGCCCCGGGGCGACGTCCACCCACCGGCCGTCACGCCGCAGCCGCAGCGACCCGTGGTCGATCATCACGAGTTGCACGTCGCGCTGGGTCCTAGGCCCCAAGGTCCCGCCCGGCGGGTACTCGACCCGTCCCAGCTGGACGTGTCGCGGTGTCGCGACATCAATTTCAGACACATTGTTGCAAACCGTGGGCATGGCGTTACCGCCTATACATCGTACGATTCCAAGGTCAACGACACCAGACCGTTTTTCTGGGCCATACTCGGAGTGATTTTCATGCAGGTCGCTGATCTCACCACCGCCGGCCGCCTCGACGCCCGCACCCCCGGTTTCATGACGCCCGACGCGGTCGACCACTTCCGCGAACAGGGGTTCCTGATCGCCGAGGACGCACTGAGCCCCGACGAGGTCGCCGCGCTCACCGCCGACACCACCGCGATCTGCCGCGGGGACCACGGCACGTACGACGGCTACGCCGGGCCCCACGACGGACAGCCCGACGCCGATGTGCTCCGGCAGTACCACTGCATCCACTTCCCGCATAAGTGCTCGCCGACCATGCGCGACGCGCTCGCCCACCCCGCGATCGTCGAGGCACTCACCCGCGTCATCGGCCCCGACGTCAAGTGCATGCAGTCGATGCTGTTCATCAAGGCCGCGGGTAAGCCTGGCCAGGCCTGGCACCAGGACGAGGACTACATCCCGACCCGCGACCGCTCGCTTACCGGCGCGTGGATCGCGCTCGACGACGCCACCGTAGAAAACGGCTGCCTGTGGGTGATCCCGGGGTCCCACCGGCCCGGCGTCCTCTGGCCGCAACGCTTCCAGGACCACCGCGATTTCGACTGCGCCCAGGAGAGCCACGGCTTCCCGTACACCGACGACGACGCGGTCCCCGTCGAGGTCAAGGCCGGCAGCATCCTGTTCTTCAACGGCTACCTGCTGCACCGTTCGCTGCCGAACCGCGCGGCGGAGGGCACGTACCGGCGGGTGTTGGTGAACCACTACATGAGCGCGTCGTCGCTGCTGCCGTGGGTGTTCGGCAGCTTGGAGAAGCACGACACGTTCATTGACGACACCCCGTCCGTCGCCAAAGCCGACGTACGCGACATCGTGATGATCGCGGGCGACGACCCGTACGCGTGGATGGGCATGAAGGACGTGAACCGCCCACACGTCCGCGCGGTTGGCCACGGCGGTTGCGTCAAGGGCGCGAAGCCTGGGCGGTTGCAAGACTAAGCCGGTCGGCCGACGTAGAGCCGGGTGAGGTAGCGGAACTCGACGACACCGTCGCGTTCGTGTTCAGCAAAGATTGTTTCAAGGCGTCGTATCGCCTCGGCGTGCCCCGGCTGCCCGGGTGCGGGGGCATACGAGGACGACAAAAACCGGCCCTTCAAACTTTCCAGGTCGAACACCTGAGCATTGGGCCAATGGCACGCCTCGAACTGCTGAGGCAGATACGCCGCCATCGCCTCGTCGGTGAGGCGGTGCTGGTCGACTTTGCGGTAATCGGTACGCAAGCCTCGGAGGAACGCCTCGTACGCGATGAGAAACGGCGAGGTGTCGGTCTCCCGGCTGTTCCACACCACGGCCACCAGCCCATCGGGCCGCAGCAAGCGCTTGAACTCCGGTAGCGCCGCGTCCGGGTCAAACCAGTGGAAGGCCTGGGCGGCGGTCACAAGATCGGCGGACTCATTGGGCAGGCCGGTGTCTTCGGCGGTCCCGTAACTGCCGCCAAAACCGGCGACCCCACCGAGTCGCTCGAGGCAAGCACGCCGCATCGCGTCGTTGGGTTCAACGGCGTGGACCGCCCACCCGCGCCGAAGCATCTGATCGGCAAACACGCCCGTCCCCGCACCAACGTCCACCACATCCGGGCGCGGCGACAACCTCTCGCCAAGCCAGTCGAGCACGGCTTCGGGGTAGCTCGGGCGGCAGCGGACGTAGTTGTCCACGCGATCCGAGAACCTGTCGACGGCACGGGTCATCGGTGAACCCCGAGTGGGTGACGGCATCAACTCGCCGCGCCGCCGGTCTCGTCGCGGTCGATCTTGCCGTCCTTCAGGCGGACGACGCGTTGGCAGCGTTCGGCGACGCTGTCGTCGTGGGTGACCATGATGATGGTCAACCCCTCGGCGTGGAGCTCGTCGAACAGGGCCAGGATCGCGGCGCCGGTCTTGGAGTCGAGGTTACCCGTTGGTTCGTCGGCGAGCAGCAGCGCGGGCTTGGTCACCAGCGCGCGGGCGATGGCGACGCGTTGCATCTGCCCGCCGGAGAGCTCGGCCGGGCGGTGCGTGAGGCGGTCGGCGAGTTGCACGCGCTCGAGCGCCTCGCGAGCCGCGATCGCGCGCTGCCCCGGGGCGACGGCTTGGTAGAACAACGGGACTTCGACGTTCTGCTGCACCGTGAGTTGCGGGATGAGGTTGAACGCCTGGAACACGAACCCGAGCTTCCGGCCGCGCACGCGAGAGAGGTCTTCGTCGTTCATCCGCGCGACGTCGACCCCGTCCAGCCGGTAGCTGCCGGTGGTCGGCCGGTCGAGGCAGCCGAGGATGTTCATGAGTGTGGACTTGCCCGAGCCGGACGGCCCCATGATCGCCACGTACTGGTTGTCGGGGATGGTCAGCGACACGCCGTCGAGGGCGCGGACCACCGGGGCCTTGCGGTGCTTCTGGTAGAGGCGCTCGACGCCGACGACTTCGGCGACGTGGCAGGGGGCGTCGGCGGTGACAGGGCCTGCCGGGGTTGCGGTCGAGGAGGCGGCGTCGGACACGGTGGCAGTGTAGATCGCCCCGGACGGCTCACGCGGCGGGGCCCGGCCGACCGATCCTACGACACGCGGTTTGCGTAGAATCCGCCCCGAGCCCTACGGACCAGAATCGACCCCGTTTCCGAGGAACCCCCGATGTTCAACTCCGGCAACCCCGCCCTTAACGAGCAAACGTTCAACCAGTTCGGCATGGACTACGACCGCGCCGGCGCCTTGACCGCACCGCGGCCGGACACGATGACGATGTCCGGCACGGTGTGGAAGACGGCGCTGCTGCTATTGGCCGTGGTCGCCTCGGGGACGTTCACCTGGGGGCTGATGATGGAGTTCGTGAACACGCCGGCCGACCAGATCGCGACGCTGCCGGCGTGGAAGACGCCGATGCCGTGGATGCTGGGCGGCATCTTCGGCGGGCTGGCGTTGGCGTTGGTGATCGTGTTCAAGCCGACGACGGCCCCGTATCTCTCGCCGGTCTACGCGGTGGTCAAGGGGCTGTTCCTGGGCGCGGTGTCGGCGTTGTACGAGGCGCAGTTCGGCGCGGGCACGGCCGGCGGGATGGCGCTCAACGGCATCGTCGCGCAGGCGATCGGCCTGACGTTCGGCGTCGCGGCGGCGATGCTGATCGCGTACGCCACACGCATCATCCGCGTCACCGAGAAGCTCCGGGCCGGGATCGTGATCGCGACCGGCGGCGTGTTCCTGTTCTACCTCGTGGCGATCGCGCTGGGCTTCTTCGGTATCCAGGTACCGTTGCTGCACAGCTCGGGGCCGCTGGGCATCGGGCTGTCGCTGGTGATCGTCGCGATCGCCGCGTTCAACTTGTTGCTGGACTTCGACCTGATCGAACGCGGCAGCAAGCAGGGCGCGCCGAAGTACATGGAGTGGTACGGCGCCTTCGGGCTGCTGGTCACGCTGGTCTGGCTGTACCTGGAGATCCTCCGGCTGCTGGCAAAGCTGCAGAACCGGAACTGACCCGTCGCAAAACGCTTGCAAAACGCAACCCTTCCCAACGCCGCGGCGACCCCGCGGCTTTTTTTCTGGTGTAACCCGGTGGCTTCGCGCTTCGGCGGCCGGGCCTTAGGCCTTAAAATAATGGTGTGGATCATTTGAGGTGAGTGGATGTCCGTTCGGTCTCCCCGGGCCTGCGGCCCGAACGTGGAACTCTGAGCCGCCGTGTCCCGGTCAACCGTGTCGGGTCGTTCTGGGTGTGTGTGTGCATCGGGGCCGACCCGCAGAACAACCGGAGGTGTGGCCATGGTCACCGTGTTGCCGAGTGTGATCTCGCACGTGAAGGCGTCGGGGTATCGGCTGGGCGCAGAGCACGCCCGGCACCGCGTCGAGGCGCCGGCGCAGCCGTTCGTGACGATCGCGCGCCAAGCGGGCGCGGGGGGTGTGCGGCTGGCGGTTCGGCTGGCCGAGCGGTTGAACGCGGAACTGCCGGAGTCCGGCGACTTCCGTTGGCACGCCTACGACCGGGATCTCGTCGAGGCGGTGGCGAACGACCACCACCTCTCGACGCACCTGATCGATTCGCTCTCGCAGCGGGACCAGGGCTGGCTGTCGCAGGTGCTCAGCGCGCTGGACTTCGACCGCCCGGGCGACCTGCGGGTATTCCGTTGCACGGCGGCGACGATCCGGACGCTGGCCTTGGCGGGACGGTCGATCCTGGTCGGGCGCGGCGGGGTCTTGATGACGCGCGACCTGCCGCGGGGCGTGCACGTCTGGCTGGTCGCGCCGCACGAACAGCGCGTCGAACGCCTCGCCAAGGAACAGAACCTGACCCCCGCCAAGGCCGCCGCGCGGGTCCGCGAGATCGACCACGCCCGGCAGTTGTTCGTGAAGCGGTACTTCCCGGGGCAGGTCTTCGGGCCCGAGACGTTCGGCCTGACGCTGAACTGCACTTCGATGAGCGAAGACCAGATGATCGGGGCGATCTACGCGTTGCTAGCCCACCAGCCACCCCGCCAAGCGGCCGCGGAGCCCGGACGAGGAGAATAAATCGGACTTGAAAGTCGCCCTTGACGGCCGCGGGGGATGTGGAACAATGGTTGGGGCGGCGACGGTTGTGATTCACCAGCCTGGGCGAGAGTCGCTCGCCGGGCCGAACGAAGCCGGGGGGTTCCGGGGGAGGAGGAAGTGCCGTGCTGTTCCGTTGCTTTGGTACGGGGTGGCGGGGACGTGCTGTTTGGGCGGTAGCGTGCGCGGCGGTGGCCGTGTCAGGCTACTCCATGGGCATGATGATCGACTTCGAGACCGTGCCCGGTAGCACGCCGAGTGAAGGTCTGGCGGTCTCGAATCAGTACGTGCTGGACAGCAGCGTGATCTTCCGGCTAGAGAACGGCGAGAGCCCGGTGCTGGCGCAGGCCGGCGGGTTTCCGCGGGCGTTCTTCGGCCCACCGAACGGCTCGGCCGCCGACAACCCGGCACCCGGGCAGGGCACCGGCGAGTTCTTCCTGACCGACGACGGGCTCACCATTGCCAGCGCCGATCCGCCGGCGTTGATCATCGGGTACGGCCGACCCACGATGGCGGCGAGCGGTGTCCTCCTCGACGTCGACCAACAAGAGACATACACGATCCAGGCCCGCGACCTGTCGGAAAACGTGCTCGCCACGATCACCATCGCCGACGGCGACCCCGGCACCGGCGACGGCGTCGCGACGCCGTGGTCGTTTGACTTGGCAGAAGAAGAGATCTTCTCGATCCGTATCCAGGGCGAGGGCCCGGCCCCTGGCCGATTCGACTACGCGCTGGACAACTTCAACCCGCACAGTGCCGGCGTCACCGGCGAGGGCGACTACGACGGCTCCGGCCAGATCGAGCAGGGCGACCTCGACATCGTGTTGCAGAACTGGGGCACGGACAACTTCCCGGGCGACCCGACGCGGCTACCTGGAGGGGGGCCTTTCGATGGCGGCGTCGACCAGAACGAGCTCGACGGCGTCCTCCAGAACTGGGGCGGAACGACGGTACCGACCTTCATGGTGACCGGTGTTCCCGAACCGGCCGGCCTTGTCCCGCTCCTATTGAGCGTTGCGGGGCTTGGCCACCGACGCCAAACCGCCCTGACGCAACGCTAACCCTCGCCGTGCCGCTGGGGTTCTCCCCCTTGACACGCCCCGCCCAGCCGCGAAGATGCGGAGGTTGCAGGCCCCGCGTTCCGGGGCTCGGCGGTTTCTGTACGGAGACCGCGTCGCTGCCACGCGGGATCGATCACGGGTTGTTTGACCGGGTCGGGAGAGAGGTCAGGTGTTCATGCGAGTGTCCCCCCATTTGGCCGTGGCGTGTGCCACCGCGTCGGCGTGGTTCGCCGGTCTGTCCGCGTCGGCGCAAGATCAGGCCCGGATGTTCACCTGGCACGACACCGGGCAGGCCGGGCTGACCGAGACGTTGATGCTGGTCGGGCACCGCGACGCCGATGCCGTGGTGAAAGCGGCGCAGACCAAGTGGGCCGGCGTCGCCCCGGAGGACCGTGTGATCGTGCTGGCGCCGTGGGAGATGTACGCCGCGGTGCCGTTCGATGCGTCACTGCCGGACATCGTGAAGAACGGGTTGGACTTCTCCGGGATGAAGTCGTGGTGGGACTCTACGCTGGACGCGCTCGGCGACGCGGGCCTCGCGCCGTCGCAGGTCGCCATGGACTACGAGCACGGCCTGAGCTACTGGCACCTGAACGCGACGGGCTTCGACCTCAGTCGGCGGTCACACTTCGAGTCTGTCTGGAACGACCCGACCGCTTACGCCGCCCTGCCGGACGAACTCAAGGCTTACGACGCCAGCGACATCCACTGGCGCGACCGGGAACCCGTTCTGGCATGGGACCGTTACGCCACCGACGTGCTCACCGAGGCGCTGACCGACGCCTTCGCCGAGCCATTGGCCGACGTGTTCCCCGCGGCGTCGTTCGGGAACTACGGCGACATGCTGCTCTCCGAAGACGTGTACGACCCCAACGGCTGGAGATACCTCGACCACATGACCGGGGACACGGCCCACCCGGTGCTCTACGAGAAAGACGCCGAAACCAACCTCGAGCTGCTCGCCAGCGTTGTCGCCGCCTTCGACGACCCGACCGACGTCAAGCCCTGGGTCAAGGCCCCGCGTCTCATCGGCTGGGACACGTTCGAGCAGACCGTCGAAGGCGCGTACGACCTTGGCGTCCGCGACTTCCTGCTGTTCAACCCAGGCAGCGACGAGCACGGCACCTACGCCGGCGACAACGCCTTTGCCGCCCAGGTCATCGCCGATCTCAACCGCACCCGCGGCGCGACCGACGTCCGCCTCGCGTTCCTCCCCGAGCCGGCGGCGCTGTCACTGCTGCTGCCGGGCGTGGCCTGGCTGCGTCGCCGCCGCTGATTCAGCAACGCCGGCGACGGAGCGCCAACGCGCCACACGCCATGGCGGTCGCCGTCGTCCCCGGCTCCGGCACCGCGAGACCGTGGAAGTTCGGCGCGGCCAGCGATCCCCAGTTCTGCAGCACGCGATCCAACTCGGCTTGGTCGATCACCCCTTCGGGCAGGTCGTTGAGCCAGCCGGCGGGGATGCCACCGGCGCCACCGCCGCCGACCCCGAACGCAGTGACATCGACCCCCCAGTTCTGCAGCACTAAGTCCAAGTCGCCCTGCTCGACCTGCCCGCTGGCGTTGTAGTCGCCGGGGGCGTTCGCGAGCACGCCGGCGTTGTCGGTCTGCAGCACGATGAAGTTGTCGACGTACGCGGTGCCCGTCAGCGACTGCGAGGCCGGGTCGCCCCCCGCGGCAATGGCAGCGAGGTCCGCGTCGGTGAACCGGGTCAGGCCGGCGTCGATGAACCCCGTGTTGGACACGGGCTGGTTCTCGAAGAACCCGTAGTACCGCTCGGCCTGGAAGTCGATCACGAGGCGGAAGCCGTGCCATTGGCCGAACGCGACGTCTTGGTTCGTCTCGACCAGGAACCCCGTGCCTTCTTGCTGGAACAACACGTCGCCGGTGGACGCGTCGACGCCGAGCGAGCCGATCTGGCCCAGCGCGGCCCCGCTGTCGTCGTAGGCCTCGACGGCGAAGTACGGGCCGAACGCGCTCGAGACCGTCTGCTCCGTGCGCTGGTCCCAGTCGATCACGACGAACCGGTTGCCCGGCCCGGGGATGCCCGAGACGGGCACGGCCCAACGCGCGTCTTCGTTGGCGGCGCGGTCGATACTCACCGCCTGGCTGCCGGTCTTCACCACCCCGCCCTGCACCCGGGCACTGCCGGTCGGGGAGAACGGCGACGCGACCCACGACTGCGTGCCGCCGCCGGTGCCGACCAACGCCGACTGCCCCTGGAGCCGACCCGTGCCGAAGGCGGTGGTCGTGTTGAGCGGTGCCTCGAACCCGCGGGCATCGACCACGGACGACGGCCGGGCGTCGACCGCGGCGGTGCCCATCAAGATCACCGCCACCCCAACGGAACCGCCGCGCCGCACGAATACTGAACCGGTCATGGAGAATCTCCCTTCGCCAAACTGAATACACGCCACGACGCCCCACAACGGTAACACCGTCCGCGGCCTGCCCCAAGCACTTCCCGTGAGGGATCGCCCGCAAAGGCCCCAAACACCGCCCGTAGCGGCTGCCGCGGTGGGCATATGTGATCCACAGAACCTCGTGTTCTCGCCTGGCACGCTTGCCCAAAAGAAAACCCCCGGGCGGAGGTGGGCGCCGCCCGGGGGAGTGAGGTAGGAAGAGGCGAGGTTCGGCCGACCGTGGCGCGGTGGCGGACGTCCTGTCTGCCGTGGGTCCGTCCGGTGTCGACCACCCGAAAGTGAGGCGGTCGTTCCCTCACGTCTCCCTGCCGTGGCGCGGGCGAAGCCTCCTCAGCCCTCCGCGTCACAACGAAAACAGGTTTACGAACAGCCCATCGACGCGCCGCAGTTCAGGCACTTGTAGCACGTGCCGTTGCGGACGGTGATGGACCCGCAGACGTCGCAGGCCGGGGCGTCCTGCTGCATCTGACTCATTGCGTCGCTGAGCGCCGAAGAGGACCGCTTGTGGTCGGTGTCCGGCGCCGACTCGACGGCAACGGCAGCGACGGCACCGGTTTCAGTCTGCGGTGCTGTCGACCGCTGCGTCGCGCCGGCCGCGAAGCCGAACGGCCGAACCGCTTCGGTCGACGAGGCTTGCGTTGCGGTTTCCGTCACCCGGTCGCCGGGCATGCGCGCCGCGTCGGTGATCACGACCTTGGGCTCCGGCTTGGGTTCGGGCTTCGGGGTCTCGCTCGCCGGGCGGACCGGGGCGTTGGCCTCGCGGTAGCCGGGCACGAACTCCATGCCCATCCAGCGGAAGATGTAGTCGACGAGGCTCTTGGCGAACGGGATGTCGCGGTTGTGCGTCATGCCCGCCGGCTCGAAACGCTGGTGCGTGAACTTGCGGACCAGCGAATCGACCGGCACGCCGTACTGCAGCGCGACGCTGATCGCCGTGCCCAGCGAATCCATCAGCCCTCCGATCGTCGAGCCCTCCTTGGCCATGGTGATGAACAGCTCGCCGGGTTGGCCGTCCTCGTACAGGCCGACCGTGAGGTAGCCCTCGTGACCGGCGACGTTGAACTTGTGCGTCTTGCTGGCTCGGGTCTCGGGCAGTCGGCGACGCATCGGGCGCTCAACGATCTTCTCGACCACCTTCTCGACGACGCGCGTGCCATCCGGAGAGGCGAGCGCCTCGACCGCGGCGGCGGTGGCGGCGGTCTCCATCACCTCGTCGGCGACTTCTTCCAACGCTTCCTCGACGGCGTCGACATCGACTTCGCCGTCGAGGTCGGTCTCTTCTTCGTCGTCGATCTTCGTGTTCAACGGCTGCGACAGCTTGCACCCGTCGCGGTACAGGGCATTGGCCTTGAGGCCCAGCTCCCACGACAGCCGGTACGACGCCTGGATGTCCTCGACGCTCGCGTCGTTGGGCAGGTTGATCGTCTTGCTGATCGCGCCGGAGATGAACGGCTGAGCCGCGGCCATCATGCGGATGTGACCCGACGGCGCGATGAAGCGCTTCCCGGTCGGGCCACACGTGTTCGCACAATCGAACACCGGCAGGTGCTCGTCGGCCAGGTGCGGCGCACCCTCGACGGTCTGCGTGCCGCACACGACGGCGTTGAGCGCCTTGACCTCCTTCGCGTTGAGCCCGAGCTCGCGCAGCAGGTTGAACCCCGGCGCGGTCGATTGCTCGCCAAACCCGAGGCGTTCCATGCACTCGGGCCCGAGCGTCCACGGGCTGAACGCCATGCCCATCTCGAACACGGTCGGCAGCGCATCCGCGACCTTCTGCAGGTCGCCTTTGGTGAAGCCCTTGTCGGTCAGCCACTCGGCGAAGCTCGTGGTCTTGTCGTCCGGCATCGGCACGTCGAGGTGCAGCGTGCCCATGACGTAGGTCAGGATGTCGACGACCTGCGACTCGGCGTAGCCCAGCGAACGCAGCGCTGGCTTGAGCGACTGGTTGGCGATCTTGAAGTACCCGCCGCCGGCGAGCTTCTTGAACTTCACCAGCGCAAAGTCGGGTTCGACGCCGGTCGTGTCGCAGTCCATGAGCAGACCGATCGTGCCCGTGGGCGCGATGACGGTGGCCTGGGCGTTGCGGTAGCCGTGCTCCTCGCCCCAAGTCAGCGCGTCGTCCCATGCGAGGCGGGCACGCTTGAGCAGGTCGGCCGAGTTGGCGAGCTTGCCGCACGCTTCGTCGTCACTGGTCAAGTCGTTCTCGTCGACCGGCACCGGCGCGATGCCGGCGGCCTCGTAGGCCCCGTGCGCGTGCTTTCGGGCGACGCGCGAGTCACGAGACACGCCGTACGCCGCCCGACGGTGGTTGCGCATCACGCGGAGCATGTTGCCGTCGTTGCTCGCGTAACCCGGGAACGCGCCGAGCTCCTTGGCCATCAGCGCCGAGGCCGCGTAGCTGCGCCCGGTCAGGATCGATGTGATGCACCCGGCGATCGCGCGGCCGCGGTCCGAGTCGTACGGGATGCCGCCCTGCATCAGCATCGCGCCCAGGTTCGCGTAGCCCAGTCCCAGTGTCCGGAACCGGTAGCTCAGCTCGGCGATCTCACGCGACGGGAACTGGGCCATCAGCACGCTGATCTCGAGCACGATCGTCCACAACGACACGCCGTGCTCGAACTTCTCGAGATCGAACGTGCGCGTCTCGGCGTCGTAGAACGTGAGCAGGTTCAGCGACGCGAGGTTGCACGCCGTGTTGTCCAGGAACATGTACTCGCTGCACGGGTTGGACGCGTTGATGCGGCCGGCCTCGGGGCAGGTGTGCCAGCCGTTGATCGTTGTGTCGTACTGCACGCCCGGGTCGGCGCACCGCCACGCGGCGTAGCCGATCTGGTCCCAGAGGTTGCGGGCGTTAATGCTCCTGGCGAGCCGGCCGTCGGTGCGGCGGACGAGGTCCCAGTCGGCGTCGTCTTCCACGGCCTTGAAGAACGCGTTGGGGATGCGGACCGAGTTGTTGCTGTTCTGCCCGGAGACCGTCTGGTACGACTCGCCGTTGAAGTCGTAGTCGAGGTTCAGCCCGAGGCGTTGCGCCGTTGCGCCGAGCGTCTCGGGGTCGTTGGGCGACGCCTTCTCGTTGGCGAGGTGCTTCATGCCCTCGACGAGCGCCGCGACCTTGATCTCTTCGCGGACTTTCCAGTTCACGAACGACTCGATGTCCGGGTGGTCGAGGTCGAGGCAGACCATCTTGGCGGCGCGGCGCGTGGTGCCGCCCGACTTGATCGCGCCGGCGGCACGGTCACCGATCTTGAGGAACGACATCAACCCGGAGCTCTTGCCGCCGCCGGACAGCGGCTCGTTCTCGCCGCGGAGGTTGGAGAAGTTCGTGCCGGTGCCGCTGCCGTACTTGAACAGCCGGGCCTCGCGTGTCCAGAGGTCCATGATGCCGGCCTCGCCGACGAGGTCGTCCTCGACGCTCTGGATGAAGCACGCGTGCGGCTGCGGGTGCGAGTACGCGTCCTCGGACAGCTTCGCCTCGCCGGTTTTCGGGTCGACGTACCAGTGCCCCTGCGCCGGGCCGTTGATGTCGTACGCCCAGTTGAGCCCGGTGTTAAACCACTGCGGTGAGTTTGGCGCGCACTGCTGGTGCAGCATCATGTGGCAGAGCTCGTCGTAGAACGCCTGAGCGTCTTCCTTCGAGTCGAAGTAGCCGCGTGTCTCGCCCCAGTGCCGCCAGCAGCCCGCGAGGCGGTGGATGACCTGCCGCGCCGACTTCTCCGGCCCGGTCGAGGCCTTGCCGCCCTTCTCGTACCCGGGCGTGGGGAGGCCGTTGGGCCCGCCGTCGCTCGGGACGCCGGCCTTGCGGAAGTACTTGCTCACCATGATGTCGGTCGCAAGCTGCGACCAGCTCGCGGGGACCTCGGCGTCCGTCATCTCGAACACGACGCTGCCGTCCATGTTCGTGATCCGCGTCGTGCGCTTGGCCCACTCGACGGTCTCGAACACGTCTTGGCCGGCCTTGGTGAATCGTCGGGCAATCTTCATGGAGCGGGGTTCCTGTGGTTCAGTCCGTTGGTTTCAGTCCGTGAGTCAAGCAGGCGTGCTTCCGTGCGTTCGTCAAGCCGTGCGTCTCGCTCTCCGTTCGTCCGTTCCACCCGTCCCCAAAATGCAAAGCCACATCACTTCGACGGCGCTTCCAGCGCCGCCCCGGCTTCCGGCTTCGGCTCGGCCAGCTCGGTCGTGCCCAGCAGCGCCTCCAGTTCGCGGATGCGCTGAGCCTCGCGTTCGTCCCGGAGTTCACGCTCGGCCTCGTCGTCGTCCGGTGCGGTCGTCCAAGCGCCGTCGGGCAGGAAGTACAGCCGGGCCTCGAGCAGCTCGATCGTCGTGCCGTCGCCGACCTCGACCGAGCCGTTAACCTTGTAGAGTTCGCCGGCCCCGATGGTCTGCGACGCGATCAGGTCGCGCTGGTCGACCAGGAACAGGATGCCGTCCACGTCGGCCTGGTACTCGATCACGCGCCCTCCGCCGACGACCTGCGCCCGACTCGGGATCTCCAGCCCCGCGCGTTGGCTCACGCAGCCCGGCAGCGCCGCCGCGACCGCGAGCAAAACGCCGACGCCCAACGCCGTGGCCAGCCGTTTGAAGTTGTGTCGCACCTGGAACATCGCGTCGTCCACTTCTTTCGAGACGTTTCGTTCACATCGCTCACACCGGACACGGGCACACCGGGCCCGGCGTCACCGGGCGCTTCTCGTTCAGGGCTTCGTGTTCAGCCCACCAGGTCGTACGCCGCGGGCCGCAGCTTCAGCGACCACGCCGCCCGCGGCGCGGTGATGCTCAAGGCACCCGCCGCCTTGAGCTTGCGCAGCTGCGCCCGCGTGATGCCTTCACACACCGTGGCTTCCGCCTCGTCCTTGCCGCCCTCTTTAGGCTGCAGGAACACGTGAAGGCCCCGGCTGGGCTTGTAACCCATCCGCTCCTCGTATCGGCCGGTGCGCTGCTGCGCGACCAGCTCGGCGAGGTGCTGTTTGAGGTTGTCGGTCAACTCGGCCATGCGTGATCCGTCTCGCAAAAGTGGCCCCATCAAACGGCAGACCAAACCCAGATCTCACGTGACGCCCTCCGGCGTCACTTCTCTCTTTCCCGAGCACTCACACCAAAACACACTGCGTCAAACCGGGGGACGGGGCAGGCCGCGTTGCCACGGCCCGCCCTTGGTACCCCCCAAAAGCGCGGCGGCCTGGGCGGAGGCCACCGCGTTCGTGAGCGCTCGACGGTCAGAAAGGGATTCTGCCGGAACACTCACGCGGCGGGTCGGGGTGGGGCATCCCTGCCCCGGTGCCGTCGTCGCGTGTCGGAGCGAACGCGACGCGGCGGGTGTCCTCGAAAGAAGCGGGGCGATCTCACGCCACGGCTTCCGTGAAAGATCAAGCTCATTCGACCTCGACGACGGCCGCGTCGGGCGCGTTCTTCTTGACCGACTCGATGCCGTTCATGCACGACGCCTTGGACTCGTACGCCTCCGACGCCGCGATCGTCTCGCCGTTGCCGGCCTTGAGACGGAAGCGGAACTTGCCGGCCTTGTCTTCGTACACCTCAAACTTACCTGCCATGGTTTCTCCTAAGTCGTTCAGGGAATAACGGTCACGGGGCCCCGCCGTTAGAAGCCCCGCCCAAAGATCAATCCACCTTCGGCAGCACCAACCCCGTCTGGTCCTGGTACTTGCCGGCCTTGTCGGCGTAGCTCACGGCACACACGCGCTCGGCCTTGAGGAAGATCATCTGGGCGATGCCTTCGTTGGCGTAGATCTTCGCGGGCAGCGGCGTGGTGTTGCTGATCTCGATCGTCACCTTGCCCCGCCACTCGGGCTCGAGCGGGGTGACGTTGACGATGATCCCGCAGCGGGCGTAAGTCGACTTGCCGACGCAGACGACCAACACGTCGCGGGGGATGTCGAACTCCTCGACGGTCTCACAGAGCGCGAAGGAGTTCGGGGGGATGATGACGTGGTCTTTGCCGGTGTCGCGGGTGTCGACGGTGACGAAGTTGCGGTCGTCGAAGCGTTTGGGGTCGACGATGGAGGCGCCGCCGTCGGTCGGGGCGTTGGTGAAGATCTTGAAGAGGGTGCCGACGCGGACGTCGTAGCCGTAGGACGACACGCCGTAGGAGATCTTGCCCGGGCGCTTGCCGGCGTCCTCAAAGGGCTCGATGCCGATGAGCTCGCGGATCTGGGTGTCGCAGAGGACGGGCATGGGAGGGCTCGGGTCGGGCAGGTCTCAGGCGGTCACGCGACAAATGGTCCGGACGGGCCGGTGGGGTCGGGTCTGGGGTCGGTTGTCCGGCCGGTGTGCGTTCGGAGACGTCCCGCCAAGGAGGAACGAGGGCCGGGTTGGACGGCGGAGGCCTCGGGTGGCGCTCATGACTTGCTCACACGAGCCGTCCGTCGCGGGGAAGACTCTACCACTATATCTGGTGGTGTCCAGCCAGGGCTTGAACGAAATCTTGGGGTGATCCGGGGTCATCGCGATAAGTGGGGCAAATACGGCACGTTAACGCGAACAGATTTTTGCGGGGAACTTCCCGGGTGGGAAGAAGCGCCAACCCGGGGACAGGTTTTCCACCGGCGACGCGCGTTCAGGCCCGGTGAGCGGCGTTCGAAGGACGGGTTAGCGATGTGATTTCTGCGTGAGCGTGGGGGTCGGGCGACGGGCAACGCCGGGCCGCCCGGTTGGACGTGTCGCCGGGGAGAAACGGTGCCACGGCCGCCCTATCCTGCGGACGTGAAACTCCGGTTTAGTTGTCCGATGGTCGAGTTCTGGGTCCGAGGCCGTTTGGTCGCGCCGACGGTGGTCCTGGGGGCGGTGGTGCTGGCCGCCAACGCGCTGCCCGGGTGCGTCGGCGAGCCACGGCCGCCCAAGTCGGACTTGGCCACGGTCGCGTCGGTGCTCGCCACGGCGGACGCCGACCCGACGGCACAGTCCGAGTTGGCCGAGCGCGGCGCCGCGACCTTCGACCAGATGAACTGCGCGACCTGCCACCGGTTCGACGCCACACCCATGACCGGGCCCCGGCTCGACGGGCTCTACGACCGGCAACTCAAGCTCAACACCGGGCAGACCGGCGTGCGCGACCGCGCGTACCTCTGGCGCTCCATCGCCCGGCCGCACGAGGAGTTCGTCCACGGCTACGGCGGCGCGTCCCGCATGACCAACTTCGGGCAGGTGCTCGACAACGACGAGGTCGCGGGCCTGATCGCCTACCTCGAAACGTATTCGACGAAGGGCCCACCCACCGCAGACGACCAAGCTGATTCAGATCGAGGGCAGATCGATGGTGATGTCGACGCCGGGCAGGTCAAAGGAGTTAACGAAGACCTGTAGCGCGACCACGACAACGAGCACCGCCGTCGCCGCCGCCACGATCGCGACGAGCATCGACACGTAGATCGCCAGGACAACGAACCCGATGACCCCGGTGCCGATGGTCTGCGCGGCCATACCCCACGCGGGGTGTTCGCCGCGGAACTGAGAGACCAGCCCGAGCAGGGTCCCCGCCGCCGCCCCGCCGATGACCAATACGAACACCGCCGTCTCGAGCGTCGCGACCCAAGCGGGTCGGGGCGCGTCGACGAAGTGTGTCCCACCAAGTTGGATCGAGACGCCGAAGAGCTTCGATTCGTGTGTCGCTTCTGCTGTCGCGTCCGCTTCGCTCGCCGGTTCCGGTCGCCGGTTCGGCGCAACGACGGCGTCGGCTGCGGCGAGTGCTTCGGCTGCCTGCGCCCTGATCTCGTCGTCGCGTTTCTCGTGGAGCTTCGACCAGGCGTCGCCGAGCTTGGCCTTCGCGTCGGCGAGGCGTTGCTTGCCCGCTTCGATCTCCTCCGCCACCTTTGCCTTCGCGGCGGCGTCGAGTTGATCGACGGGCACGCCCGCGACCGTCACGGTGATGCCGCCTTCTTCATGGACCGGGAGCGGGTCGGGCGTGTTCGCGTCGACCACGAGCACGCCAACGACCAGCGCGGTCACCGACAGGGCCGAGGCGAGCAACGCGAACGGCCCGATCGCGCGCCGGCGGGCGCGGGGTGGCTCGGGCGGAGCGGCGGCGCTCGTTGCGTCGCGATCGGGTTGATCGGCGGGAAGACGCACAAACGCGAGTGTAATCCCGTTCAGGCATTGAACCAACGGTAATGCACATATGCCGCGATCGTTACTCGCCCGTGTCGAACAGGAACGTGGTGTGTTTGTCGCTGCGCGAGAAGGCAACGGCGTCGTCGTAGAGGCGGGACAGCGGCGCGATGATCGGGCTGGGGGCGTCGGGCAGGTCGTGCTGGGCGACGAGCAGGCCGGTGTCGCGTTCGTAGACGTCGACTCGGTAGCGCGTCGCGGCGCGGCCGGGTTGTTGTGCGATGACGTTGCCGTTGAACAACACGTCGTCGTCCTGGACGGTGACCTGGGTGAGCGCGAGGACGTGGCCGGTGGTGAGGGCGTGGTAGACGGCGACGGCGTCGGGGTCGTCGATGGCGGAGCGCCAGAGCAGTAGCCCGTCGTCGGTGTAGGCGGCGGGCTGGTCGGTGAGGACGTGGAGCCGACCGTCGGCGGTGACGAGGCGGTCGCGGGGGTTGATCGGGGCGTTGGGCCGGCGGTTGAGGGTGAGGCGGTTGTGGATGTTGCCCGTGGCGGGGTCGAGCAGGAGGACGGCGGGCATGGCGGGGGGGAAGGTGACCGCCAGGACGCCGTCGCCGCGCACGGGCGGCGGGAAGATCGGGTTGGGGATGTCGAACGGCCGGGGGCAGCGCCACAGCAGCTGCCCGTCGTCGAGGGCGTAAGCGGCGAGGAAGGTGGGGAAGGTAACCAGCAGCGTGCCGTCGGGCGTGGGCCGGGCGTCGAGCGGCGCGGCGGAGGCCTCGGTGATCGCGGCGCCACGCGGCTGCCCGGTGAGGGCGTCGAAGGCGACGACCGTGCCGGCCTGGGCGTCGGTGTTGGGTGCGGTCATGCCGGCGAGCACGGCGGTCTCGTCGTCGGCGGTGAGGTGCGTCGTGACGGTCGCGGGGTTGCGGGCCTTCCACTGCGGCTCGAGCGTGAGCCGGTCGAGCGCAAGGACCCGGCCGGCCGAGTCGGCGAGGACCAATGTCGTGTCGTTGGCCACGGCGAACCGGCGGCGGTTCCGTTGCAGTTGGACGGCGACGCGAGCCTGGAGCTGGCCGCGCTGCTCGATCAACACGCCGTCGAAGGCGCGCAGCTCGGCGTTGCGTCCGTCGTTGGCGACCGGGACGACCGGGCCGACGGTTTCCAGCAGGTCGTCGACGAGGAGCGTGGACAGCCGCGGCTCTTCGTCGGACCCCAAGGCCGTGTCGGTTTCAATCACGTAGAGCTCGCCGCGCTGTGAACTAAACAGAACGAGTTGCTCGTCGCTGAAGCGGAGCACGACGGCGTCGCGCGCGGTCGGCGGCAGGTCGCGGTGCGTCACGGGCTCGCGGGTCTCGAGGTCCACGACGATCGCCCGGCTGCCTCGGCGGAGCACGGCCCGGTCGCGGCGGTGAGTCTCGATCGCCGAGGCGTGCAGCGACATCAGCGTGCCGGGGATGGTCCAAGCGTGCGGCGTGGCGGTCGGGTCGAAGCTCGGGAGCGCTCGGGTGGCGTCGGCGAGGGTCTCGAGCGAGGCGATCCACACCGCCGGGTCGGTCGGCTGCCCGTCGCGAAGCGGGCGCAGGTCGGGGTGCTCGCGGGCGGCGCGTTGGAGCCAGTTAATCGCGGTGCCGGCCCGGTTCTCGCGTTCGTAAAGGCCGGCGAGCCGACCGACGGCGGAGGCGCGGGTGTCGGCGACGCGGGCGGTGCGGTACGCGCGCCGTAGCGGCGCGATCGCAGCGCGAGTGCGGCCCTGATCCAGTCGTTGCTCTGCGGCGTCGAGCAACGCCAACGCCGACGCCTCTGCCAAGGGGTACCGGTCGGCGAGCGCAACGAACTGCTCAGGGGTCGTCTGCGGGTTGCCGCGCAACTCGACCAGCTGCCGCTGCGCTTCCTGCTCGAACGGCTCGTAGACGTCGAAACCGACGCGGGCGACGAGTTGCGCGATGCGCTGCCGGGCTTCGAGGCCGGCCTGACGTCGGTTGCCGTCGACCTCGATGAGTTGACGGGCGAGCAGCGGGTCCCGCAGCACGGACTGGTAGTGGCCCGCCGCGTCGGCGAATCGCCTTGCTTCTTCCTCCAACGGCCCGAGCGCGAGGTGATACGCCACGAGCTCCTTGGAACCGTTGACGGACGAGGCGACGCGGTCGAACACCGCTCGTCGGGTCGACGCCGGCAAGCGCTCCGCCGACGCGGCGAGTTCGATGATCTCCAGCACGACGGGCACGCCGCGGTCGCGTGGGAAGTCGGCGTCGCTCCCGTCGCCGTCCGCGAACGCGTCGGGCGCGTCTCGACCCGATGGGGACTTCCGGGTTCCGCGGTAGTCGGTGTCGTCGTCGCCAACCGACTCGAGCAGTGCCGTGACCGCGTCGTGGTCCAGCGGGCTGTTCTCGGCGGCGACGGCCTGGCTGTTGATCGCTCGAAGTGCCGCGTCGACGCCGTCAAGCAGCAGCGCAGCGCGGTCGGCCCGGACGCCGAGGGTAGCCAGCGCCAGGCCCGGCTCCGGGTCGGTGGGGTCGGACGCGATGGCTTGTTGGAGTCGGCGTTGGCCCTGTGTCACGGAGACGTAACCGTTGATGGCTTGCGGCGTC
>JANQPR010000080.1 GCA_028285385.1 Phycisphaera sp.
GCAGGGGTGGAGTGACCGTCGCGTCCGCGCGCCGCATCACGCGTAGAACACAAGCAGTAGATCATTCCGTCGCGGCGGCGGTCACTCCACCCCTGCGAACCCGAGCGATTCGGCGAGCCACTGGTCGCGCTTGAGCACACCGCGCCGCTGGGCGACCGCTCGCTTCTGCGATCGCCGCTGCCCCAGCCGGACCAGCCATCGCGGCACGACCGGCCCGAGCGGTGAACGCAACGCCGCCGGCACGTACCGCGTCACGACCTCGTCCTCCAGCGAGACGACGGCCTGTGCTGCGCCCGGGTCCCCTTGGCGCGCCGCGCGGCCGAACAACTGCCGGTCGATCCGCCGGGATAGGTTTCGTTCGGCGGACAGCACGTGCAGCCCCCCGAGCCCGGCGACGCCGTCGCCCAGCACGATGTCCGTGCCCCGGCCGGCCATGTTGGTCGCGATGGTCACCGCACCCCGCTGCCCCGCCGCCGCGACGACCTCAGCCTCCTGCTCGTGCCTCACGGCGTTGAGCACGTTGTGCGCGATGCCGCGTTGATTCAGCAACACGCTGAGCGCTTCACTCTCCGTGACCGAGCGCGACCCGACCAACACCGGCCGACCCGACGCGTGCAGCGTCTGCACCGTGTCCGCCACCGCCGACCGCCGCGCGTCCTTTGTCTGCAACACGCGATCGCCCTCCACCGTGCGGATGCACGGCCGGTTCGTAGGGATACGCACCGTCGGCGTGCGGTAGGTCCGCCACAGCTCGTGCCGGGCCTCCCACGCGGTGCCCGTCATCCCGCACAGCCGGCGGTACATCCGGAAGAACCGCTGGAACGAGATGCGGGCGAGCGTGTCCTTGGGCGCGGTGACCTCGACGCCCTCCTTCGCCTCGACCGCCTGGTGCAGGCCCTCACGCCAGGTGCGGTCGGGCATCAGCCGGCCGGTCGACTCGTCGACGATCACGACCTTGCCCTCGCGGATCACGTAGTGCTGCCCGGGGTGGAACAACTCCGCCGCGGTGAGAGCCTGCGTGAGCAACTCCTCGGCCCTCCGCCGGCCCGACCACAACCCGCCGAGGCCTTCGGTCACTTCGTCCAGGTGCGCCTGCCCCGCCTTCGTCAGCCGGACCTCGCGGAACTGCGTGTCGACACGGTAGTGCTCGCCGGGCTGGAACCGCCCCGTAAGCACCGCCGCCTGCGCAAACGCGTCGGTCAACTCGGCGTTAGGAGCGTCGCCGGAAATGATCAGCGGGGTCACGCCCTCGTCGATCAGCACCGCGTCGGCTTCGTCAACGATTGCCACCTCAAGCCCACGCTGCACCATCCGCTGCGCCGACACCCCGCCGCCCCCGCCCTGACTCAGCCGGCCGCCCGTCAACCGGTCGAGCATCACGTCGGGAAGTCCGCGCACCCGCCCCTGCACCAGCCGGTCGCGCAGGAAGTCGGCCGCCGCCTCCTTGTTCGTCGTGTAGGTGATGTCGTCGGCGTACGCGGCGCGTCGGGCCGGCGGGTCCATGCCGTCGACGACAAAACCGACGCTCACGCCGCACGCCTGATACACCGGACGCATCGCCTCGGCGTCACGTTGGGCAAGGTAGTCGTTGGCGGTCAGCACGTGCACGCCCCGGCCGCGCCACGCGGCAACCACTGCCGGCATCGTCGCCAACAGCGTCTTCCCCTCACCCGTGGCGACCTCGGCGACGCAGCCGTCGTCCAACGCCAGCGCCGCCGCGACCTGCACCGGGTACGCCCGAAGCCCCAGCGTCCGCGACGCCAACTCCCGCACCACGGCGAACGCGTGCAGCCGGTCCGCGAACGTGTCCCGGCCAAGCCGGACGCGCTCCCGCAGTTCGGTCTGCCGCAGCGAAAGGTCCGCCTCGGACATCGCCCGCAGCTCGTCTTCGTATCGCAGGACGCGCTGCGCCCGCCGCAGGTACCGCCCCCGCCGTGGCACGGCCGCCACGCCTCGGCTGAGCACCGCGTCCCACGCCGCGTCCAGCCCGCGTAACGGCTTCGGCCCCACCGGCGGTGTCGCCATTGTCCGCCACCACGCCGACGGCGGCTCGTACCGCGCGGTGCCCGGCTCGTGCTGCGGGCTCGGCGAAGGCAGGTGCGGGGACAGCGTCGTCATCGTTCGTTAACCGCGCTCAGACCCCGAACCGCTGCTGGAACAACCGACGCAACGCGAGCCAGCCCTGCTCGAGCAGCGGCTTGTCGTCGAATGTAAAGCGGACCGTGACGCGTTGCCCGGGCATGAGCGGCGGTGCCTCGGCCCCATCCGCCTCCGGCAGAATGCGCACCTCGAAATACGGTTCGGCCGCCTTCGTGCCCTCGGGGTCGTTTACGTCTGTCGCCAACGGCCCGCCCGCTGCGTAACCCAACGCGGCCGAAGGCAGCTCCTCCAACCCCGCCGGGCTGACGCGCTCGATCGCGCCCCGGTACGTCACGCCCGGCCGGGCGCGCGTCTTGATCTCGACGTCGCGCTGCGTGAACGCCGGGTCGTTGAGCTGGGGGCCGAGGTACTGGTCCGCCGCGGCCCGGATGAATACCCGGTCCAACGACGCGACCACGCCCAACGCCTCACCGCGTTGTACCAGTTGCCCGACCATCCGGTCGCCGTTGGCCGTCACCCACTGGCCCGCGCCGTCGAGCCCGATGCGCAGCCGGGCCAACTCGCCTTCGACGCGTTCGAGCCGCGAGGCCAGCGCGGCGAGTTGGTCCTGCACCATGCGCGACTCGGCGACGCCCTCCAGTCGGGCCTTGCGGCGCTCGGCCTCGAGCCGCCGGATCGTCGCCCGCAACCCGTCACGCTCCGCGAGAAGGTCGGCGTTGTCCGCGTCCAGCGCGAGCAGCCCGTCGGCGTCCGCCCCGCTGCGGCCCACGCCCATCACGAACCCGTCCGCCCGCGCGTACACCGGCTCGAACCGCACCGGCTCGACCAGCCCCGCCGCCCGCGCTCGGTCCGGCAACGGGATGTAACTCACCGCGGCGATCAGCCCCGCCACGAACGCCAGCGACGCGAACTGCGCCAACCCGCGCGTCCGTTCCAGCTCCGGCTCGAGCAGCAGGTATTTCACCCACTTGCCCAGCGGCACGAACACCCACGCCACGATCGAGACGATCGCCATCAGCATCCCGACAAAGAACAGCTTGTCCGCCACGAAGAGCAGGATCGTCGCGAACAGGAAGATGCGGTACACGAACGACGACACGCCGTACAGCGTCAGCCACCACCGCTCGCTCGGCCGGTGCGCCGGGTTGCGCGGGTTCCGCACGCGGTACACGTACCGCTTCACGAGGTACTTCAGGTAGTCGTTGCTGCGCTGGTAGAGGTTCGGCGTCTCGGTCAGGTCGCTGAGGATGTAGTAGCCGTCAAAGCGGATCAGCGGGTTCGCGTTGAACAGGATCGTCGAGACGCTCGCGATGAACATGACGTTGTAGGCGATGGCGTGGACGGCCGTCCCCTCGCCGGTCCGCGCCCAGACCACCGCGGCGACCGCGGCCACCGCGAGCTCGACGTACATCCCCGCGGCGCCGACGAACGCCCGCCGCCACTTGTTCCGGAACGCCCAGCTCGCCGACGCGTCGATGTACGGCACGGGCATCATCACCAACAACATCACCCCGATCGTGTGCACCTCGGCCTCGGTGCGCTCGCTCTGCCCGAAACGCTTGACCGCGAATCCGTGCCCCAGTTCGTGGATCACCTTCGCCAGCACGAACGCGACGTACAGGTAGATCAGGTTCGACGGATCCAGCACGTTGCCCGCCGCGTCGAACAGGTCGCCCGCGCGCCCCGCGAGGTGGTACCCGCCCACGCCGAGCAAGACGAACCACAACACGATCCCGACCGGGCCGAAGACCCACGACACCGCCGGCTTCCACCGTTCGAGGAACCGCTCCGGGTCGATGAGCGGGATCTTCGCGAACATGATGTTCATCAGGTACCCGCCGACCTGGCGCTGCACCCGCCGCTTGTAGCGGTCGAACATCCCCTCGGCATCAGGCGGCAACTCCGCGCTGATCAGGTTGCTCGTGTAGAGCTGGCCGAGCAGCGTGATCGCCTCGCCCTGCGTCGGCGCCGCGTCGCCGAGCTGCTCGCCGACGGTGTGCCACGCCTCACCCACGCTTCGTTGCCCGTCGAGCAGCGCGACGAACCGATACGCCGACTCATCCAGCCGGAAGAACTGGTTGTTGCCCGGGTCGCGCAGGACGTGCCACGTCTGCCCGCGGTAGTCCTGCCGGACGACCTGTACAACGCTGCGGAGCCGCGGCCGCAGTTCCGCGACGCGGTACCAGGACTCGTGAAACGTCGGGCGGTCGAGGGCCATGCGCGTACGCCGTTACATCCAGAGCTTGAGCCGCAACCAGTTCCGCGCGTCACGCGTCCAGACCCAGCCCGCGGCCCGGCGGGCCACATCGACCTTGGCCACGCCCTCGATCCCCGGGCGCAGCCAGGGCCGAGACTCTTCGAGCCGCAGGCGGACACGGAACACGTTTGCGCCGTCGACCACCTCGGCGATCGGGTGGATGCGATCAACCGTGAACGGCAGCCCGTCGCCCGGCGCCGACGCCGCGGCGAGCGTGCCGGTCATGCCCTCAGCGATCTCGGTGATGTCCGCGTCGGAGACGAGCATCTCAGCCCGCTGGTTGTCGAGCGGCGCGACCTCGAACAGGACGTCACCCCGTTGAACCGGCGCGCCGACCCGCTGTCGGAGGTCGCCCTGCACGACCCGGCCGTCCACCGGGCTCCGCAACCCGGCGCGGTGAAGACGGTGATCGAGCAGCGCGATCCGCGCGGCCGCTTCGTCCGCCTGCGCCTGGGCGATCTGCACGTCAACGGTGTTGCCTTCTCGGCGCGCGAGGTCGGCCTGCTTCCGGTACGTCGCCAACTCGGCGTTGCGCTCGGCGAGTTCGTAGCGGATCTCGTCGGTGTCCAGCGTCCCCAAAACCTGGCCCGCTTCGACTTGTTGGCCCGGCTCGGCGGACACCTCCGCGAGGAAGCCGTCGAACGGGGCCGGCACCGCGCGACGCGTCACCGCCTCGAAGGTGAACGACCCGTCGATGCGGTACGGCACCTTGACGAAGATCAACGCCAACACCGCCGCGAGGAGGAGCACCGCCGTGAGCTTCGCCCACGTGTGTGTCGGCCCGACGACGATGCCGGCCATGTCACGGAGCCCCGCCGCCAGCCGCGCCCCAAACCACTTGTCCCCCGCGTGCCGTTCGAGCAGGCGGGGCCCGCACAGGTCGCACGCCATCCGCAGGAAATCCATCTCGCCGGGCGCGACCGCTTGCCCCTGGGCCTTCTCGATGGTCACCACCGCGACCGGCTCGCCCTCCCGCCGGATCGGCAGCGAGCACACCGCGGGCACGTGTTCCCGCGTCGCGAGCTGATCGTGGGCCCGGTTCACGAACCCCGCCTCGGACGACGCCGGCACGTAGACCTCGACGTCCTGGTCGAGGCACTCCTCCATCGCCGCCTCGATGGCCTGGACCACCGCCATCTTCCGGCTGACGTGCTCGGTCTGGCTCATCGCGCGGAGCTTGACGTACCGCCCCTGCAGCACGCCGAAGCTCACCCGCTCGGCGTCGAAGCGTGCCGCCAACTCGTTGCAGAACGCCAGCGACACCGCGCGGAACTTGCGGTGGTCGTTCGACGACGCGAGCACCTTTGTCGCCGTCGCCAAGCCCTGCAGGTCCGCTTCGCGCTGCCCGAGCGTGCGGCGCATCTCGTACAGCGTTAACAGCGCGAGCGACAACTCCAAGCGTTGCCGGCAACGCTCCGCCTCCTGCGTGTCGCCGTGAGAAACCAGGAACGCCTCGACGCCCTGCAGCGACGTCAGACCGGACGTCGGGAGCAGGATCAGGTGCGCGCTGGGCCCCTGCCCGTACAACCCGTCGCCTTTGGACAGCCCGACGACGCGGGACTCGGACAACGCCTGCCCTTGGTCCTCCCGCAACACCTGCACCGCCTGCGCAAGCCAGACCGGCGGCGTGTCGTTCGGGTGGAGCGCCGGGTGCGCCGCCAACACCTCGACGCGTTCGTCGCCGTGTGAACGGATCACCGCCCCCGCCGGCACCTCCGCGAACCGGCACTGCACGGCGATCAACTCCCGCAGGAACTGGTCGGGCGGACCGTCGAATCGAACCAGCCGATCCACGAGGTCGCGGACCGGGGCGTCGGCGGGAAGCGTGACGGAGGGCTGATCCATGTCGGCACCATCGAACAAGAAGCCGAGGCCACGACTGGACCGCCCCGGTCATCCGAACCGTTCAAGGGCACTAGCTTAACCTAGCCGCTCATCCTCGGAGGGAGGCTCGACCAACTGGCTGGTAACGCGGGGCCGCACCACCCCGAGCCCGGCCCGGTTCCGAGCGACGGCCTGGCGAGCGGGCTCGGCGTCGGCAGAAGCGGCGACGTCGTACGCCGGGTCGTTGGCCAGCGTGTCGGCGTTCGCTTCCGGAATCGCAACAGATAGGGGCTGCCGCGCCGTCGGCGCGCCGCGACGCGAAACGACCGACTGGTTCGGCGACGGGTCCGGGAAGGCGGGGGCCGACAACGAAACGCCGAACGCGGACGCCAACGCCCCGGCGCTGCCCGGGTCGATGCGCTCGCCGTCGCTCAGCACCCGGAGGTCGGCGTCACGTAGCGCGAGCACGCTCTCGGGCGGCGTCAACGGCACCGGCGCCAGCGAGCGGCCCTGGTAGTTCGCCACGAGCAAGCCGATGTCGGCGTTGTCCACGTCGCCGTCGAAGTCGAAGTCTCCGTCGTGCCACGTCGCGTCGCCGGCGACACCGTTGATAATCGATCGCTGGAGCGTCACGGCGTCGGCGAAGTCGACGTCGCCGTCAAGATCGGCGTCGCCGGGCGTGAGGTTGTCGATTGCCGTGCGCCAGCGAATCGCATCGGCGGCGATCAAGCCCGACGACGCGGCCGCACCGGCGTTGAGGAAAACTGTGCTCGGTCCCGCGTCCATGTCGTACACACCCAACGAACGCCAGTCGCCGCCGTCCACGGCTTGATTGAGACTTATCAACTTGGCCCCGTCCGCGGCAACAAACAGGTAGGACACTTCGGTCGCGGCGTCGATCACCTCCGGCACATGAACCTGCAACTCGTACGCGCCGTCCACGGGCAGCGTGCCGGCCCACTGCACGAGCGCGCTCGCCGACGGGAAGTCGGCCAAGCGGTACGTCCCGCCGTTAAAGCCGCCCGCCAGCGTGGCCCATTCCTGCGCGTCGGACTCGGTGTAGACCGACGGGTCATCGTTGTCCAGCAACAACTCGAAACGCGTCAGCCCGGCGTCCAAGCCGAAGTATTCGAGCGCGGCTCCCATCACATCGGCTCGATCCTGCGCATCCAGGATCGTCTCAAACGGGAACCCGAGCATCACAAGTTGCTCGTTGAACTGGATCGCGGCGCCGCCGCCCGTGCCGTACCGCATGGCGAGCGTCGAGCCGCTGCTGGGGTTGATCACGTCGGCAAAGTTGGCGTCGTACACAAACGTGCCGTCGTCGAACTCGAGCGAGACGCCCTCGAAGATCGACGCGGCCTCGCCGGCCGCGGTGTAGCTATTCGCGTCGTCGGAGACGTAATCCGCCCGGAGTGTGTTGTTGTAGAACGACCGGCCGTTGTTCAAGAGGTCGAGGTCCCAGCCGATCTCGGCGCCGCTGACGAAGAGCTTGCCGCCCTGATTCAGGTACGCGGCCATCAGCCCCTGCTCGAGCACGCCGAACGTCTCGTCGGCGCTCGACTCTTCGCCGCTGATCCAAACCACCGCGTCGTAGCCATTGAGCAGAACGTCAGCGTCGGTCAGGTTTTCGTTCTGCGCGGTGGCGACGGCCAGACCGCGCGGCGCCCAGGCTTCGATCGCCTGCCCGTGTTCAACCGCGTAGTCCCGGCTGTTCATGAAGGCGGGCCGGACGCGGTCGGTCGTCGAACCGCCGATCGGCTGCTTGACCGCGAGGAAGCGGTCGAGCCGGTCGAAGCCGTTGACGATCAGCACGCGCTGCTCCGCGTCGTACGGCGTGGCGGCGACCGTGTCGGGCGTCAGCGATTCGCCCCCGGCGTTGACCGCGGCGACCCGGAAGTAGTGCACGCCTTCCGACACGGCGAGCCCGCTGATCGTGGTGCCGGTGGTGGTGCCGCCGGGGACGAACGTGCCGCCGTCGAAGCCCCGGCCGTCGGTCGAGACGTAGACGCGGTAGCCGGTCGGGGCGTCGCCGTTGTGCCCGTTGACCGCGGGCGGGTCCCAGTTCAGCGTCACCGTGCCGTCGATACTGCCCGGTTCGGCGCGAAGGTTCTGAGCGGTGCCCGGCAGCATCACGACGGGTGTCGCGCCGCCGTCGACGGCGTTGAAGTACTTCACGACGCCCTGGTACGTCGCGCGGGCGATAGCGTCGCGGACCTTCGGGTCGCGCAACATCTGGGCGTCCTGCACGTTGTCGTGGAAGCCGGTCTCGACGATGGTCGCGTCGAACTCGTTGTTGATGCGTTCGTTGTTGATCTCGCCAAACTCGATGTCGCTGCGGTCGAGCGTGACGACGCTGCGGTTGAACCAGTTGTGCTCGAAGCTGCCGTTCTGCGCGACGAGGTCGTCGTTGACCTCCCGGCCGAGCGTGTTGGCGAGCAGGAACTGGTTCGGCGTCGCGGCGCTGGGGCGGTTGTTGCCGTTGAGTAGCGCGAGCACGCCCCGCGCGCTGCCGCCGCCGGCGTTGGAGTGGAAGCTGACGAACACGCGGTCGCTCAGGCTGCCATCCGTGCTGCGGTTCATGTACTCGGCGTATCGCGGTGAGAGCGACACGGTCGCGCTGCTGTCGGCGCTGCTGGTGCGGTACTCGCTGGTCGGGATGCCCTGCGAGCGGTCGACGTGCCACTGCACCCAGTACAGCCCGGCTTCGTCCTCGCGCAGCAGCCCCGACGTCCCGCCGCCGCGGTCGATGTCGCCCACGCCGTTGCCGAAGCGGATCATGTCGGCGATGACGACCCGGCCCGACTCGCTCGAGCGGTTCGAGATGTCGACGTAACCCTCGGTGCCGCGGTCGAAGTGGTACGTACCGAGGTAGACGAGCCCGTTGCCGACGCGCCGGTGGTTGACGGTGACCTCGGTGGTCCCGCCGCTGTGGTGCACGCGGTAGAGCTGGTCGCCGGCGCGGTCCGACCCGTAGCGTGTCCAGGCATACACCGGGTACCGCCCCTCCGCCGGCAGGTCTGGCCGATAGCGCGCGTAGGCAGTTTCGGTGGAAGACGTCGACGCGAAACGGTACGGCACATCGCCGGCGTCGCCGTAGAAAACGGTCGCGCTGCTGTCGCTCCAGCTGCCGACGAACTCGACCCCCGCGTCGTCGTTGTCCAACACCACCTCGAACGGCTGATGCCCGACCGGACGCAGCGGCACAACCGTGGCCCCGGCGTTGAACAGGTAATCGGCCAGGAACGTCATCTGGTCCTGGTTGCCCAGATCCTCGATCATGCCGTTGAGGTTCGGCCGCTGAAACCCCCACGACCCGCTGCCGAGGTTGTTGGCGGTGTACCCGTGCCCGGCGTGGACGTAGACGATCTTGTCCGACAACGCGCCGTCGGGCTGAGCGCCCACGGGGACCAGCGGCGTGCTGGACAGCAGCACGCGCGGCTCCAGGCGTTGCAGTTGGGGGGCGCGTGGAGACGCCGCCGTGCCGGGCGGGCGTGGGGAAGTGCGGTCGGCCGGCATCTTGTCCACTCCATAGGCGTGAAACGACCCGCAACGGGCGAACGACAACCGTCGCGGCTTGGATTCATATTCTAGAACGTTTGACCCCGAAAGCCAGAAAAACGGCCTAATGCTCCAGAAAACGTGTCATCGGGCCACCGGGCTCCATCAACCCCGCTTGACCCCGACGCACATCAGCGCCGTCCGCCAGAGCACGTACAGGTCCATCTTCCACGAGACGTTCTCGACGTACTCGATGTCGTACTGGATCCACTCCTGGAAGTCTTTGCCGTCCTCGCGGGACCGGCTGACCTGCCAGAGCCCGGTGACGCCGGGGCGGACGGAGAGGCGGGCCTCGCGCCACGCCGGGCAGTACTGGTTCTCTTTGTACGGGCTGGGGCGCGGGCCGACGACGGACATGTGGCCCATGAACACGTTGAAGAACTGCGGCAGCTCGTCGAGGTTGGACTTGCGGAGGAAGTTGCCGACCTTCGTGATCCGCGGGTCGTTCTTCATGAAGAACTGCGGGCCGTCGGCGAGGTTGGCGTTCTCGGCGATCAGCTTCTGCTTGATCTCCTCGGCGTTGTTGTACATCGTGCGGAACTTCCAGCAGCGGAACTCCTTGCCGCCCATGGACTCACGCACGTGGCCGAAGAAGAACGGCCGGCCGTCCTCAATGAAGATCGCCAGCATGATCAACGGGTAAAGCACCAGCGTGCCCAGCCCGAACACCAGCGCGAACAGGATGTCGAACGCGCGTTTGCTCCCGCGCTGCAGCGTCGAGAGCGTGCGTGTCTTCACCGGGCCGACGAGCACGTCGGTGGGCTCGATGCTGTTCCACTCGAGGCGCTCGACACTCGGCCTTGCCTCGGGCGCGTCCCACAACACCGCGGGCCCGACGACCGACGCAACGCCGTCCAGTCGTCGCCCACTACCGACCCACACCGGGCCGACGAACCGCGTGCCGTTGCTCGGCGAGCCGGCGGCGTCGCCCCAGGCCTGGTCGTTGAGCCGGGCGGCGCGGGTGATCGTCGCGTCGGGGCGCTTCCACATCGAGACGAGCTCGCGGACGAACTCCATGACCTCGTGCGACTCGCCTGCGTCGAAGACGTGGCCCTTCACCGACAGCGTGGTGCGGTGGTTCGGGTCAATGGTGTGCCGGAGGTTCCGCCAGCCGCTGCGTGGGTCGCTCGCCTGCTGCCACGCGATCGCGAGGTCCCGGTGCGGCGTGAGCGCGACCCGGCCGAGCCGCCAGTCCGACGCGCCGTAGACGCGCTCAAACTTCTGGAACCGGTCGTGCTTGTCGGTGATGACGCGCTCGCGGTATCCCTGGTCCCGGGTGTTGTGCAGCCGGACGAAGAGCACCTTCGGCTTGAGCCAGGACAGCGTGTCGACGATCTGCTGCAGCCGGAAGATGGACAGGCAGTGCCGGTCGGCCAAGAGGTACAGCTCGGCGTCCCTGGCGAGCTCGATCGGCTCGCCCTGCCGGACGACCTGCACCCCGCGGGCCGCCCAGAAGCGGTCGTGCAGCTGCAGCGCGTCCAAGCCCCACACCGTGTGGGTGCGGACGGGGTCGGCGACCGGCTCCTTGACGTTGCTGATCATGACGCAACAAGTTTATCGGCCGCCGAGGGCGAACCCTAACGCAAAAGAACGCGAAAAATCGCTTGCCCCGAGCAAAACCGTTGAGTCGGGGCCACGTTAAGCCGCGTGCCCGTTGCTGCTGGCGCCGACCAGTTCGCGGTTGCCGCCGCGCTGGGGTGAGTTGCGTAGCGCCGCCGCCGGGCCGTAGGTCGCGACCGCCGACCCGAGCGGGCCGAACCGGGCCGCCGCCGCAGGGTCGACCTGAATCGACGCCTGACCGCGCCGGTCCTGCGATACCATCGAGCCGTAGGACGTCTCGCCGAGGTCCGCTTCAAGGGCGTGGTTGAAGACGATGCCGACGACGCGTGCACCGACGCTCTGCAGGTGTTCGAGCGAGCGGCTGGCGACGCCCTTGGAGTCGCCGCGGGAGACGATCAGCACCGTGCCGTCGGCCTCGGCGCCGGCCATCGACGCCTCGAGCGAGCCGAGCACCGGGCCGGTGTCAACCAGCACGATGTCGTAGGCCTCACGGGCGGCGGAGAGCATGCCCCGCAGCGTCTTGGGCGAGAGGAGGCCCGCGTCCTCCGGTCGGGCGTTGCCGACGGGCAGCACATGCAGCCGGGGGATGCCCGTCTCGGCGACGCACTCTTCGAGATCCGCGCCGTTGCAGGCATCGAGGATGCCCAGCGATGCGTCGGACCGCCGGCGAGCAAGTTTCTCGGCCTCGTCTCGCGACAGCGCGCCGATCTCGATCAGCGCGTCCATCAGGTTGATGCCCTTGCGGATCGCGACCGACTCGGCCTCGTTCAGGTGTTCGACGGACACCCGGCCGTCTTCCTTCACGACCTCGTCGAACGGCCGGTTCACGACCGCGCCCAAGCGACGCGTCAGCCCGGCGCCGACGATGTCGCCGTCGATCAGCAAGACCTTGTTACCCGACGCGGAGAACGACAACCCGAGCGCCACGGTCAGCGAGCTCTTGCCCGATCCGGCGGCGGGCCCGGTGATGGAGAACACGCGGGTGTTCGGGCCGGAGATCTGCAGCAGGGTGCGGATGTGGTTGACCGCGTGGGCGGCGCGCTCGGCCTGATCCGGGTCGGCGAGGTCGTCCGGCAGCGACGGCAGCACGCCGAGCATGCGGACGTCGCGCATCCCGTTCTTGGCATCGGCGGCGTGACGCAGACGCGAGTCGAGCAGGCCCACGAGCACGACCAGCGCGACGCCGAACCCGCCGCCGCCGACCAGCCCGACCGCCGCGAGCTTCGCGCGCTTGCTGGCGTTGCTGGGCTCATCGGGCTCGACGGCGTAGGCCTCGATCTGCACGCGTTCACGCAGGGCCTTGCCGTTCTGGATCGTGCGGAACTTCTCGTCCTCGGCCCGGGCCGTGCGGTCACGGACGGTGCCGAGTTGGCTGGCGAACTCGCTGATCGAGTTGAGCATCTGGTCCTTGCTCTCGATCTCCCGGTCGAGGTCGTCGACCTGTTCCTTGAGTTTCTGCGCGGCGGCCATCAGCTGCATGAGCTGGCTGTTGCCGAAGGTGGGCGTGTCGCCGCTGCGGACCTGCTCGAGGTACTTCTGCTTCAAGGCTTGGAGCGTCTTAATTTCGGCGCGGAGGTTGCGGACGTCGCGGTGGTTCTGGCCGTAACCCTGGGCGAGGTAGGTGTCGACGCTCGCCTCCCGCTCGGCGATCTGTTCGTCGTACTCCATCGCCGTCGGGTCCTGGAACTCTTCGAGCCCGGGCGTGGTGCTGTCGGCGGCGCGGCGGATCGAGGCGATCGCGGCCTCGGTGTCGTTGAGGTCTTCCTGCCGGGCGATCAGCTGGTCGTTGAGAGCGGCGAGTCGTTCGCGGAAGATAGTCTCGTCGGTCTTGAGCCGTTGGTTGATCTGGTTGATCAGCGACAGTTCCTCGGCCTTGAGCTGCGCGATGGTTGTGTTGAGTTCGCCGATGTTTCGGTCGGTGCGTTCGGCCTCCTGCTGCCGGAAGAAGTCTTGGTACGCCCGCAACGTCGCGTTGGCCCCGGCGGCGGCGACGACCGGGTCGTCATGGGTGAAAAGCAGGAAGATGTTGGTGCTGTTGCGGGGGATCTCGGCGCCCAGCGCGTCCTTGAAGTCGCCGGTCGTCAGGGGCTCGATACCGGCCTCGCTGACGGTCTGCCGCCAGAGGTCGCTGGCGATCGCGCGCTTGGCGACTTCGCTCGAGGTCATCGCGGCGGCCTGCCGTTCGAGGAACGCGCCGAACATGCGGGGCACGTCCCGGGTGTCGCGGTCGATCATCGGCCCGTCGAGTTCGGCCTCGACCTTGATCACGCCTTGGCCCATGTACTCCGGGGTCTCGCTGAAATAGCCGACCACGGCCCCGGCCGAGCCGAGGATCAGCGCCAGCAAGACCGCCCAGTGCAGCCGGCCACGGAACAGCGCGATCACCTGCTCGCGGCGGCGGCGCGCTTCTTCCTCGGCCAAGGCGAACTCAGCGGGGGGCAGGGGTTGGGCGTTGGGGTCCGAACTCATGTGGGCGTCACTCCCCTTCACTCGTCGCCGGCGGTCGGGCTCGGCCGGGTCTAGTCGTACCCATCCTCGGACTCATCGGCACGGCAGCGGGCCGGTCTCGATCAGGCTGGGGTCGGGCACGTGGCGGTGGGGTCAGCAGACGGCGATCCTTGGTACGCGGTCGGGGCCGGCGGGTTTGGGCCTCGTCGGGTGAAAATCGCGGTCCGATCAGCGCGTGCGGGCACCGCTCGGGCGGCCGGCTCCTCCGCGAAGCCGAACCTCGACCTGCACTGCATCTTCGGCCGAATAGCTGCCGCGGTTCATCCTGACCCGGCGGAAGCCCCTCGCAGGACACGGATTATACGCGGCCACGCCCCAAACCCGACCCGGTTCTTCGGTCCGGTCGGCGTCCCCATCGGTTACATCCAATCCCCGCCGTCCCCGGCACGGTCAGTACACCCGACCCATCACGACGCGGTCGACCCGCCGCTCGCCCCGACCGACCACCGCCCCCGGGCACACGACGCTGCGGACCACGACCGCCCCGGGCTCCACACGGGCCCCGGAGAGGACGACCGAGTCGTGCACAATGGCCTGGTCGTCGATGATCGTGCCGCCCTCGATCACCGCGAAGCTGGCCTGCCAGTCCTCGGCGAACGGGCTGTCGTCGATCAGCCGACCGGTGCGTTGATGGTGGTAGATCCGCAGGGTTTCGAGGTAAGACGAGAGCGTCCGCAAGGACCGGGTGGTGGGTCTGGGTGTCCGTGCGACACGGACGCCAAACCGCTTGGCGATCTCGGGCATCGCCTGCTCATTGAGGTCCACGAACCCGACCGGGTTGATCGCCCGCAGGCACCCGCATCGCAGCAGCATGATCCCGCTGGGCGTGCCGTCCGGCTCGGCCACGATGGTCACGTCGGCGGCGGCGTTGGCGTGTTCCTCGAGGGATTCGGCGATCGGCGCGAACGGCAACTGAGAGCCGTGCAGCACCAGCAGCCGGGCGTCGTCGCCGTACTCCCGCGCCAGGTCGGAAAGCAACCCGCCGGTGCCGCGGTAAGCGGAGGGGTCGCGCTCAACGCGGAGCGAAAGGTGGTGCGTATCCCGGCCGGCGGTGTCGAGTTGAGCCGACTGGTCCACCATGATGCGGACGGGCAGGTCTTGGAGCCCGGCCCGCTGGGCGACAAGATCGAGTTGATCGCACCACTCGTGCAAGACCGTGCGGTTCACGGACACGGGCATCTCGAGCGGGCTGCGGCCGGTCGCTTTGCGGAGCTGGTTGGCCCGGACGCTGCCGGCAAGCATGACCACCGCTTGTAGATTCCGCAGCGCCGAGTGCAGGCGGCGCGACGACGACTCCGCCGCAGCGCGGGTTGTCCCTAGATCGTGCGTCGGCGCGTGCTGGTCCTGGATCGGAGCGCTCATCCCGTCTCACCCTCGTTCGTCGCTTCGGCGGCCGCAAACGCTGAGGTTTGGGGTGGGGCCGGCTTCCGGTCGGCCCCCGCCGAGTGTCCCTTCCTATCGGCCACGGGCCCGGGCTCGCTTGCCCAATCGCCGGTGTCCGCTCCACCGCTGGCCGTCCGTGCGTCCCGGTCGCTTGATCAGCAAGCCGTGGTTGCGACGCCCTCACCCCCCGTGCCCACCCCGGAGACGTGTTACCACTGCCCATGCTACCAGACCGGCCGCAAAAGGCAGCCCTTCAATCAGGTACCGCCGGGCCAGGCGCCTCGGCTCCTGCACCATCCGGTGGACCCACTCCAGCCCGGCCTTCTGCATCCAGACCGGTGCCCGGTTGACCTGCCCGGTGATGAAGCTCAGCGTGATCCCCACGCCCAGCCACCACGCCCCGGGCAACACGCCCTCGGACCGCAGGCGACGGATCAACTTCTCCTGCTTAGGCGAGCCCAGCGCGACCAGCACGATGTCGGCCCCGCTGTCGGCCAGCTTGGTCCGGATCGCGTCCATCTCGGCCGGGTCGTTCTCGAACCCCATCGGCGGGCAGTGCGTCCCGGCAACCCGCAGATCGGGGTGTTGTTCCAGCAACTTCTCCGCCGCTTGGTCGGCCACGCCCGGGTTCCCGCCCAATAGGAAGAGCGACCGCCCCGCCGCCGCCGCCGCCGCCCGCCCCGCCAGTTCCGGCGTCAGCGACGAACCCGCGACCCGCTCTGGCACGGGTCGGCCCGCCAACCGCGCCGCCCACACCAACGGCGTGCCGTCCGCCACTACCAGGTCCGCCTCGTCCAGCATGGCCCGGAACTCGGCGTCCCGCGTCGCCCGACGGAGATGGTCCAGGTTCGACGTCACCACCCAGCCGCCACGGCCCGCGTCCAGCGAACCAAAGATGTGATCGATGGCCCCGGCTTGCGTCAGCGCGTCAAACAACACGCCACGCAGCTCCACGCGATTCGCCGGCGACTCGGCCTGCGGGTTCCCCGCACCCGGCGTCGGATGGGATGGCGACGGCGCTTCGGCCGGGCTGGGCTCCATCATGCTCAAACTCGCGGGCATCCCTGACCCCTCCCCTCAACGCGTGACACCAGAACCGCTCCCGGATCAGCCTCATCGGCAAACCCGGGGCTTGGCTTGCCGTTTACGCAGATCAGCAAGCCGGCCGACGGACACGCCGCGCCAGCAAGCCGCCCAACGCAACCCCGGCGAACACCGGCTCCGGGACCACGACGCCGCGGAAATCCGGCACGTTCACCCCGCCCCAGTTCTGCAGGATTTGGTCCAGCTCGTCCTGGTCCACCACGCCCACGCCGATCCGACCCAGCGCCCAAGCCATCGGCAGCGCATCGATCGCGGTGTCGTCGCCCCAGTTCTGAAGGACGAGGTCAAGGTCGCCCTGCTCGACGGTGCCGTTGCCGTCAAAGTCGCCGTTGGCCGCAAGGGCCTCAACCAAGCCGGCATAGAAGACATGGGCCATCAGCTCGTAGCCGTTGATGTTGGGGTGGATCGCGTCGTAGAACTCGCCGTTCACCTCCAGCCCGAACAAGCCTTGGTTCCACCGCAGGTCGTTTTGATCCTGCGCGGCGTCGTAGAAGTCCTGGCCGCCCTCGTCGTACCTCAAGAGCCAGTCGGCGTAGTCCGGCCCCTCGGCAACGGCCTCGTCAACGAACGCGCTGTTGAGTTGCTGGTCTTCTTCGTTGAAGATCGTGTTATTCCCGGTGCCCGTGTCGAACGGCTGGTCGACGACCTCGTCGTCCCGGAAATGCCCGAGTTGCAACGCCGGGTCCGTGAGATCGATGTCCCACATGTCGACGATGGTGATCGCGTTGCGGAGGTCAGTCGGCAGCGCCGCGACCACGGCGTCGATCGCGTCGTTGTACGCGATCGTGTTGGCCAGCGGCGCGTCGTCGATACCGTCGGTCCCGAACGCGCCCTTGGGTTTGTCGCGCAGGTCGACCGGACGGGGGATGATCCGGCTGAGGACGATCCTGGTGTCGGTTGCGCTGCCGGTAATCAGGCCCTCGTTGGCCAGGTCGTCGCCCAGGCCCGAGAGCAAGCGGAACAGCTGGCTGTCGGCGGCGTCGTCGTCGTAGACACCGGGGTTGTTGGTCGCGGCGACCTTGCCCGTGCCCATGTCGTTGGTGCCGATGTGCAGCAGGACCACGTCGGGCGCGTCGCCGGCGTCGACGAGCGTCGGGATCAGGCCGCCGGCGTTGGCGAAGTCCGCGTCCGCGACCTCGTCGCCGTCTTGGTCGTTGCGGATGGACCAAAGCAGCGAGCGCCTGTTTTGCTCTCCGAGACGGTCGGCGCTGGCGCCGGGGATGCTGTAGTGCGGCGTGCTACCCACGAGTTCCCGGACCAGCGGGTCGATGAACCGGACTTTGTTGATCACGATTTCGTCGGTGATGCTCCCGACGAACGCGTGATCGACGTTGTTGACGGTGAGCAGGTCGTCGAGGAAGCCCCGGTAGCCGTAGGTCGATTCCGAGCCCCAGCCCCAAGTGATCGAGTCGCCGAGGGGCAGCACCTTCAGCGGCGTGGCGGAAGCAAGCGGAGACACGCCGGCGAGAGTCGACGCCAGCGCCACGCCCAAGCGCGCCCGGCGGCGAGTGCCGGCCGCATCGGTGTTCAACCACATCCCGCCCATACGCATGAGTCTCTGCCTCCGTCCGAAGCGTTCGGAAAACCCCGTCACAGGCGCGTGGCGAGGGGCTATCTACGCTCGACGAGTATAGACCGCGGATTCCGCCACGCGAAGCGTTTTGCCCGGGAATCACCGGGCCGACGGAAACCACACGCCCGCCGAAGCACAAGCGGCAACGCCACCCCGCCTCGCCGACCCTTCCCGACTTACCGAATCACCAAACGCCGCGCGCTGCTTGAGTCGTGGCCGTCAAGCCATCCCCACCGGCGGGTTCGGCGTCGCGGCCGCCGGCTCGGACGCCGCGTCGCCCGTCGACTTCGACCGCTCCGACTTCGGCCCCAGCAGGCTGAACCCGCCCAGCGTCAACCCGATGTACCCCAGAACCGACCACGACAGGTCCCGCGCCCGCAGCAGCAGGGCCACCGTCAGCCCCAGCTCCCGCGTCATCCCCATCGCCTCGAACGTCTCGGCGAACGCCAGCTCCCACAGCCCGATCCCGTTCATCGAGATCGGCAGCAGCGTGATAATCAGCACCAACGGCACGCACACCGACACCGCCCAGAACCCCGCGTGCTGCCCCACCGCCTCGGCCGCGACCACCGTACCCGCCACGCACAGCAGGTAGAACAGCACCGACAAGGCCAACGCGATCCACAGCTCACGCTTGAACCGGGCGTACTCCCACAACGAGTCCTGGAACGCGTGCACCTTGTCCAGCGCCTTGCGCGCGACGCCGACGTGGCCGAACACCCGGTCCAGCGTTCGCGTCACCCGTCGGCTGATCACAATGACCATCACCGCCGTCGCGAACGCCAACCCCGCGCCGACGCCGAGCACCAGCTTCCAGTACGGCCAGATCGCCTGCGCCTCGACCAGCGACACCAGCGCCAGCAGGATCAGCACCGCCAACCCCGTGAACCGCTCCGCCACGATCGAGCCGAACGCCAGGTTCCCGCACCCGCACCGCCGGCGCAGCATCTCGCCGCGCACGACGTCACCGCCCGAACTCGTGGGCAACAGGTTGTTGTAGAACTGCCCGGCCACGTACATCGCGAACAGCGAGCCGAACTTCGCCTGCACCCCCCGCACGGCGAGCAGCCGCTTCCACTTCCATACACTCACCGCCACCAGCAGCGGCGCGGTAACCGCCAGCCAGACCAGCCAGTACCAACTGACCGTCTTGACGATCGCGAGCACGTCGGTCCAGTCCGTACTCCAGACGACGTACGCCACCAGCACCCCGCTGATGAGCGCCATCGGGAGTTTCTTGGCGAGCTTCTTCAAGCGCCCTCTCCCAGCCCCGTAGCTTCCTGCTCCACCTCGTCAGCGGCCACGGCTTCACCCCGATCGTCGGCCATCGGCTCGCGCACGCCAACCAGCTTGGCCGGCACCCCGGCCACAATCGCGTACGCCGGCACGTCGCGCGTCACCACCGCGCCGGCCCCTACGATCGCGCCCGTCCCGATCGTCACGCCCTCCATCACTCGGACCCCGGCACCCAGCCAGACGTCGTCGCCCAGGACCACCGGCCCCCGCGACTCGGTCGGCTGGTCCATCATCGGCACACCGTTGCGCAACGTCCCGTGCCGCGACCCGCCGAGGTAGCACTGCGGCCCGGTCATCACGTCCCGGCCGATCCGCACGCCGTTGGTCCCGACGACCTGGCTGTGCGTGCCCAGCACGCAGTGGTCGCCAATCCGCAGGTAGCCGTGCTTGGCCTGCACGACGCAGAACCGACCGATCAGCACGTCCGCCCCCAGTTCGAACGTCTCGCCGCGGTCCGAGTCGACGCCGCGGGCGCAGAGCAGCGCCTGGTCGTCGATCGCCGTGCGGTCGCCGATCCGCATCTTGCCCGGGTGCCGCAGCGCGACGCCCGTCCCCCACTTCACGCCCCGCCCGGCCGAACCCAGCAGCGCGCCAAACAGCTTCCGCCGCAGCAGGTAGCCGAGCGCCCCGTTGCGGTGCCGCGCCAGCATCATCGTCAGGTCGTACCGGAACAACGCGAGCAAGCCGGTCCGCCCCACGAAGAAGTGGTTGTACTTCGCGATCGACCCGGAAGACGGGTCCTCCAGCACGTCCATCATCAACCGCTGGTCCGGCTCGGCCGCAACTGGCGTCGCCTCCGATGCGGCGTCAGGGATCTGCGCCAACGGGGTCGCGGCCGGGGGGGTCGAGCTGACGGAAGACGCGTCCATCGATCGTTGGCTCAGCAAACGGGGCAGGCAGCCTCGCACGCCGACCCCCCGCCGGGCCACGCGCAGACGACACCGCCAAGTGAACCATCGTACCCCCGGACCGTTCGCTTAAACCCCCACGCCTCCGATAACCGGTCGACGACGTCCCGATGTGGATCGGCGACGCGGGTCAGTACCCCACCGCCGCGGCCATGCGGACCAGGTCCGCCAGCGACGAGGCTCCCATCTTCTCCATCACGTGGGCCCGGTGGACCTCGACCGTTTTGTGCGACAGCCCGAGTTCCGACGCGATCTGCTTGTTGAGCTTGCCCACCACGACCATCGACATTACCTCGTGCTCACGGGGCGTGAGCGTCCCGAGCCGACGGCTAATTTCGCCGAGGTGCTCGCGGGTCCGCTGCTGCTCCTTGTCCTTCTCCAGGGCAGCGCGGACGCGGTCGAGCAACGCCTGGTCGGAGAACGGCTTCTCGATGAAATCGATACAGCCGGACTTGAACGCTTTGACCGCGGCGTTCACGTCGCCGTGCCCGGTGATCATGATGATCGGCAGGTCGACCCCCTGCTTCTGCAACGCCTCGACCATCTCCTGGCCGCTCATGCCCGGCAGGCGCAGATCAGCAACGAGGCACCCGGACAACACGTCCTCCCCCGAGGCGCGCTTCATAAAGTCGTCGGCACTGCCGAACGGCTCGACGGCCCACCCGACCGACTCGATCAGCCAGCACAGCGAGTCCCGTACGTCGGGGTCGTCGTCCACCACATACACCACCGGGGGGTTCGCCTCGGCCAACGGGACATCGCTCTCCTTGAGGGTCGCTGTCGTCACCGATTCAATGTTAATCGAAAGCTACCAAAACATCGCCCACTTCAACCTAGAACAATCCCGCACGCTCACCGTGCAGCAGCGTTCGTGTTAAACGGTTCAAACGCTGATCCCCGCTATTCGTCCGCGCACACGGGCAACTGAATCACCAGCACCAGTCCGCCGGCCGCGCCATCTTCGGCCCACATCCGTCCGTCGTGGGCCTCCACGATCGACTGGCTGATTGTCAACCCCAGGCCCATGCCCTCGGCCTTAGTCGTGAAGAACGGCTCGAACAGCCGAGCCCGACCCGCCGCGTCCAGCCCGTCACCGGCGTCTTCCACCGTCAACTGCAACGCCCCATCGCCGGCGTGCCGCGTGCGGACCCACACCCGCTTCCGCTCGGGCGGTTGGCCTTGCACGGCATCGATCGCATTGCGCAGCAGGTTCAACACCACCTGCTGGATCTGCACCCGGTCCAGCGTGGTCGCCGGCAGTTGCGAGTCCGCCTCGACGGCAACGGTCACGCCCCGCGTGCGGGTGTCCTGCTCATTGATCTCCAACACCTCGCGGACGATGTCGTTCAGGCTCGCGCTGACGGTCGTGCCGGTGCGCCGGCCGATGAAGGCGCGTAGCCGACGGATGATCGTGCCGGCCCGGGTCGCCTGATCGGAGACGCGGCGCAGGACATCGCGCGCCGCGGTCGGCGCCGTCGGGTCGTCGCGCTCGTAGCGCATCAGCGCGCCGTTGGCGTAGTTGGCGATCGCCGTGAGCGGCTGATTGAGTTCGTGCGCCAAGCCGGAGGCGAGCTCGCCCATCGTGGTCAGGCGGGCGTCGTGCGCGAGCGTGTCGCGGTTGAGCTGGGCGAGCTGCTCCTCGTGGCGGCGCTTGGTCACGTCGCGCTGGACGGAGACCCAGTGCGTGACCTTGCCGTCTGGTTGCCGAACGGGCGCGATGTTCCACTCGACGGTGTAGGGGGTGTGGTCCTTGCGGTAGTTGACGGTCTCGGAGGAGAACGCGTCGCCGCGCTCCAGCGACACCCTGAGCCGGTCGAGCATGGCCCGGTCGGTCAGCTCGCCCTGCAAGATCCGCGGGGTCTGGCCCTCGATCTCGGCGGCGGTGTAGCCGGTCATCCGCGTAAACGCCGGGTTGACGTACACGATCCGCGGCCCCGGCGGGTCAAGCGAGGCGTCCGTGATCACGACCGCTTCTCGCACCTCGGTGACGGCCGCCTGCACCAAACGCAGCCGTTGCTCCGCAAGCCGACGCCGGGTGATGTCGCGGGTCACCACCACCAGCTGCTCCTGAGCCTGACCGTCCCGACGGGGCTGGCGCCGGCTCGCCGACTCGACCCACCGGTAGTCGCCTTCCGCCGTCAGGAAGCGGTACGTCCGATGGACCGCGCGGTCGCCGGCCGACATCAACTCGGGGCGGGCCGAGATCACCGCGTCCCGGTCGTCGGGGTGGACGAACTCGCGCGGCAGCTTGCCGACCAGCTCCTCGGCCGGCCAGCCCAGCACCGCCGTGACCGCCGGGGACACGTACGTGAACCGCCCGTCGAGCGTGTGCTGGGAGATGATGTCGATCGCGTGCTCGGCGAGAAGGCGGAACCGGGCTTCGGACTCGCGCAGCTCTTCGGTTGTCCGTTCGGCACGGGCCTCGAGCTTGGCGTTGGCGCGTTGCAGCTCGTCGTACAGCCGGGTGTTGTCGATCGCGGCGGCGATGTGGTTGCCAACGATCTGCAGGTGCTGCAGGTCACGCGGCTCGTAGACTTGCGGGTGATTGATGTCGTAGAGCCCCAGCACGCCGACCCGCCGCTGCCCGACCAACAACGGCACGCCAACAAACGAGCGGAACCGAAAACTGCCCGGCTTGCTGCGGAACGTCTCGGCCGTCAGCGGGTGCGTCGCGACATCGTTAATCAGCACCCCGCGACCGCTGCTGAGCATCTCGCCGGCCAACCCCACGCTAGCAGGCAACGCTTCATTCAACTTCGGTCCTGGGATGCCGCGTGCCGCCAAAAGGAGCAACTGGTCGCCTTGGAGCCACCGCGCCGCCGCCGCGTCGGTCTCGAAGCCTTCGCACAGCAACTCGACGACCTGCCCGGCCAGCGCCTCGGGCGACTGCGTCCCGATCGGCGTCCCCGTCGCCTGCGCGATCAACGACAGCCGGCGGTCCAGGAACTCCGAATCCCGGTGGGTTGCCTCGGCCATGGCCGCTCCAATTTCGCCCCGAACACGCGCCGGACCAAGGATCGATCGCTCACCCGGCCATGCGACCCTTCCGAGAACACTCACAACGCCCGGACCGCCTCCACCAACGCCCGGACACGGCCCGCGTCCACCGGCGCCTCCAGCACGCCACCAACCTTTAGCGACGACCCGACGATCAATCCGTCGGCGTGTCGCAGCAAACCCGCCGCCGTCTCCACCGTCGCGCCGCTGCCGACGAACACCGGCGTGTCTCCGGCGGCACGCTTGACGGCCGCGACACGGTCCATATCCGTCGGCTTGCCAGTGCCCGCGCCCGACACGATCACGCCATCCGCCCCGGCCCGCTGAACCAGTTCCTCCGTCTCCTCTTCGATCGGCCGGTCCGCCAGCGGCGCGGCGTGCTTCACGCGCACGTCGGCCAACACCAGCACGTCGTCCGCCCCGAGCGCCGCGCGGTACCGCATCACGTCCGCGGCCTGCCCCTCGATGACGCCCTGGTCCGTGACGTAGGCCCCGACCAACACGTTGACCCGCACAAACGACGCGCCGACCGTCTTCGCGACCGCCAACGCCGACCGCGCGTCGTTCCGCAACACGTTGATCCCAACCGGGACGTTCACCGCGTCCCGCACGCGCTGGGCGACCGCCGTCATCGCCGCCACGGTCTCGGCCGGGGCCCGGCCCTTGAAGAACGGCACGTCGCCGAAGTTCTCGATCATCACGCCGTCCGCTCCGCCGTCTGCGAGCGCCTGCGCATCACGCAACGCGTGGTCGGTCGCCGTGTGCAACGGCGTGCCGCGGACAGGTTCGAACCCCGGGCTCCCCGGCAACGCCGGCAGATGCACCATCCCGATCACCGGGTGCTCCACGTCCTTCCACGCGGGCACCCGCCGCGTCATTTCTTCCGGCAAAGCCATCCGCAAACCGTACCACGCGGTAGCCGCGACACACGCACGAACGCGCCGCATCGCAGCAATCCACTTGCCCAAACGAGACCGCGTCGCCATACTCGGGCTCCCGGCGGTTGTTCCACCGGCGTTGTGTCGGCCGACCTCGGCGAAAGCCGGGGGGCAGCACACCCCACGCAACTGCGTCGGTTTGCACCGGCGCGTGCTTCGAGGGCCACGGCCGATTGCCCGACCCGGCTCCCGGTCCCACGCCTCGGCGTGCGTTCACCGGCGGTCAGCCCCGCGCCCGGTCGTTTCTTCTCCCGCCCGCTGACCGCCGACCGCGAGCCCCGCATGCTCCCCAAGGAACCCGCCAAGCGCCCGCAGTTGGGCTTCCTGTACGTCCCACCCTTCCGCATCCAGGGCCTGTCCATCGCCGGCGAAGAGACCGTCGTCCACATCCCCGAGTTGGACGTCTGCTTCGACATCGGCCTTTGCCCGAAGGCGGTGCTCCCCGCGCCCGTGATCGCGCTCTCGCACGGGCACATGGACCACGTCGCCGGCATCGCGTACTACTTCTCGCAGCGCCCCTTCCAGGGCATGACGCCCGGCACCGTCGTTTGCCACCCGGAACTCGAAGCGCCCCTGCACAAGCTCATGGAGGCCTGGGTCGACATCGAGCGCCAGCGCACCAAGTACAACCTGGTCGGCCTCGAACCGGGCGACCACTACGAGATCAAGAACAACCATTACCTCCACGCCTTCGAGACAATCCACACCGTCCCGGCGCTGGGGTACACCGTGCTGGAGAAGCGCACGAAACTCAAAGAAGAGTTCGCCGGGTTGGAGCAACACGATCTCGTCGAGCACAAGAAAGCCGGACGGGAGATCGTCGACACCTTCCACATCCCGCTCATCACGTTCACCGGCGACACCGCGTGGGGCGAACACCTGCTCACCGACCACGTCACGCAGAGCAAGGTCCTCATCACCGAGTGCACCTTCATGGAGCCCGGGCACCGCAAGCGCGCCGGCATCGGGAAGCACCTGCACCTGGACCACATCCTGCAGCTGCTCGAAGCGACGACCGACGAGACCTCGATCGTGCTCACGCACCTGTCCCGCCGCACGCACATGGGACAGGTCCGCCGGACAATCGAGCGGTACGTGCCCCCGCAGTACCAGCACCGGCTGCTGGTGCTGATGGACACCCGCGGCAACCGCACACGGTACGAGCAGCAACTCGCCGAAGCCGAGGCCGCCGCCATCGGCAACGATTGACTTCTACAGCGTTCGGCTTGTCAGCCACGACCGCGGGCCGGGATCAAACGCCGAAGCCCAGGTCGTAGCCCTTGTCTTCGATCTGCCTGAACACCTCCGCCACAATGTGCCGCCAGGTGTAGCGGGGGATCACCGAGTCGTACGCGTTCCGGGACGCCTCGTCCCAGGCCGCGTCGTCGGACCGGATGTAGCGAAGGACTGCGTCGGCGGCGGCCTCGACGCCTTTCCCCGGGACCACGACGCCGCCCCCCGCCGGGGCGATCACGTCCGTGACGACCGGGATGTGCTCGGTGCCCACGACCGGGACCCCGCACGCGGCCGCCTCGCACGCCGCCATCCCGAAGCCCTCCATGATCGACATGGTCAGGAAACACCGCGACGTCCTCAGGATGTTGGGCAGGATGTTGGAACCGGTGCCGTTCTGCGGCAGGTCCCGGGGGCTGAAGATGTGCACCCGGTCCTGCAGGGCGTGGCGCCCGACGATGTCGTGGATCCGGCGGGCGACGCCGGGCTCCATCGTCTCGTCGAGGTTGAGGAACATGCTGATGTCGTCCTCCTGCTCCGCCACCAGCGCGAAGGCCTCGACCGCTTTGTCCTTGTCTTTCAACGCGTCGGAACGCCCGAACTCACAGATGTGCGGCCGACGAAACATCTCGGCCGGTCGTCCCAGGAACTCGGCGTGGTTCCGCGCCTGTTGCCCCGTCAACGTCTCCTGGTCCATGGGGCAGAACCGTTCCGTGTCCACGCCCGGGTAGATGTCGATCAGCTTCTCGGTCCAGTCCCGGCCGTGCGCGGATTGCAGGTCCTGATGGACGAGCTTGGAGGTCGACCCCACCAGGTGCGCGCCGTCCAACACGCGCTCCTCATAGCGTTCGCGGATGAAGATGCTGTGCGTCTCCTGCTCCTCGTGGCTGAGCGGGGCCTTCTTCATGCCGACGGGCTCGTGTGGGACCCACACGTGCAACGCGTCGGGGAAGTGCCGGCAAAGCATGTCGCCCAACAGCCCGCCATCCCAGAAGTGCGAGATGATCAGCTTCGGCGTGTAGTCCTTCGGGAAGGCGGCGAGGACGGGCTCGACGGCGTTCCCGATCAGCGCACCGGTGAGGAACTCCTTGCGGACGAACGCCTCCACGCCGTCGCCGACGTGCAGCACGTAGAGCTCGCGGTCCGGGTCCTTGCTCAACCCCTCGCGCAACCGCCCGGTGTACGGGTGGACGAAGCCGCCGCGGTTGAGGATGTACACCCGGCTGCCGCAGGCGTCGTGGATCTGCTCTCCCAGGTTCTGGACGTAGATGTTCTGCCCCCCCGTGTCCGGCAGGCCGGGGAAGATGTCCAGTTCGTGGATGCCGTGCCAGGTGATGAGCAGGACGTCGTCCATCGGGTCTCCGGGGTCAATGGAAGGATCAGAGACGCAACGTGCCGTCCGCATCGGGTGGGACGGTCCAGCCGCCGGTTGCGTCGTGTCGCAGGCGTCGCCCCGCTCGCGGTCGGTGGCCCCGCGGGCCGGTCCGAGCGCGGTACGGGCGGACGCACCATACCCCTCCTGAGCGGCGATCAGCAACGCGCCCTGCTAGGTTCTCGGTCGTGCCCGACGTGAACGAAACCGTCGCCGTCGCGTTCGACCGCCCCGCCGACCGCAAGGCCGCCGAAGCGCTCGGCGAACGGCTGCAGCTGCCCATCGCAAAGCGCTTCCGTGACCCGCATGCGTTGCACCTGGCGGTTTCCGAGCCGAACCGAATCGAGCTGCGCGTCGTCGCCGCCGACCACCCGCTGCACGGCGGGCACCCGGTGGCCGTCGAACTGCTCAAGCTCGACACCGCGTCGCCCGCCGGCCGCAAACTCAACACGCCGCTGTTCAAGGCCGTTGGCGTCCGAAAAGGCAACCCGTTCCGCCCGCGCGTGCTCGACGCCACCGCCGGGCTCGGGGAGGACGCCTGGCTCCTTGCCACCACCGGGTGCGACGTGCTCGCGCTCGAACGTCACCCGGTGATCCACGCCTTGCTCGAAAACGGCTTACGCCGCGCCGCCGAAGCTCAACCGGAGATCGCGACAAGAATCGAACTGCTGCACAACAACGCCGCCGGGCATCTCGCTTCCCCAAACCCCGAACCCCAAACCTCGAACCCCGACGTCGTGTACCTCGACCCGATGTTCCCGCTCGGCCGAAAGACCGCCGAGCGCAAGCCGATGCGCGTGCTCCGGATGCTCGCCGGCGACGACCCCGACGCCGACGCGCTGCTTGAGCCCGCGCTTCAACGCGCCGCTCGACGCGTCGTGGTCAAACGCCCGCGACACGCCCCGCCCCTCGCCGGACGAGAGCCGACCGTCACCCACGCCGGCAAAGCCCTGCGTTTCGACGTCTACGCGACCGGGTGAACACGATCGGAAGCGTTCACATGCCCGGACGCGTCAGCGCGAACGGCATTACCACCGCCACGCGCTCGCGCCCGAGCACGCCCAGCGACGCCGCGGCCTCCTTCACCGCCGCCGCCCGCGTCGGGTCCAGCCGTTCCAACGCCGACAGCACCGCCGCCCACGGCGAGGCCGATTCGGCACGCATCGCCGCCGCCAATGGCACGGATGCCGACAGCGACAAGTCGCTCGGCCGCTCGCCGATGCCCTGCGACTGCTCCATCAGTTGCGTGAAGAAGTCCTTCGGCCGGGGGACGACACGCGTGCCGTAGTCGTCGCCGAGTTCCGCGAGTTGTGCCGCACGCTCGATCGCATGCCGCAACCCGCCGAGCTCGTCGACCAACCCGCGTTCGAGCGCCTGCTGCCCCGTGTACACCCGGCCGCCGGCAAGGTCGGCCAACGGCTGCGTCAACTTCTCGCCCCGCCCGGCCTCGACGTGGGCCGTGAACGCGCCGTAGACGTCCCCCATCCACGACCGCAGCTTCGCCCGGTGCTCGTCGCGGAACCGGTCCGGCCCGGCGTAGAAGTCCGCGTTCGCGCCGCGTTGGTACGGGTGGAAGTTGATGCCGACCTTGTCCCACAGCTCGGCCGTCACCAGCTTGCCCGAGATCACGCCGATCGAGCCCGTGATCGTCGTCGGGTCGGCCACGATTGCGTCGGCCCGGCAGGCGACGTAGTACCCCCCGCTGCCCGCGATGTTGCCCATCGACACGACCAATGGCTTGCGCCCCTGCACCCGCATCGTCGCCGCAAGGATCGCCTCGCTCGCCTGCGCCGAGCCGCCCGGTGAATCCACCCGCAGCACCACCGCCTTCACCGCGTCGTCCTCGGCGGCCTCGTCGAGCGCGTGCGCGATGTCGCCGCTGTAGGCCCCGTCGCTTCCGCCGAACGGGTTGGGCTGCGCATGCCCGAGTTGGATCGCCCCTTCGACGTACACGATGCCGACGACCGGGCTGTCGTTCTTCGGCTTCCGCGGCGGCGCGAAGACGGACGAGAACAACGCGAACGGGTTCGTGAAGTTTGCCTTCGGCCCGGCGCGCCGGTAGCGGTTGTTGATCCGCGCCTCGCCGCCGTGCTCGGCCTCCATCTCCGCCTTGACCGAAGCGACGAACTGCTCCCTGGTCTGCACCGCGTCGATCAGCCCGGCCTCGAGCGCCTGCTCCGCCAGATACGGTCCGCCGTCGATCAGAGACTCGACTTCGTCGGCGCTCATGCCGCGGGCGTCGGCGACGCGTTGCACCACCGCCGCATACCACGAGTCGAACAGCCAGTTCAGGTTCTCGTCCGCCGCCTCGCTCGGGCCGTCGCGGTATAGCATCTCCGCACCGGACTTGTACTCGGCGATCGTCTCGAAGTCCGCCGACACGCCGAGCTTGCCCAGCAGGTCCTTGAGGTACACCGCCTCGCCGTAGAACCCGGTCAGCCACAGCATCGCCTGCGGCGGCATCACGAGCCGGTCCACGTCTCCCAGCGTCGCGAGCCCGACCGTCCGTAGGCTCTCGGCGAACACGTACACCGGTTTGCCCGCGGCACGCACCTCCTGCAGCGCGGCGTGCAGCTCCTCGAGCTGCGGCATCCCGGCCGAGAAGCCGCCAAACGTCAGCACGAGCGCCTTGGCCTTGTCGTCCTCGGCGAGCTTGTGCAGGCGGCCGGTCAGGCTGCGTAGCGACACGCCCTGCTCGGCGGCCAGCCCGAACGGGTCTTCGACCGTCTGCTCGGTGAGCCGACCGGTCAGGTGCAGGTGCACGATCATCGGCCGGACGGTCTCCGCGTCGCCCTTCTCGGGCGCGTCGTCTTTCGCTTCGGCCTGGGTCGCCGGCGCCTCGGCGACGGCCGTGTCTTGCGCGACCACGCCCCACGGCATCAACGCCAGCGCGGCGGCCAACCAACACCACAGAGTTCGTCGAAGACGCAAACTTCCTCGGTCGCTCAACATCGCCGGCTCCTTGATTGAGGTAGCTCAGGTTCGCGGGCAAGCCGCCACTCAACGAAGCGGTCTGCGTCTTCGGATTCTACCGCCGGCGAACTCCCGCCCCCGCCGATCGCACGCGGTAATGTCCCAACTCCAAGACACGCGCCAGGCCTCACCCGCACGCCGCGCACGAACCGAGTCAGAAGGAGCTCGCTTCAGGGGGGCGACAGCTTGTAAACCTCGATCGTGTCCACACTGCCGGACAACAACCCGCTCGAAGGCTCGCCTTCGGGCTCTTGGCCAAACTCGATCTGCAATACGCCGCGGTCGCTCGGGTACGTCCCCGTAAAATGCGTGAATACGACCCGCGTGAACTCGGTGTCGTCCAGCCGGACCTTCCCCGCCCCTCGGTCCGACGTCGCCAGCTGCCAGCGCCCTTCACCACCGGCGTGGTTCGACCACAACCGCAACGGGTGTGCCGAATCGCTCGCCTTCCCCCAAATCACCACCTGATAAAAACTCTCATCCTCGATCTCTTCGTTGACCAAGAGATTGATTCCGCCCCCCCACCCCAGCCCGCTGCCACGCACCGACATCTCTCCGGACGCCGATGGCTGCCGCACGTTCAACACCTCGCCGCCTTCCGACCAAGCCCACAGGTTGGCGATCCCCAAATCTGCCAACGGCCCCGCGCCCACGTCCTCGAAATCGACCCGGCGGAGCAGCGTCTTCTCGTAATCCGCCCAGCGATCCGTAAACGCAGGCCGACCACCGTTGTCATAAACCTCCAACTCATGGATTGAGTAGTTCCAGCTGGTCCCCCGTTCTAAGAGATGCAGCTTCACGAACCGGGCTTCTACCGTTTCGAACACAATGGACTCGCCGCCGCCGGCCGCGTCGTCCGTTGCGTATACCTCACGCCACCGCGACCCGTCCGACGAGACCTCGAGCCGATACGCCTTCGCGTTCGCCACCTCCCACTGAATGAAAACCTGGTCGAACCTGGTCGTTTCTCCAAGGTCGACCACCAACACCGGGTCGTCGTCGGGCATCGCGCTCCACCGCGTCCAGAAGTTCCCGTCGCAGAGCGCATCAAGCAACCCTTGCCCGTACCGCTCCGCGACCTCGGAAACGACTCGCACCGACTTCCCGGCGGCCAAGTTCACGGGCCGGGCCCCATCGCCCGCCCCCCCAAACGCCGGAGACACCCCCCACGCCGCGAACGAAAGGCCAAACCAACAAAGCAACCTATGCATCACGCCAGCCTCCGGTATACACGACAGTTGGAACACACAGAACAACCTACCCACAACACGCTCGTCGCCTGCCGCTCGCATTCGGAAGTTCGAATCCGAAATTTCACAAGCCGTGTCTCACCGACATATAGCGCCGACTGAACCCCATGTTCTCCTTCTCCAGGTCTTTCAGCCGCCCCGCCTGGCCCACCTTCGTCCTGCCGTACTTCTTGCGCGACCGGCAGCAGGCTTACACCGCCCGCCTTCCTGCTTCGCCGTCATCTCCAAACCGATGCGCACCTTGATGGCACGAGACTTCTCGATGATCTGCTCCAGCGTCTGCCGCTTGCTGACCACAGCTACATTTTCCTGAACGCGTCCAAGACCCGGGAATCTTCCAACCGGCCGTGGACCGATTGTCAGGAGGCAGGTCAGTCAGGCCAGAGCCTCGGGGTTCAGCCCCTTCAACTCGTCGACGACGAACACGCCGTCCTTGCGGATCAGCCGGTCGTCGAACCAGACCTCGCCGCCGCCGAAGTCGTCGCGCTGGATAAGCACGAGGTCCCAGTGGACGTCGCTGTGATTACCGTTGCTGGCGTCGTCGTAACACCGCCCGGGCGTGAAGTGCAGGCTGCCGGCGATCTTCTCGTCGAACAAGATGTCGCGCATCGGCGTGCGGATGTGCGGGTTGAAGCCCAACGAAAACTCGCCGACGTACCGTGCGCCCTCGTCGGTGTCGAAAATCCCTGACAGCTCTTCGGCGCCTTGGTCGGCGTCGAACTCGACGATGCGCCCCTTCTCGAACGCGAGTCGCACGTTCTCGAAACTCCGCCCCATATACACCGTCGGCGTGTTGTACTGGATCACGCCCTCGACGCTGTCGCGCACCGGCGCGGTGAAGCACTCGCCGTCGGGGATGTTGCGCAGCCCCGTGCAGGGGCGCGACGGGATGTCCTTGATGCTGAAGCGCAGGTCGGTGTCGCCGGGGCCCTTGAGGTGGACGCGGTCGGTCCGGTCCATCAGCTCGACCAGCGGCTTCACGGCCTCGGCCATCTTCGCGTAGTCGAGCGTGCAGACGTCGAAGTAGAAGTCCTCGAAGTCGCTGGTCGGACGGCCGGCGAGCTGAGCCATGCTCGGAGTCGGCCAGCGGAGGACGCACCACCTCGTGCGCTTGACGCGTTCGTCGCCGTGGACGGGTGTGGCGTAGCGCTTGACGTAGTTCTGGAGCTGCGCGTCGGGCAGCCCGGCCATCTCCGAGATGTTGTGGCTGCCGCGCAGGCCGATGTACGCGTCCATGCGTTGCATGCGGTCCAGGTCGTAGCCGCACCACGCGTCGAGCTGCTCGCCCTCGGCGTCCTGCACAAGCGCCCGCTGGATGCGGCTGTTCCTCAGCGACACGTGCGGGTGCGCCCCGACGGACCGCGCACCGCCAACCAACGCGAGAACCATCTCGGCCGGGATATCGAACGCCTCGATCAGCAGGTGCTCGCCGGGCCGGAGCGCCGTCGAGTGACCGATGAGCGTCTGCGCGAGCTTCGCGTAGCGGGGGTCATGCATGCCGGAGAACTTCGGTCGACGGGAGATCGTGCGTGGCGTCAGGCGCCGGCGGGCTCTGGCACCTGAGCGGGCCCGGGCTCCTCACGCTTCTCGGGCACCGCGGGCTTGGGCTTCGCGCTGGCGGGCGGCTCGTGCTTCTGCCCCAGCAGCAGCAGCGGCGCGGCGATGGCGAACGACGAGTACGTCCCGACGAAGACGCCGATCATCATCGTGAACGCGAACCCGTGCACGCCCGGACCACCGAACAGGTACAGCACCACGACCGCGAGCAGCGTCGTGCCTGAAGTCAGGACGGTACGGCTGATCGTCTGGTTGATCGAGGTGTTGATGATCTCGGCCGTGGGTTGCGGGAGCCTTCCCTTGTTCTCGCGGATGCGGTCGAACACGATGATCGTGTCGTTCAGCGAGTAACCGATCAGCGTGAGGATCGCCGCGACGATGGCGAGGTTGATCTTGAAGTCGTCGAGCAGCAGCATCTGCGCCCACGCCTGGCCGTACAACCAGTTGCAGATCGCCAGCAGCCCGACCGCGGCCGCCACGTCGTGCACCAGCGCCACGATCGCCGCCGCCCCGTAGCGGAAGCTGCCGAACCGCAGGGCGATGTAGGCCACGACGATCAGCATCGACAGCACCATCGCCACGATGGCCTGCTGCTTCATCGTGCCCGAGACCTGGCTGGAGATGTTGCTGACCGAATCCAGCGACGTGTCCTGCTTCAACGCGTCCTTCACCAGTTGCCACTCGGTGTCGGCCAGGCCGTCGGCGACGGCGAACTGGTCCGGCGACTCGATGTAGTTCGTCTGGTCGTCCGAGGCGACCACCGCCACCCGCGCGTACACCGGCACGCCCTGCGCGCTGCCGGCGCGGTCCAACCCGATCACCTCGAACCGGCGGAAGCCCAGGTCCGCGTAGTCCGGCTGCTGCCGCATCCGCGTGATGCGCTCGGTCAGGTCGTCCAAGCTCGCCGGCGGGCTGAGTTCGTCGAGCACGACCGCGACGCCGCCGCGGAAGTCGGCGACGCTCTCGCTGACCAGCGCGTCGCCAATCACGTCGCCCAGGTCCCCGACGCGGATCGCCTCGACGATGCCGTCGGCCGCGCCGAGGTTCAGGTCGTCGCCGCGGAAGGCGATGGGCTGGGTCGTGTCCAGCAGGTCGACAAAGGCGGCCTTGACCGCCGCGGACACGGCGTCGGCGTCTTCGATCAGCGTCGTAACGCTGAAGCCCGTCGCGCCCTCTTCTGTGCTCTCGCCAATGGTGACCACGTTCGCTTCGGCCAACAACGACCAGTCGATGTCTTCGTCGGCGACGGCGTCAACGCCCGACGGGTCCGCCGCGAACGCTTCGAGGCGTTCTTCGGCCTCGCCACGCGGCAGGGCCTTGCCCTCGGCGAGCTTGAACGTGACCTCCGTGCCGGAGCGGAACTCGATGTCGAGCAGGTCCGCCCCGCGCTGCCAGAGCATCGCCCCCCCGGCCACGATGATCACGATGCTCAGCGGGATGAACAGCTTCCGCATCGCGAACCAGTCGATCTTCGGCTCCAGCAAGCGGTCGATCGCGGGCACGGCCGTGGGCAGCATCGGCAGGCGCCGGGCCTTGCCGTACACCAGCGCGAGGTCGATGATCACCCGCGAGCCGAACAGGGTCGTGAACAGCGTCGCCAGGATGCCGATGGCGAGCACGACGGCGAAGCCCTTGATCTCGCTGGTCGCCGTGTAGTACAGCACCAGACACGTCAGCAGCGTCGTGATGTTCGCGTCGAGGATGGACGACAGCGCCTTGCCGAAACCGACGCGCACGGCCGTGGGCAGGTCGGCGCCCTTGTTCTTGTCGGCCTTCCAGACCGACGCCCCGCCGCGCAGCTCCTCGCGGATGCGCTCGAAGATCAGGACGTTGGCGTCGACCGCCATGCCGATCGTCAACACCATGCCCGCGATGCCCGGCAGCGTAAACGTCGCCGAGGTCAGCGACATGACGCCGAGGATGACGAGCATGTTGCCCAGCAACGCGATGACGGCCACGATGCCCGCGCCGAAGTAGTAGACGACCATGAACGCCGCGACGCAGGCGACCGCGATGATCGCCGCCGACACGCCGCTTTCCAAGTTGTCGGCGCCGAGCGACGGGCCGTACGTCCGCACCGAGATCGGGTCGTACGACAGCGTCGAGCTCAGCGAGCCCGCCTTGAGCGTCTGCACCAGCGACTGCGCCTCGCGGAGGCTGAAGTTGCCGGAGATCTGCCCGCTGCCGGCGATCCGGCTGCGCAGGTTCGGCGACGAGATCAGCTGCCCGTCGAGCACGATCGCCATCGGCTGCCCGACGTTCGGCTCGGTGAGCCGGCCCATCAGCTGCCCGCCCGGCGCGTCGAGGTTGAAGTTCACGGCAGGGAGCCCGCGCTGGTCCTGCCCGACGTTCGCGCCGGCGAGTTCCCAGTCCTGCTGGTCGGTCATGGACAGGTCGGGCGTGTTGGCGAGCAGGACATAGATCAGCCCGCCGTACTCCTGGGCGATCACGTTCAGGTTCTGCGCGAAGATCGACGGCACCAGCGACGGGTCTTCCTCGATCGCGGCGCGGTACCGCGGCGACTCGAGGTAGCCCTCCAGGTCCGCGACCTCGAACCACCGCCAGGGCTCGCTCCGCCCCGCTTTGGGGCCCTGCTCGGCCAGCCGTTCCCGGTACCGCTGCACGTCCACCGGGCGCGTGCCCGGCACCGCCGCGATGCGGAACTCCAACACGCCCGCCCCGCGCAGCATGCGGATCAGGTCGTTGGGGTCGTCCAGCATCCCCTTGTTCTCTTCGTACGCCCCCCACGCCTCGGCCGCCGCGTCGATCGCCTCGGCCCGGCCGGGGTGTCGCTGCTTCAACTCCGCCAACGCCTGCCCGCGCGGCGAAAGCTCCTCGCCGCGGCCGACCTTTTCGGACTGCTCCAACGCCTGCGTCAGTTCCAACTCGGTCAGGTTGTTGTTGAGCAGGTCTCGCAACGCCAGGTCGAAGGCGTCGCGGGCGTCGAGCGCCGCCATCGTGGCCGCGTCGAGGTCGCCGCGCAACAACTCGGTCTGCGACCGCAACGCCTCGTCGTTCGGGTCGGCCTGGGCCTGGCGGGCGGCCTCGCCGTACGCGTCGAGCGCGGCGCGGTAGGTGTCCTCGGCGGTGTCCCGCGCGCCGGCGAGCTTGCCCAGCAGCAGGAACCCTTCCCCGTTGCCCGGGTAGGTCACGAGCAGGTCGTCAACCATCGCCTGCCGGTCTTCGCCCTCGGCCGCGAACGCCAGCCGGACCGTCTCCTCCGGCAAGTTCCCCGCGACCGCCGCGTCGCGCAGCGCCTCGAAAGCCTCGCGCTTCTCCTTGACCTCCGGCGGCGCCAGCGCCATCTGCACGGACAAGCGGTCGCCCGCCTCGGCCCGCCAGATCAGGTTCATGATGCCCGCCGGGTCGACGCGCTGCTTCAGGATCTCGATCGTCTGTTCGATCGCCTCCTGGCTGTTCTGCCCCTCGGGCACCTGCACCGCGTACGTCAGCGTCGTCCCGCCCGCCAGGTCGATGCCCGGGTTCAGGCCCTTGACCCGCAGCAGGAACGCGCAGCCCAGGACCACGGCCACGAGGAGGATCGGTTTCCAGAGGGGGTAGCGCATGGCAGTGAGGGGTGGCTAGTGGTCAGTGGTCAGTAACAAACTCATTCGAAGCGGGAATGGCTAGTCACTGACTACCAGCCACCGCCCACCGATCACTTCTCGTCCACCACCGCCGCGATCGCGCTCTTGGCAAAGCGGATGCGCGTGTTGCTGTTCTCGTCGACCTTCACGACGACCTCGTGATCGCGGACATCCGTCACCGTGCCCAGCACACCGCCGGCGGTCTGTACCTTCTGGCCCTTGCTCAGCGAGGCGAGCAACTCCTGCTTCCGTTTCTTCTCTTTTCGGCCGGAGCTGATCGAGAACACGATCATCAGCACCATGAACCCGAGCAGGATGAACATCAGCCCGCCGTCGAACAGCGAGGGCGGGCGCTCGGCGGTGTTGCCGGTCGCGCCCGGCGCCGTGCTGCCGGGGCTGCCGAGAGGCTGGCTCTCGCTGCCGGCGGGGGGCGGCGCGACGTCGGCCGAAGGCGGCGGGGCCGGGGCGTTGCTGCTGTCGGCGTCCTGCGCGAGCAGCGGGAGGACGGGATAGGTCTCGAGCATGGCGAGATTCCGGGAGCGAAGTTCCGAGCGGGTCCGCTCGGGAGGCGACGGGGCGGGGCCGTCAGGCCGTCAACACCCCACTCACGCACGGCCAACGCTCGGCCAGCGCGAGCCACGCATCATCACGGATCGCCGCCCGGATGTCCAACATGAGACGCTGGTACACCCGCTGATTGTGGAGACTTACGAGGATCGGCCCGAGCATCTCGCCCGCCAGAAACAGGTGTCGCAGGTACGCCCGGGAAAAGCCCCCACCCCCGGAAGGTGAGCCCACACACGCCACGCAGTCGCAGCCGGCCTCAATCGGGGCCGGGTCGTCGCGGAACTTGGCGTTCTTCAGCCGGATCGCCCCGTCGGGCACGAACGCGGTGGCGTTCCGGCCGTTCCGCGCCGGCAGCACGCAGTCGAACATGTCCACCCCCGCCCGCGCCGCCGCGACCAGGTCCGCCGGGTACCCCACACCCATCAGGTACCGCGGCCGGTCCGCCGGCAGCAGCGGTGCGGTGTGTTGAACCACCCGGTAGATCTCCTCCGGCGGCTCGCCGACCGCGACGCCGCCGATCGCGTAGCCGGGCAGGTCGTGTTGGCACACCGCCTCGACGCACGCGACGCGCTGGTCGAGGTCCGTCCCGCCCTGCACGATGCCGAAGAGCGCCTGCGTCGCGTCGCGCCCGCTGCCACGGTGGTACGTCACGCAACGCTCCAGCCACCGCAGCGTACGCTCGTTGGCGACGCGCTCGCGCTCCGCATACGCCGCCGCGTCGAAACCGCCCGACCCCGCGTTGCTTCCCGCCGCCGCTTGCGGTTTTGCGCTCGACGCGCTCACGTTGCTCCCGAACTGCTTCGCCCGCTGCCGCTGGTGTTCACTCAACTGCGCCGCCGGCGGGCAATCATCAAACGCCATGATGATGTCGGCCCCCAGCTCGTGCTGCACCTGCACCGAGCGTTCCGGCGTCAGCTCGATCGTCGAGCCGTCGAGGTGGCTCTTGAAGCGCACGCCGTCGTCGTCGATCCGGTTGATGTCGCCCAACGAGAACACCTGGAACCCGCCGGAGTCCGTGAGGATCGGCTGGTTCCACCGCATGAACCGGTGCAGCCCGCCCATCTGCGCGACCAAGGCGCTGCCCGGGCGCAGCATCAGGTGGTACGTGTTGCCGAGCAGGACCTGCGCCCCGGTGTCCGCGACCTGCTCGGGCAGCAGCCCTTTGACCGTCGCCTGGGTGCCCACCGGCATGAACGCCGGCGTATCGAACGCGCCGTGCGGCGTGGTCACCCGGCCGAGCCGGGCGTTCGACGCGGCGTCCCGCTGGATCAGTTCGTACGACAGCGCGGGCATGGGCGGGCAGTAAACGCAAGAAACACAGAAGACGCAAGAAACGCGGGGAAGCGGACACTTTCTTCCGTGGTCAGAGCGGGGTGTTTGACTTCCTGCGGTTCTTGATTTTCCCGCGTTTTCCTCAACCGGCCTTGCGCTTCCGCTCGGTGTCGCGGTTGAGCACTTTTTTCTCCCGCGCGCTCAGCGAGTGCAGGCCCTTCTCCTTGACCTTCGCCAGGATGCGGTCGACCTCCGCCGCCTCGGCCCGCTCAGCCTTGACCTTCTTCTCGTACCGCCCCTTGGTCCACCCGTCCTGGATCGCCTGCGGGTTCATGCGGTCGGCGAAGTTCAGCCAGCCCGCGTTCTTGACCAGCAGGTAGCCCACGCCCGCGCCGCCCAGGTGCGCCACCGCGCTGCCCGCCCCGCCCCCGCCGGCGAGGACCTGCAACACGTCCAGCCCGATGTACACCGCCCCCAACGCGAACACCGTGAACGTAATCGGGATAAAGAACAACCCGATCGGCTGCTTCGGGAACACGACCATACACGCCGCGACGCAGCCAAGCACGCAGCCCGAGGCGCCCACGAGCGTCGACTGCGGCGTCACCTGCGCCACGGCCGGCACCGCCGACGACAACGCGAAGAGCAACGCCCCCCCCACGCCGCCCAGCAGGTAGAACGCCAGAAAACGCTTGCTGCCCCACCACCGCTCGATCATCCCGCCGAACACCCACAGCCCGATCATGTTGAACAGCAGGTGCAGGAAGTTGGCGTGCAGAAACTGGTATGTCACCACGCGCCAAACCTGAAACCCCAGCACGCCCTGCTCCGTGCTGAACCGTCCGAGCCGCGTCGGCGAGAGCGCGTCGCCGCGTGCGCTGCCGGTCAGCACGCTGTCGACCAAGAACACCAGCACGTTGATGATCAGCAGCCACAGCGTCATGCCCGGCAGGTTGGCCGACACCCCGCCGCGGAACGAACCGCGCAGACCACCCCCGCCGCCGTAGCGGGATTCCTCGTCGCGCAGGTAGTCACGGGTCTCGTAGCTCATGAAATCAAGAGGTTCGCAGGGTGTTGTGATTCACTCCCGTTGCCCGAACGCCGCGTACCACATCAGCGTCGCGATGGTTTTGGCGTCACCCATCCGGCCGTCGCGCACCATCTGCATCGTCTCGTCCCACCCCACGACTTCAGGCACGATCCGCTCGGTCTCGTCCAGCGACTGCTGGGTCTTCGTCAAACCCGTCGCCACGAACGCGTGCATCCGCTCGGTCGCGAAGCCCGGCGAGGCCCAGAAGCTCGTCATCGGCTCGACCCGGGCCGCCCGGTAACCCGTCTCTTCCTCCAACTCGCGGCCGGCACAGTCGGCCGGGTCCTCGCCGTCCTCGAGCGTGCCGGCGGGCAGTTCCCAGAGCGTGTCCTTGACGGCAAACCGCTCGTTGCGGATCAGAACGACCGAGGGGTCCGAGTGTTCACCGACGTCGAGCAAGGGCAGGATTACGACCGCGTCGGCGACCTCGGCGATCTCGCGGCGCAAAGCCCCGCCCCCGCGCTTGGCCAACGGCTTGATGCGCAGGTTGACGCGCACGCCGTCGTGCACGAGCTCGCTGTCGGGGTGCATCCCGTGACCCATGGCCGCATCGTATGCCGTGCCGCAACGGCGCGTCGCTGCGCGCGAACGCGGGTTCTCGCCCGGGGGTAGAGCCGGTGCCCCCGCGGGGAGCGCGGCGGGTGGGGCGACGCCTCGCCGGACGGATGTGACGTGCCCGGGCCTGCGTTTCGTGGTCTTGCGAC
>JANQPR010000092.1 GCA_028285385.1 Phycisphaera sp.
TAGCAGGACACGTGGACGGACGACGAGCGCCCGCGCCAAGGCGACGCGCCGCTGTCCAACCTCGACGCCAAGCTCCGCCTCGAGATGCGGCAGAGCATCCGAGACATCTGCAAGAACTCGCACATCACCGGCGTGTACGTGACCCACGACCAAAAGGAAGCGCTGTCCATGGCCGACGGCGTCGCCGTGCTCAACGCCGGAAAACTGATGCAGGTCGGCCCGCCGCGCCAACTGTACGAACGCCCGGCGAACCGATTCGTCGCCGACTTCCTAGGCGAGACCAACTTCGTCCCCGCCGAGGTCAAGGGCCGGGACACGCTGCCCGACGGCCGCGTCGCCGTGGTCCTCGAAACCACCGCCGGCACGCTGCACTCGACGGTCTTCCCTGACGACCTGCCGATGACCGGGAACGTCACGTTGTCGGTTCGCCCCGAGGCCGTCCGCCTCGCGTTCAACGGGCAGGCCGAGTCGCTGCCCGACCTCAACCGGTTCCACGCGTCGCGCCGGCACACGGTCTACCTCGGCGAGATCGCGCAGTACCAACTCGCCGTGTCCAACGGCACGACGAACGAAACAACCGACACCGGCGTCGCGCTGCGGGCCTACGAGCTCAACCCGGCTCTACTCGACCGCGACGAAGATGCGCTGACCGCCCACGTCGACCCGGAGGACGTGGTCATCCTCCAGGATTAATCTGTCCCGTTTTCGACGCTGGCCTTCGTCGGTAGCTTCGAGAGCAACCAAACGGCGTGGAACACCGCGGCGACGATCAGCGCCATCCACAACAACCGCAACGGCCAAGGCCCCAGCGCGTCGATCACGGTTGACACGCTCGGTGTCGACGGCCCGGTGAACCCGTAGTTCACGCCGAGCGCGAGGTTCAGCGGGATCAGCGCCGCGGCGTAGCCGTAGGTCACGCTCAACGCGACCCCGAGATCGTGCCACGTCGGTCGGTACCCACGGACGACCGTGTCGTAGAGCGCGATGCCGACGACCGAGCCGTGGTTGAGCCAGAACAGGTAGAAGCGCGGGTGCGTTGGGCCGTGGTCCACGGTGGGGGTGACCAGGCCCTGCGTCGTGAGCGCGAAGCCCCAAAAGAACAGCAGGTTCCGCCAGAGCGTGCGTCGTCGTCTGTTGCCTTCGAGCAGCGCAAGCGGACCGATCAACGCGGCGATGTCGCAGAAGTGCAACGGGAGCGACTCGTGCAGGTCCCGGACGACGAACACGAAGTAACCCTGCTGGATCACCCAACCCAGGAGGCACGCGACGCCGAGCGAACGGGCAAAACGGGCTTCGTCGTCGAGAGAACGGCGGCGCAGCCGACGCCCGACCACGCACACGCCGACGAACAAAGCCGCGAGTACCAGGAGCGTGCTCGCGTGGGTCGGGCCGAACGGGGCGAAACCGTCGGCGGCCGATGCCGGTGAGGGTTGTGTGAGCGCGGGGACTGGAGCGGGTGAACCTGCGATGATGCAGATCGTACCGGTGGAGTGATCCGAGTCGGCCGGGCAGTGCCGGCCGTCCGTTCTTCGTGTTCTGCATTGACGAGTCACGCTTTTGCCCGCGGGGCCATTCCAACTCGATCCGCCGAAACGGACGCGGCACCGGGTCGCGCAGCCGGCCGTGGAGCGCGTGCTGCGGTTCCCGACGCTGAACCGGATCTACCGGGTGATCCAACGCCGGGCGCAGCGTGACGGCGAGGCACGCCCCTTCGCGGACCGTGTGCTCGAGGCGTTGAACGTCGCGGTGTCCGTGCCGGCCGAGCACATCGAGCGGGTGCCGGCGGACGGGCCGGTCGTGGTCGTCGCGAACCACCCGTTCGGCGGGATCGAAGGGCTGGCGTTGTGGTCGCTGCTGCACCGTGTCCGGCCGGACGTCAAGCTGATCGCCAACGGGATGCTCGGCGTCATCCCCGAGCTGCGCGAGGCGATCTTCCCGGTCGACGTGTTCGGCAGCGCGGACTCGCAACGCGACAACGCCAACGCCATCCGGCACGCGATGCGGCACCTCCGCGTCGGCGGCTGCGTCGCGGTCTTCCCGGCCGGCGAGGTCTCGCACCTGCGTCTCCGGCAACGCTGTATCACCGATCCGCCGTGGCGGCCGACCGCGGCCCGACTGGCACAACGATCGAACGCGTCGGTCTGCTGCGTGCACTTCGACGGGCGCAACTCGGCGTTGTTTCAGTTGGCGGGCCTGGTCCACCCGCGGCTGCGCACCGTGATGCTGCCGACCGAGATGCTCCGCCGCCGGGGCGCGACGCTGAACGCGCGGGTCGGCGGCCCGGTCCACCCCGAGCAACACGCCCGCTTCGCCGACCCCCGCCGGCTAAACGACTACCTCCGGGCCCGGACGTACCTGCTCCGTCCGCCGCGCGACCGAAGCAAGCCGAGCAAACCAGCCCCGACGTCGCCGGTCACGGCCGCGGCAATCGCCGAGCCGGTTGACGCCGCCATCGTCGCCGCCGAGGTCCTGTCGTTACCCGCCGATCAGACGCTGCTGTCCAGCGGGTCGTACGACGTGGTGTTCGCCCGCCCGGGTCAGATGGACGAGACGTTGCACGAGCTTGGCCGGTTGCGGGAGTGGGCGTTCCGCGCAGTCGGCGAGGGCACGGGCCAGCCGCGCGACCTCGACCGCTTCGACGAGCACTACGACCACCTGCTGCTGTGGAACCGGGACGCGCTACGAATCGCGGGCGCCTACCGGGCCGGTCGCACCGACGAGCTGCTGCAGCGCTTCGGCGTCGACGGGTTGTACACCGGCACGCTCTTTCGTTACCGCCGCCGGCTGTTCGACCGGCTCGGGCCGTGCCTGGAACTCGGGCGTTCGTTCGTGCATCCGGACGAGCAGCGCGGGTTCCAGCCGTTGCAGCTGCTGTGGAAGGGCATTGGACGCTACGTCGTCCGTGAGCCGCGGTACCGATACCTGCTCGGGCCGGTGTCAATCAGCGCCGAGTACGCGTCGATGTCGAAGGTGTTGCTTTCGCGCTTCCTGGAGCTGCACCACCGCCTGCGGAGCAAGAACCTGCCACGGCCGAAGCCGCGCCAGCCGGTGCGTCGCGCGTTGCCTCGGCACCTGGAAAAGCGGGCGTTCTCCACGGTCGTCGCTGACGTCGACGAGGTCAACCAGCTCGTCCGCGAGATCGAGAGCGACGGCAAGCCGATGCCCGTGCTGCTCCGGCAGTACCTCAAGCTCAACGCCAAGCTGCTCGGCTTCAACCTGGACCCGGCGTTCGGCGACGTGCTCGACGCGCTCGTGCTGATCGACTTGACCGAGGTGCCCACGCCGCTGCTCACGCGCTACCTGGGCAAGGACGGGCGGCCGGCCTTCCTGACGCACCACGGGCTGTCGGGCTGACGGTTAGTTCGGGCCGGCTAGGCCGAGCTTGCGGCGATAAGCGTCGTTCAACCCACGGCACAGGTACACCCCGCCCGGCGGGACGTTCTTGAGCACGAGCCGGAACGTCGCCTCGCGGAACATCCGGCGGTAGAAGCCGCGGTACACCCACGGCATCACCGAGATCTGCGTCATCGGCGTCTCCGGCGAGGACCGCCGTTCCACGAAGGCTCGCATTACCGCTTCCACCACCGGCTTGGGCAGGGACGGCGTGGGCAGGCAGTTCACGAACACGTCCACGCGTTCGAGTCCGGCCTCGGCAAGGTGGGACGACAGCTCCGCCGCCGACCCGGTTACGACGCGGGCCGACGGGAAGCGCCGGCGGACCACGTCGGCAAAGTCCGCGTCGAGCTCCACGGCGAGCAGCCGGCTCTCGGGGTGCATCCGGCGGACGATCTCGGCGGTTACGGCGCCGGTGCCGGCACCGAGTTCCACGATGGCCTGCGGCGTGTCCGGGTCGACCGGCGCAGCGGCGAGCGCCGCGAGGTGCCGGCTCGAGGGCGCGACGCTCGCCACGCTCACGCCCTTGGTCAGGAACTTGCGGAGGAACAACGCGGCGTGGGGCGTCGGCGTCTCAACGCGTGGACCGGTGGTCTCGGTGAGGGGCGATGAACTGACCGGTTCGGACACGGACGGTCGTCGATCGGCAAAGGCCATGAAAAGATCATGCGCCGAAACGCCGGGCGTTGGGTTAGCGAACGGCAAACTCCGAGGGATTGGAATCAGCCGAGGTGATCAGTCCGACAGCGGGTCGACCCGTCGGCCGCGGTAGTACCGCCAGACGTCGCGCAGCAGGGCGAGCGGTCCGGGCGCCTTCAGGCTGCGCTGCTTGCGGTTGGCGTCGCCGATCGCGAAGCAGTGCCGCCACTGCGCGAACAGCACGCGGTACGCCCACCACAGCGTGCGGTTCGGGTCGTAGATGTTCGTCGCTTCGCTGGTGACGCCGTTGAGTTCGATGACGTGTGTGTCTTCGCCGCGCCTGAACCCGTCGACGTCCGCGTAACGCAGGTCGAAACGACCGAAGTGGAACCCGTCGAACCGCAGCGCGACGCGGTCGAGCGCAGCGGTGAGTTCCGGCGTCACGAGATGAGCGCCGTCGGTGAACATGGTGCCCTGGCAGTGATTTCCGGCAAAAGCGAGGGGGACGACCTCGCCGCCATCCGGCACGCGTTGCGCCGCGTCGCCGAGCCGACGCAGGAACACGCCGGCCTGCATGCGGTAGCGGTGGTGCGACCAGATCAGCCGTTCGAGCGTGTCGCGCCCGTTGCCCGTGACGGCCGGGAAGTGTTTGTCGGTCACGGCCAACACCCGGCCTCGCGCCTCATCCGGGTAGCGCAGGTAGAACACGCCCGCCTCGAACGGCCCGGGGTGGCAGCGCTGGACGAGGACCGCGTCCCCGTTGCGGCTCGCGAAGTAGTCGCGCAGTGCCGCTTCGTCCGGCACAAGACGGACGCCGGCCCCGCGTTGGGCGGCGTCGGGTTTGAGCACGACCGGCCAGACGCTTCCGCTTCCGTCCGGTGGCCATCCGTGGATGAGAGCGAGTGCGTTGTCGGCCGAGGCCGCCACCTCGCCGGTTAGAACGTCGGGGGCATCCGGCGAGCCGAGCGCCCGAAGGATCTCGGCTTTCGATTCGCCGACGACGCCGCCGTGGGGCAGGCCCGGGTTGGCCAGTGCCCACACCGTGAGCGAGCGGTAACGCACCGACAGCCAAACCAACCACGGCAGCAGCGGCAGATAGAACACCCACGCCGGCCAGAACTCGCGCCGCCACAACCGACTCACCCGCGCCCACCACCGCCTTCGGCCCGTCCACGTCGCCATCGCCAGCGCGAACCGCACCACCAGCAGCAGCAACACCACCGCGAACACGACCGCCCACCACGAGTCGCCGAACAGCAGCTTGAACGGACCCGTCGCGGCCTCGCCCAGCAGCAGCACCAACGCCACCATGACGACCGTCCAGATCAAGACCGCACCGGCCGTCCACAGCGCGAATCGTCCGGGCTTGCGGCCCGTCGCGCCGGCGGCAACGTAGAGCGGCAACCGGGTCCCGGGCACGAAGCGCGACGCGAGCACCGCGGTCCAGCCGTGTCGGTCTATCCACCCGCCGAGCTGTTCCGCTTTGGTCGTCGGGACGCGCGACGCGATGGAGCCCCAACGCAACAGCCGTCGCCCACCGAACCACCCCAGCGCGTAGAGCAACAGATCGCCCGAGAAGATCCCGAGGAACAGGGCGATCAGCGCTAGTACCAGGTCGAGTTGCCCGTCGCGCACGAGCAGGCCGACGGTGATGGTGGTGGGGTCTTCGAGGAGGTACGACGCGCCGACGATGGTCGCGACCTGCAGCCAGGGGTTGAACTCCCGGCCGAGGTTCAGGTCCAGCGGCAGGACCGTATCGCGCGGCGACTCCGCGCCGGGTCGGTAGTCGGTGCGGCGTTGCGGCGGCACGCCGCTATCGTGGTTCCCGACGAACGCCGTGAACGCGTGAGCGATCTGCTCGGCCTTGTCCGGCGAGAACAGCATGAAATGCCCGCCGTCAAACATCACCAACTCGGAGTGTTCGACGAGCTGGTGGTGTTGCTCGGCGGTCCACGCGGGCACGAGGAAGTCGTCAACGCCGTGCAGGATGAGTAGCGGGACCCCGGCGGCGTCAATGTCGTGGAAGACGTCGCGGAACGGGCGTTGGTCGGTGTCGTTGAAGTTGCGGAAGAAGGCGTGTCGGGCGGCGGGCGAGCCGAGCAGGCCGAAGTGCGGCAGCAGCTCCGGAGGCCAGACGAGCAGGGCGTAGCCGAGCGTGTACTTGAGGTGCTCGAAGTGGTAGTCGCCGGTGCCCTCGCCTTCCTGGATGCCGATGCCGCCGTAGAAGGTCAGGGTTTCGACACGTAGCGGCGCGAGGTCGAACACGTCGATCGCGACGCCCGAGCCCATGGAGAAGCCGAAGACATGAGCGGAATCGATGCCGAGTTGGTCGAGCAGTGCAAGGGTGTAACGCGCATGAGCGCGGGTGCTGTACGACGGCAGCCACCTTTCGCTGTCCCCGAAGCCGGGCAGGTCGGGGACGACGACGCGGTAGCGGTCGGTGAGTATGTGGGTGAGGTGCTCGAAGTTGCCCCTGTGGCCGGGGCTGCCGTGGAGCAGGACAACGACCGGCGCGTCGCGTGGGCCGAGGTCGTCGTGCCAGAGGTCGACGGTGTCGGCGTCGGTCGCGCCGTGGCGTGACATGGCGGGAAGTGTGGCGACGCCGAGGTCGGGCGTCGGCGCCGGCGGGGCCGGGGCGTTCCACCAGCGGAATGCCAACGACGCGCACCACGCCGCCACATACAGCGTCCCGACCCAGCGCACCGTTGGCCGGCTCCACGCGCGGCGCAACGCGGCGGTCATGCGGTCGGGACCACGGCATCGGGATGGGCGACCGCACGGGCCAGCGCCAGACGGCAAGCCGAGTCCGGCGGTTCGCTCGCCTGGCCGCGGTTATGGGCTTCCGACCACGGGGCGTAGCGCATTTCAACACGGCGTGCCGTGACGTCCAGGAAAGAGCAACTCACGGTACGGGCGTCGTCCCGGCTCATGTTGACCGAGAGAGGGCGACGGTCGGGCCACGCGTGCCGGTGGAACGCGCGTTGTTGGTCCGCCCAGTCCCGGGCGTCGCCGCCGAACCAACTGTCGAACAGCGCACGACGCGGCGGCTCGACCACGGCGTCGCCTAGGCCCGAACTAGTCAGCATCATCGGGGCGTTCGGCCGCGCGCGGACGGTGTGCGTGAACCGGTCGCCCTCGTGCCGAGCAACCACCGCGTTCTGAGCGTCCACGATCAATAGTCGGAACAGCGTGAAGTCTGCCGGGCCCAGTTGTTCCAGGAGCGCCCAAGCGTCGGTGGCGCGGTCCGCGCCCAGCAAGGCGGGGATGATCTCACCGCGGGAGCGATTCGCATCGGGGCGCGGCGGGGCACCGTCGACGGTGCGGTTGAGCAGCGTGAACGCGACGCCGGCGTCGTTGACGGCGACCCACGTGCCGCCGCTGGGCGGGTCGATGGGGTAGATCGCTTGACGCTCGCCGTGTCGACGCACGTGCGGAGTTTCGGCGGCGGGGCGGGCCCGCAACTCGTCGCGGTTGACGGCGAGGCGGAACCCGTCGGGGCGGGGAACTAGCGTCACGGTGCACATGCAGATACCCGGCGGCTGAAACGTGAAACGCAAACGGCGACGGGTCAGGACGCGCGGTGGCGGAGCGTCGACGGCGCGACGCCGAACCCCTCCGGCATGGCGCGGCCGGTGGCACGGAGGTGAGCGGCGATCAACGCCTGGTGGTGGACCGTGTGGCTGAGCACAAACGCCACCTCGCGAGCGAGACAGGAGACGCCGCAAGGGCAAGGCAGTTCGGGAGCCAGCAGCAGCCGGGCGTCGACGGGCGTGTCGACGGGGAGCGCATCGAGTCGTTGCAGTTGGGCGTCAAGCACCGCGACCTGATCGAGCGCGCTCTTCACCGACGTCTCCACGTCGGTGCCGCGCTCGCGGTCGTCGTAGTCCAACACGGTCGCGGCGGGCCGCCCGTCGGCCGTGATGGCCCCGAGCACGGCGATGTGGTCGAGCGTGTGTCGGACGTGACCGCCGAGCGTGCCCGCGAGGTGGACGGGCGGCGGGGCGGTGTACCTCTCGTCGCTGGTTTCGCGGAGCAGGTCGCCGAGTTGGGCCAGCAGCGCACGTAGCGGGGCGGTGAGCGCTGTGGTGTTCTGCGAGCCGGGCGGCAGTGGCGGGGCGGCGGGCGAGGCGTGCGGCATCGCGGGCTCCGGGGCGGGGTTTTTGGTTCCAATTGAAGGGCGAGTGTAACGGCTGTGCGGTGTGTGACGGTCGCCACAGTTCGCGAGTTCGCAGAACCGCGGTGCCCCGTGGAATGTTCCCGGACATGGCCCAGCGGGACTCTTGAATGTCCGATGCACCGAGATCGATGCGGTGTCCCAAGGGACCTGCTCTGAGCGCACGCCGACCAGTGATCAAGAACTCGATGCGTGACCGCGAATCCACAGTGATCATTTCTGATACGCACTTGTCCCACCCCGCGGTGCGGGCGTCGCGGCGGGTCCGGGCCGAGCACCTGCGCCCGTTGTGGCAAGGCGCACGGCGGCTGGTCGTGGCGGGGGACCTGGCGGAACTACAGATGGAGCCGGCCCGCGTCGAGGCGGCGCGGGAGGTTGATGAGCTCCGAGAGCTGTGCGAACGCGACGGCGTTGAGTTGGTCGTGCTCTCGGGCAACCACGACGCGTTCGTCTCCGACCGGCGACACCTGCTGATGATGGGCGGCCGGGTCCTGGTCACCCACGGCGACGTGCTGCACCCGGCGATCGCGCCCTGGGCCCGCGGCGCCGGCACGATGAAGCAACGCACGCTCGAGGCGCTGGAGCGCTACCGGCAACCGGACGAGCCGCCGGGGTCGCTCGACCTGCCCCGCCGGCTCGAAGTCGCGCAGAACGTGGCCAACCTGCAGTTCGCCGAGTCGGAGGGCAAGGGCGGGCACGGCGTCGCCGAGTTGTTGCTGCGGCCGGACCGCGTGGCGGCGATGGCGTGGTACTGGAAGACGCAGCCGGAGCTCGCGGCGTCGCTCCTGGAAGCGGCGGCGCCGTCGGCGAGCGTCATCGTGTTCGGCCACTCGCACCGGCCGGGCGTGTGGCGGCGGCGCGGCCGCGTGGTGATCAACACGGGCAGCTTCGTGCTGCCGTTCCGCCCACGCGTGGTGCGGATCGACGGCGACACGCTACGAGTGCGCCGGGTGCGACGCGAAAGCGGAGGCGACTGCGTGCCGACAGGCACACCCTTGTTCGAGCTGACGCTCGACGACGCCACGTTACCGGGGAATCTGGACACCCGCGCCGCCTGACCTACCGGCTCAACTCTTTGGTTCCCGCATGTAGCGTGGCAGGAACTCCAGCAGCGCGCCGATCGTCTGCACGGAGTTCAGCATGTGCGTGATGAGCAGGTCGAGGGTGAGCTCTTCGACACGTTTGGCCTGGCGGTCGCACGTCAGGAAGTACCGGCGTTCGACGTTCTGCCAGTCCTGCCAGAGCTTGCGGAAGATCGCGGCGGTTTCGTCGCCGGTGAGCAGCATCGACAGGCGGACGCTACCGCTGGTCAGCCGTTGCAGCGGCTCGTCGAGCTGGTCGAGGTGGCGTTGGTACTGCGTGCGCCAGGGCGAGTCGGCGGTCGCGCAGCACTGATGGAAGATGTGGATCGGCGCCTGGTTCGGGTGCCGCATCAGGAACGTGCGGTACAGGTCGGGCCCGAGGCGACGCTTGGCGGCGGCGAGCGCGGTGAGGCGGTTGGGCGCGGCCGACTCGCGCGAGCCCTCGAGCAGCCACCGCAGGTCTTCTTCGAGCAGCTCGAGCGCGGCCCTGGCCTGTTGCGAGACGTTCGCGGGCGGCTCGGTCGGCGTGCGGGGCGGGGGGCGGCGGTCGTCGGCAGTCACGTCGCGGGGGCCGAAGAAGTCGACAACGGCGGCGGTGATGTTGTCCGGGCCGCCGGCCTCGTTGGCGGCGTCGATCAGCGCGTGGACGCAGTCGTTCGGGTCGTCGCGGGTGGTGAGCAGGTTCTTGACCGTGTCGGCTCCGAGCGGGTCGGTGACGCCGTCGGTGCAGAGCAGGAGCCGGTCGCCCGGCTCGAGCTTGAGCACGCCGACGGACGGTTTGAGGTCTCGCTTGGTGCCGAGGAACTTAAGCAACAAGCGTCGCTCGCCGGCGTCGGTGAGGTCGCCTTCGTCGGTCTGAACGAACTTCTGCTTGGTGCGGACGTGGTCGTCGGTGAGCGGTTGGAGCTCGTTCTGACGGAGCAGGTACGCGCGGGAGTCGCCGGCGTTGACGAGGAAGGCGCTGCGGGCATCGAGCAGGGCGGCGACGATCGTGCAGCCCATGCCTTCGAGCGCGGGGATGGTCGAGGCGTGTTCGTGGAGCTCCTGGTTGATCTCGATGACCGCGTCGGCCATGAGGCGCTTGAGCGTCGCGTCGTCGAGGCGACTGTACCGGCGGACGTTGCGCTTGAGCACGTGCCCGACGGAGTGGGCGACGATGTTGGAGGCAGCCTCGCCGGACGGCTGCCCGCCGATCCCGTCGCAGACGACGAACAACCCGGCGCGGGCGTCGACGGCGAAGGCGTCCTCGTTGGCCAGCCGGCGGCGCCCCGGGTCGGAGGCGGCGGCGTAGCGGAGGTCCGGCAGTTGCGGGCCGGGGAGCGCTGCGGATGCCGCCGCGTCGGCGGGGGGCCCGGG
>JANQPR010000096.1 GCA_028285385.1 Phycisphaera sp.
CGGCGAGCAGCTCACCGAGCTCAAGAAGGTCAAGCTTGCCGGCGGGTTTGACCACGTCCGGGCGGTCGGGCACGTTCTCGACGCCCTGCGGCGCGACCGGCTGCGGCTTCTTGACCTCGGGCAGCGGCTCGGTCTGTGGGCGGGCCTTGGCCTTGGCGTGCAGCGCTGCCGGGTCGGTCGGCATCTCCTCCACGGGCTTCGCCGCGGCATCCTCGACAACCAACTCGGCCTTCGGCTTCACCGCCTTCTTCGTGGTCTTCGTCGCCTTCGCCTCGACGACCTCGGCCGGTGCATCGACCCCAGTCTCGGTTTCGGGCTCCAGCGTCGCGGTCGCGGTCTCGGCGACGACGTCGGCGGTGTCTTTCGCGGCCGCTTTTTTCCTCGCGGCACGCTTGCGGACCTTTTTCTTCGCCGCGGCGACGTTCACCTTCTCGGCGGTCTCCGCGGCGGCGGCGTGGTCTTCCTTCACACCGTCGGCGAACCACTGGCGGATCGTCTCGGCCAACCCGAGCTTCACCGTCGACTGGTGCGCGACGATCCCGGGCACGCCCTCGGCCTGACACTTCTCGACGATCGCCTTGCTGGGCACGCCGAGCTCGCGGGCTAACTGGTGGACTCGTAGGGCCTTGGCCAAAACGTCACGCTCCAAACCGAGAACAGGGAACCAGAATCACGCAAATCCAAAAACAACACTCACGCCGCAGCCGGACAACGACCGCGGGTCAACTCTTTTCTGCCGCCGCTTCGGAGCCGGCGGCCTCTTCGACCGCAGCCCCTCCGTCGCCGGAGCCATCCGCTTCCGCCGCGGGTTCGGACGCCGCGGCGGCTTCCGGCGCGTCGTCCTGACGCGACTCCAGCAGATCCAGGATGCCGCCGCCGTCGCCGCCCGACGGCGCGCTTGGCGCCGGGGCCGGCTGCCCGAGCACGTCCGCCGCCTGGGCCGCGGCCTCGTCGGAGACCCCAGAATCCAGGCCCGCCGCCTGCGCCTCGGCCGCCGCGCGACGCGCCGCCTCCTGCGCTTCCTTCTCGCGGGCCTGCTCCTCGGCGACGACCTTCGCCTTGTCCGCCGCCGCGTTCACCAGCGACACCGCGACCTCTTCCTGCAGCTCCAACTGCTCGGTCAGGTACTCCGGGCCGACCTCCTCGACGTCGAAGACGCTGATCAGGCCCATCGCCGCGAGCTTGTCCACCGCGTCCTCCTCGACGCCCTCGACGCTGAGCATCAACTGCTCGAGCGTGTCCAGCGACTTGGTGTACTCGGCCGGGGTCAGGATGTCGATGTCCCAGTTCGTCAGCCGGGCGGCGAGGCGGACGTTCTGCCCCCGCTTGCCGATCGCCAGACTCAGCTGGTCTTCGTTGACCACGACGGTCGCGCGTCCCAACTCGAAACACAGCGAGATCTCCACGACCTCGGCGGGCTTGAGCGCGTTGGCGATGAGCATCTGCGAACTCTCGTTCCAGCGCACGATGTCGATCTTCTCGCCGCCGAGCTCGTCGACGATGTTGCGGATGCGCGAGCCACGCACGCCGACGCACGCGCCGACCGCGTCGACCTTGCTGTCCAGCGACTGCACCGCGATTTTGGTCCGCGCCCCGGGCTCGCGGGCCATCGCCTTGATCTCGATGATGCGCTCCGCGACCTCGGGCACCTCCACCTCGAACAGCCGGCGGATCATCTCCGGCGCCGCCCGGCTGAGCACGATCTTGACCTGATTGCCCTCGTCGCGGACGTCCAGGATCAGGCACCGCACCCGCTCGCCCGGCTGGTGCTGTTCACCGGGGATCTGCTCACGCCGCGGCATGAAGCCTTCCGCCCGGCCGATCTGCACGATCAGCGCGCCGCCCTCGTACCGCTGGGCCATGCCCGTCGCCAGGTCGCCGACGCGGTCGATGAACTCGTTGAAGATGCTGGCCCGCTCGTCCTCGCGGAAACGCTGGATCATGACCTGCTTGGCCGTCTGCGCCGGGATCCGGCCGAGGTCTGCCAGGTCAATCGCCTGCCCTTCTCGCCAGAGCTGGATCGCGCCGGTGAACCGGTCGATCTCGCAGACGAACTCTTCCTCCTCATCGGCGTGGTAGTGCTTCCGCGCGGCCGACACCATCGCCTGCTCGAGGTCGTCGAACAGCAGGTCCTTCTCGACGTTGCGGTCGCGGGCGATGGAGTCGATCAGCCGCAGCATCTCGGCGTTGTTGATACTCATGTTGAATCTCGGCTTGTTCTTGCGGGGGTCGGGTTGTCGGGTTGTGTGAGTTGTCCGGTTGTCGGGAACAGGTCGCTCGGCCGGCCGGCTCGTGGCCAAACAAAAACCACGAGCGTCGCGGTTGCTCGTGGCCTGCGGGGCGCTGCTGCGTCGCGACCGGAGGGGTCGCTTCGGCGGGACGCCGGGGTCGATCCTGCTGGCAGATGGGTCAGCCCATGGCCGCCTCCGGGAAGGGGGAGGCGGGAGATGGGCCAGTGCATCGGCCGACACGCAACGCACGATGGAGGGTCGCCCGCTCCATCAGCGTGTCGCTTCCGTTGCTTCCATCGGGTGCCGCATCGGATCGTCCCTTTCAACACAGGCCGCACGGACACGCCGCGTCGGCCGCCAACCGAGCTTCCTGCCCGGCCGGAACCCCATAGCGTACGCGGGCCCCGCCCCGTGTCAAACCGGGTAACGCCGGACTTTCCCCCACTCGACCCGAACGACTTGACCCCGACCTCGGCTTCGGGCAGACTACGCGGCTCGCCCCGGCGAACTGGACGCATCGCTGACCAAGCCAGTGTCGGCCCGCCGCGGGGTGACCTGCCCTCTTTCCCGCCCTCAAGAGCCACGCTCCGGACCCCGCTGCCCCATGGCCAACTCCGCCTCCGCTAAGAAGCGCATCCGCCAGAACGTCAAGTGCCGCGCCCGCAACCGCTGGCGCAAGGACCGCTACCGCACGGCGATCAAGGAGTACCACGAGCTCGTCCTCCACGGCAGCGTCGAGGAGACCGAGCAGAAGCTCCACGGCATCTACAAGCTGCTCGACCAGGTTGCCAGCACCCCGGCCCTGCACAAAAACACCGCGTCGCGGTACAAGTCCCGCCTCGCCGCCAAGCTCAACGCGAAGAAGAAGGCCGCGGCGTAAACCCCAAAAGCCTCCACCGCTTGATTACTCGCTAGCCCGCCGACTCGGCGGGCTTTTTATTTTGAGGACGGGGAACCCGCCGTACCCGAGATGGAGCAACGCGATGCGCAACGACTACCGCGGCGACGCCGCCCGCTTCTACGACGTCTGGGCGAACTTCGGCGACGTCGACTTCTATCGCAGCGCCATCCCCGGCCCGGACAGCGACGTCCTCGAGTTGGGCTGCGGCACCGGACGCGTGCTGGTCGCCCTCGTCGAGCGCTGCCGGTTCATCCAAGGCGTCGACCTTTCGGAGTCGATGCTCTCGCTGTGCCGACGCAAGCTGGCAGACCGAGCCGTTCCTCCCGAACGGGCCCTTGTCCAGCGTGGCAACATCTGCGCGGTCGATCTGGGTCGAACGTTCAACCTCGTGACGGCCCCGTTCCGCGTCATGCAGAACCTCGAGACCGACGCCGAGATCGATGGGCTGTGCGACACGATCCGTCGCCACCTCGCGCCAAACGGCACCGCGATCCTCAACGCCTTCCGCCCTCGAGGGGACCGCGACGCACTGTTCGAGTTCTGGTCCGCGCGTGACGGCACGGCGTACGACGAGAAGCGAACGCCCGAAGGATTGCTTCGGATGACCGATGACTGCCGACGGTTCCAGGCCGACCCGCTGATTGTGTTCCCCGTGCTCAAGTACGAACGGGTGAAGGACGGCCGCGTCATCGACGCCGCGGAGTTGCCTATCTCTATGCGGGTGTGGTACCCCGAGGAGTTGCTCGACCTCATCGCCACGGCCGGTTTCCGAGTGACGGACCGCTGGGGCGGGTACGACGGCGAACCGTGGGGCGAAGGACCGGAGTTGGTTGTCGCGTTCACACACGCCTGACCCCGAGCACAGATAGTCGGCTCGCGACGCGCCCGGAGACCGTCGGGCATTCCGCCTGAGTCTGGCGCGCGTCCATCAACGGAACGCAGACGGCAACAAAGCGCCGGCGGCAAAGCGTTGCGATCCGTACGCTATCGCCATGGCCAAGTCGCCCACGAATCGCACGGACGCCCGTGACCGGGTGCGAGGGGCATTGGCGTTGTCCGCGGTCGGCGACGCGATCGGCTTGCCGTGTGAGGCGGCCGGGTTGCGCGGCGAGGTAAGTGAGTGGCCTGGTGAGAACGACGCGTGGCCGCTGCCATTGGCGGACACCTTCCGCGGCCCCGAGCCCGACCCGTGGAACATCTGGGCTCCCGCTGGAGCGACCGCGGGGCTACGGGGCGTGGTGTCCGACGACACGGCGATCCGCGTAGGGCTCGTCGAGCCTTGGCTCGAACACACGCGGGAACACGGCACGCCGGCGACGGAGGACGGCTTCATCGCGTGGCTCCGGCATCGGCCGCCCGACACCGTCGCCTGGCTGGAACGCGTCACCGCGGATTCCACGCGGCAGTGGCTGGGAATGTTCGACGGCCCCGACCAAGCTTCCTCACACGCCGCGTGCGGCAACGACAACACTCCCTGCTTCTACCGCCCCGGCGAGCCCGCGTGTTTTGGCTACTTCCTCTACCTCGGTCTCGCGTTACGGGATACCGCGCTTCCTGCCGAGGACGTGTTTCGGAAGCACGCCGACTTCTGCCGGCTCGACCAGCTGCACGGCCGAGCCGTCACCGGACTGCTCGCCGCGTGGTTGGCCACGACCGCGCAACGCGATTCCGATTCCGGTCTGTTCGGTACTTGGACCGACACGGCCCGACGCATCGACGCGGTGGTCGGGCTGCGGCCAGAGGTCACAACCCCGCTCGCCTTCGCGGTCGACGAACTCGGCGTGCAGAATCGATCCGCCCGGCCGTACGAGTTCCTTCAAATGCTCAAACGACGCCTGTACGACGCCCCGCCGCCCACGTCGGACCACTCGCTCAAGCCATTCGACCCGCTGCTGCAGCTCACGCAACTGCTCGCGTGCCTCGCCTACGCCGACGGCGACGGCTTGCTCGCGTTGCGGTTGCTCGCGCACGGACCCGGCGACACCGACACGCTTGCCGCCACGATGGGCATGCTGGCCGGAGCTCAACTCGGACACGAACGCCTGTTGGCCTCGCCCTGTGCCGAAGCGTTGCGAACGACAGACGCGACGACTCGACATCTGTTTGGCCGTACGCTCGAGCAACGCGTCGCCGCCGTGATCGGAAGCGCGGATCAACACACCATCGCCTGACCGACGCTCTACCGGCTGACTTCGACGATCGCCAAGTCCGCGTTCAGGTTCGGGTCGTCGTCGGCCTCGACCACCGCGCCCGTCGTCGTGTCCAGGTACGACGCGCGGTGGATCGCCAAGCCGCGTTGGGTGCAGAAGTCTTCGAAGTCGGCGATGGATGGGAACCGTCGGTTCGGCGTGTCGTGCCATTCGTACCCGTAGCTCCCGCCGCCGGCCTCGGCCTTGGGGCTGCGCCCCTGCTCGGCAAACATCTTCCGGAAGTCCCGGAACGCGAAGTTGCTGAAGCTGACGACGACCCGCTGACCAACGCGCGTCATCTCGTCCAGCAGCCCCGCCACGTTCTCGATGATCTGCAGCGTCGCGCTCAACACCACCACGTCGAACTGCCGATCCGAGAACGCGGGCAGCCCGGCGTTGAGATCGACGTCGATCACGTCTAGCCCCCGCCGGACCGCCGCGATCAGCTTGTCCTGCGCGACCTCGACGCCCATGAGCGTTTGGTGCCCGCGGTCGCGGAGTTCCGCCAACAGCCGGCCCGACCCGCACCCCAGGTCCAGCACCGACGCCCCGGCCGGGATGAAATCCAGCAGGTGCCGGTCGTGGTCACGCAGCGGCGGCGCGGAGGCGTCGATGTCTCCGAGCTTCGCCGCGACTAGCGGCCCGTACTTGCCGATCTCCTCGGCGAGCAGGAACCCGTCGTGGCCCGCGTTGCTGGTGACCTCGGTGTACGACACCCGCTTGCCGGACTGCGTGAGCGCGTTGACGAGTTGACGCGACTGGGCCGGGGTGAACAGCCAGTCGGTCGAAAAGCTGACGACCAACCAGTCGCAGGACGTGTCGGCGAAGGTCTTCATCAGCGTCGCGTGGTCATGGCCAAGATCGAAGCGGTCCATCGCCAGCGAGATCGCGACGTAGCTGTTGGCGTCGAAGCGGTCGACGAACTTCTGCCCCTGGTGCGCGAGGTAGCTCCCGACGCTGAAGCGTTTCTCAAACGAGGTGTTGAGGTCGCGGGGCTGGTGCCGGTCGCGCTCGAACTTGGCGTCCATCGCCGCGGGCGAGAGGTACGTGATGTGCCCGAGCATCCGCGCGATGGCGAGCCCGGTGTCGGGTTGCTGCGGCTGGCCGTAGTACTGCCCGCCGGCGAAGCTGGGGTCGGTCTGGATCGCGTTACGGGCGACGACGTCGAAGGCGAGCGCTTGCGAGGTCAGCCGCGGCGACGTACCGACGGCGACGCACGTCCGCATCGCGTCGGGGTATCCCGTGGCCCAGGTCATCGCCTGGTGCCCACCGAGCGAACCGCCGACCACGGCGCGCCAGCGCGTGATGCCCAGGTGATGCATCAGCCGGCGTTGCGTGTTGACCATGTCGCCGACGGTGATCGCCGGGAAATCGGCGCCGTACGGCCGGCCGGTCTTCGGGTCCGTCGTGCCGGGCCCGGTCGTGCCGCGACACCCGCCGAGCACGTTCGAGCAAACGACAAACAGTCGGTCCGTGTCGATCGCGTTGTCAGTGCCCGGCCCGATGAGTTCGTCCCACCAGCCGGGGTCGTCGTCGGGATCGTCGGGGTGGCAGGCGGCGTGCGAGTCGCCCGAGATCGCGTGGCAGACAAGCACGGCGTTGTCCCGCGCCGCGTTCAGCTTGCCCCACGTCTCGTAAGCGACCTCGACACCCGGCAGCGACCCGCCGAGTTCCAGCGGCAGCGGCTCGTCGAAGCGCGCCGTCTGTACGTGCCGCAACGGCCCGGCGACACGGAGGTCATCGGTGCTGCCGGGCAAGTTGGCGGGCGGGAGTGACGGAGCCGGCGCGGCCATCACAGCAATGTAAGCGAATCGCGGTGAAAGTCACTGCGCCAGGTCCGCGGAACCTGTACGAACAAAGCCCCGTGGTAAGACGAGGCTTGATCTAAGTGTGTGCGGTTCTGTTTGGGATTCTCAGCTTTTTCGGCGGCGCATCGTCGACAACGCCAGCAGCGACATCCCGCCCAGCAGCGCCGTCGGCGTCGGGATCGCTTCGTAGCGGACGCGACCGACCACGGCCGATCCCCCGAGCGCGATCTCGACCTCGTCGAACGCCCACGTCCCGAGTTTCTCGGCCGAGATCGGGTTGATGCGGTTGGCGGTGTGGTGCCCGAACTCGATCGTCGGGTCGTAGTACGGCGAGCCGGGGGTGATGAAGTCGACGAAGTCGATCTCCATCAGCGTCTGTCCCGCGTGAGCGAACCGTACGAAGTAGCCGGTGTCGGTGATGAACTCTTCTGGGCCCTCGACGTCGACGACGCTGAAGCCGAACGACGTGATCTTCTCGTCGAACTTGAAGATCAGGTCGCCCGCGGGCCGGCGAGGCTCGAGGAGCTTGCCAGGGTCGGGCCCCGCGACGACCAGACCCTTGCCGAGCGTGTTGAAGTCGGCGACGTTCCCGCCGGACCAGCCCCCGTCGTGCTGCTGCCCGCCGTAGGCGAGGTCGGGCCGGCCCGTGAAGTCCCACACGAGCGCCGCGTCGGGCGCGTCGGCATGGGGGTTGGTCGCGCTGACGTGCACGCCCGGGACCTGCTTGGTCAGCACGACGCCGGTGGGAAGGTCGTCGAAGTCGAGCACCTGGATCGACGCCGCTCCAGTCGACGAGGGCAGACAGAGCAACAACGACACGCACAACACCAACACGCTGGCGTCACGTAACGTTCGACAGGCCGGGCCACGCATGATGCTCTCGCTTGCGTCCGGGGCGACGCGAAGAAACCGATCCGAGTCGACCCGGAGGGTTTGCCACGGGCACCCGCCCATTGGCGCTCGACTCGCTTCCACGCTATCGCCGGTTGACGCCGACGAGCATTCAAGAGAACGCCTGCGCTTCTCGGACGCAGGCAATCCGCCGGTTATCGGCCTGCCGGGCTGCCCCCCGCGCCAAGCGCATCACGGCGCGACCACGAGCAGCCGCGGCTCCGTCATGTCCTCGACCGCGTAGCGCACGCCCTCACGGCCCAGGCCCGAGCCCTTGACGCCGCCGTAGGGCATCGGGTCCACCCGCCAACTCGGGACCTGGTTGATCACGACGCCTCCGACCTCGAGCGTGTCCCACGCCCGCATCGCGTGGTCCAACGACGGCGTGAATACCCCGGCCTGGAGGCCGAAGTCGCTGTCGTTGACCGTCGCCAACGCGTTGTCGAACTCAGCGAAGCGCTCGAGGATCACCACGGGACCGAAGACTTCCTCGCGCCAGAGCCCGGCGTTGTGTGGAACGCCTTCCAACACCGTCGCGTCGAGCCTGTTGCCCGATCCGCCGGCGCCGTCCTCGCCGCAACAAACCGACGCCCCGGCCGCTACCGCCTCCGCGATCCATGAGCGGATGCGCCGCCCGGCCACGTCGTTGATCACCGGGCCGACCGTCGTCGATTCGTCCGCCGGGTCGGCGCACTTCAAGGATGAAACCACTGCAACCAGACGTTCGCGCAGCGTTTCGTAACACGAATCGTGCACCAGCAACCGCTGCACACTGATGCACGACTGACCCGCGTAGCCGAACGCCCCCGGAACGATCTTCTTCACCGCCGCCTCGACATCGACGCCTTCGTCCACGACGCACGCCGCGTTGCCGCCGAGTTCCAGCGTCACCTTCTTCCGGCCCGCCTTCGCCTTGAGCACCCAGCCGACGGCCGCCGAACCCGTGAACGACAGCAGCTTCGGGCGATCATCGGTCACCAGTGTTTCCGCCACCTCGACGTCCATCGGCAAGACCGATACCGACTCGGCCGGGTACCCGTGCTCGCGCATCGTGTCGACGAGGATGTGGGCCAACCGCAACGCGCACCCCGGCGTGGCCGGCGCGGGCTTGAGCACGAACGGGCAACCCGCCGCGATGGCCGGGGCGATCTTGTGCGCGACTAGGTTCAACGGGAAGTTGAACGGCGTGATGAAGGCACACGGCCCGACCGGCAACCGCTTCACCATCCCGCGGTAACCCGCGGCCGAGGACGCGACGTCCAAGGCCAACACCTCGCCGCTGCCGACGATCCGCGTCGCCTCTTCGGCCGCCGCGCGGAACGTGTCGAACATCCGCGACACCTCGCCGCGTGCCGCCGTAACCGGCTTGCCCGCCTCTGCCCGACAGAGCCGCGCGAGTTCTTCGTGCTCTGCTTCGATCCGCCGCAGGCAGCCGAGCAACACGTCCCGGCGGACGTGCCCCGGCGTCGCTGCCGTCCGCTTGGCGACCCGCGCCGACGCTTCCAACGCCGACCCCAGGTGCGACGCGTCCGCGTGACAGACCCGGCCGACCACTCCGCCACCCCACGGGTCGGTCGCGTCGCGGACATCGGCGGTCTCGACCGGCTGCCCGGCCAACACGAAGGGCGTGACGTCTAGCGGCATCACCGCATCATGCCACGCCGCCGGGCAAATCGGAAGAGCGCCGACGGGAAGCGCCGCCGTCGCCTAGTCTTTGCTTGCCTTGGCCCCGCAAGCCCCGAACGCCGAAGCGCCCCCGGCACGCGCCGACGACGCGCCAGCAAAGCCCGACTGGTCCCGGCTCAAGCCGGTCGGCGTCCTGGCCGCCGTCGCCACGGTGCTGCCGCCGCTGGGCGGCTTCGCCCTGCTCGGGACCATGGCGTGGGTCGGGCCGTGGCTGGGCGAACGGCCGGCGGTCGGCGTGCCGCTGTTCGTCACGGGGTTCATCGTGCTGGCCGGATTGGCGTTGCTCCCGACCTACGCGCAGGCGGTGCTCGCCGGGTTCGCGTTCGGCATCCCGCTCGGCGTGCCGGCCGCGCTCACGGGCTTCACCGGCGCCGCGGCGCTGGGCTACCTCGTGGCCCGCCGCGCCGCGGGAGACCGCCTCGCCGAGGCGGTGGACGCCAACCCGCGTTACGCCGCGCTGCACCATGTGTTGTTGCAAGGGCACGCCGCGCGGGTCACCTTCGTCGTGGCGCTTCTGCGCCTGCCGCCGAACTCCCCGTTCGCGTTATCCAACGTTGCGCTCGCCGGCCTGGCGGTGCCGAAGCTCCCGTTCGTGCTGGGCACGCTCATCGGGATGACGCCGCGCACCGTCGTCGCGGTCGTGATCGGGTCGGGCTTGGCCGACTTCGACCTCTCCGACCCCGGCAACAGCACGACGTTCGCCATCGGGATCGGCGTCACCGTCGCCGTGGTGGTCGTGCTCGGGGTCATGGCGCGACGCGTGCTCGACCGCATGGCCGGCCCGCAGAGCGACACCGACACCGCGACCCAGGAACCGCCGGGGGAGACCACGCAAGCGCTCGAATCGTCGCCGTGATGCTTTGATCCTGTCGCGCCCGTCACACGCCGGGAAGCGTTGCTTCCTGCGCGCCCTCCGGCTTCTCGAACGCGCCGGCGGGCGGCACGACAAACTCGATGTTGCTGACCGTCGCCCGGCCCTTCGCGTCGCCCTCCATGCCGGACGCCTCGTTCCAGAAGTGGAACACCCACTGGGTCGCGAAGGTCACGCCGTCCACCGTCACCGGGTCGCGGTAGAAGATGATGCTCGGCTTCTCCTCGGCGTAAGCCTTCGGCGTCCCGAAGGTCACGATGTACCCCAGTGCGAGCAACGCGTCGTCGCCCGGGTCCTTGAACACCAGGTACCAGTCGTCGGGCGCATCGCCGACGCCCTCGCCAAACGTCATCTTGCTCGCCGGCAACGACGACTTAGCCGTCAAGGGCATCTCGCCGACGTCCGCGTGAGTTACGCCGGGGTCGCTGAGCTTGAACGGCGCGGCCATGAAGTAGGGCCAGGTCAGCACGTGGAACCGGTAGCTCGGCCCCTGCTCCGGGTCGGGCTGCGTGGACCAGCCGGTCTGCCCGTCGAACACGACCACCGCGCCGTTGTCGAGTTCCATCCGGACCTTGCCGACCGGCGTGTCGTACCACATCGTCCCGGCGATCAGGTCGCCGCCGCCGAAGTCGACGTCAAAATCGGCCTTGACCACCTTGCCCGCCGCGCCGAGCGCGTCGTACGCCGCCTTGCCGTGCGCCGCCTCGATGGCCGCGACCACCGCCGGTTTGTCCGCGTCCGCGGCACAGCCCTCGCACGGCACCGCCGACGCACTACCGGAACGCTCGGCCTCGGCCACCGCGGCGGCGTCTGCCTTTTCGGTCGCGCCGCAGCCCGACAGCGTCACGCCGGACGCACCCAACACCAACGCCGTCAACCAGTTCGTTCTCATCGTTTGCCCCTGATCAAGCAGAACACCGTGCGGAGTCACACGCAACCGCGGCACGCGCCGCGGCATCACCGGAACTTCTTGCCATTGATCGTAACCTCGCCCTCGGCGATGTTGACCGGCGACGCCGCCAGCCACGCCGGGTCGACCTTAAGCACTTCGCCGGTCTTGCGGTCAACCTGCCCGAACGTGAGCACGCCCGTCGGGCACATCTGCACGCACGCCGAGCAGCGCACGCACTCCGGGTCCTCCATCGGCCGGCCCTTGTTCGCGAAGCTCATGATGTCGATGCCCTGGTGGCACACCGACGTGCAGACGTTACAGCTGATGCACTTCTTCTTGTCCGCGAGGATGCGGAACCGACTGAACCGCGCGTAGACGTGCATCAGCGCCGCCAGCGGGCACGCGAACCGGCACCACACCCGGCCCGAAAAATGGAAATACAGCCCGAACCCGATGATCCCGGCCCAGAGCAGGTCGACGAACCACGCGTAGTTCAACGCCGGCAACCCCCACGCCGCGCCGCTGAGCAGCGCGTCGTACGACGTCGCCGCCCACTCCACGCCCATCCACCCCAGCACCCGGAACGCCAGGATGCCCAGCGCCAACGCGAGGAACGCCTGCCCGACCATGTTGAAGCGGTTCCAGAACGGGCCATGCGGCATCTTGTGCCGCTGCGTGTCGCCGAGCGTCTCGGCCATCGCGCCGCACGAGCAGACCCAGCCACAGTACGCGCCCTTGCCCCAGTAGCGGATGATCAGCGGGATGATCACGAACGTCTGAACCAACGAGATCGCCAGCCAGGTCCACAACGGCTGACTGGTGAACACGTTCCAGATAAACAACGGCCAAGCGAGGATCAACCCAAACGCCCGCCAGTACTCCCGGCCATGCGGGTCGTAGTCCGCCGGCGGGAACAGCGCATCGGCGAACGTCTTCCCGAACCCACCCTCGTAGGCACCCAGATGCCCCAGCCACGGGAACAGGAGGTACGGCAACACAAACAGCGGGACGCACTGGAACAGCATCAGCGCCCAGGTCTGCACCTTCACGTAAGGCGTCTTCCGCCGCTTCATCCGCCGGAACCCGAACACCACGATCAGCGTGCAGTACAGCAGCGAGTACCAGAACCCCGGGCTGCCGAAGGTCTGGCCGGGCGCGCCCGCGGCCGAGAGCTTGAGCGTGCCCAGCGGGTTCGCCGGGTTGCTGAACACGTCGCCGAGCGAGACGAGCCACGGCCCGAGGTTGTGCGGGAACCAGTTACGATCCTCGAAGAACTCGTAGAGCGGGAACCACGTGCCGGGCTTCTTCCACTGGTAGAAGAACGTGAACACCGCGAGCACCAGCAGCAGCGTCGCCCACCACTTGACGTTCCGCTCACCCAGGATGTTCACGCCGCTGCGGCGGAAGAAGTCCAGCGGCGGCTCACGGCCGATCATCGCGAACACGGCGTTGTTCTTCACCGTGCGGGTCGAGCCGTCTTCGAGCTTCAGGTCGACTTCGTCGTCGCGGATCTCGCCGACGTTGCTGCTCATCACGAGTTCGAGCGAGCCCTTGGGCACGTCGTGCGGGGCCTCCGGCATGCTCGCCGACTGCCGCGGGTCCGTCGCCGACTCGACCGACGTCTCGGCGTCGGGGTCCGCCGCCAGCGCCTGGATCATCTCGGCGTTCTCGGGCTTGGGCCGGTTGAACTCCGGCTTGCGGTAGGAGAGCGTGACGTTGCCGCCGCACTTGGCCAGCGCGATCGCCGACTCGAGCGCGCTGTCGCCGCCGCCGACGATCAACACGTCCTGCGAGCAGTAGTCCTTCGGGTCGTGCAGCCGGTTGAAGACCTTGTGGGTCTTGTCCTCGCCGGGCACGCCGAGCTTGCGGTAGTTCCCGGACCGGCCGATGGCGACGATCACGCGCTTGGCCTTGACGCGTTCCTGCCCCGCGGCGAACGACGTGCCGTTGAGGTTCACCGTGCTCGGCGTCTCGCTCTTGTGGGGCAGCACGACCTCGAACGCGCCGCCCCTGCGCTCGACGTGGCTGACACGACCGACAACGTACTTCAAGCCCTGATCGACCGTCTGTTCGCGCAGGTCCTCGATCAGGCCTTCCTTGATGTCGGACTTGTCGTGGAAGTCGATGTCGCCTTCCAACGGCATGTCCGTCGGGTACTTGTAGATCGGCTTGCTCTTGGGAAAGTTCACGATCGTCGCGAACGGCTCGGACGCCTCGAAGACGAGGTACTTCAGCCCGCGTTTCTCGGCTTCCTTCGCGGCGGCGAAGCCGGCCGTGCCGCCGCCGATGATCGCGACGTCGAGCACGTCGTCCGCCGAGCCCCCACCGGACTTCCCGAGGTCGTCGGCGATGCGGCGGATCACGCGTGTCCCGGCGTTGACCGAGAGCTTCAGCAGCGGGATGCCGGACAGGTCGCCGACGACGAACAGCCCCGGCACGTTGGTCGTGCCGTCTTCGTTGACAACGGGGAGTTTCTCGGGTTTGCCGGCGGGCCACTGCGTGTGCAGCCAGCGTGTGTACCGTGCGATCGGGTTCATGCGGTCCCCTGCGACGGCCGGGCCGCCGTTTCGAGAAGACAGGACAAGCAGCAGGCCAGGCCGAAACGGGTGGCGACGGAGGTTCAACCGCGTCACGGACGCGCATTGTTCCACAACCCGCGGAAAAACAAAACCCGGCGTGACGGACGGGTCACGCCGGGAACGGGGAACGGAATGACATCCGGCTCATCCTTCGTCCGTCTCGCCGGGGTCAACGAAGATCGACGGGTCGGGCGCCTCGGTGCTCAGGCCGACATTCGTGATGCGGTACGTCGCGCCGTCGGAGGCGACTTCGCCGCCTTCGACCGCGTGAAACGTGAGTGTTTCAGGCAGCAGCAGGCCATCGACATCCTGCCAGGCGTTGAAGACCAGCACTTTCCGTGGGGCGTCGGCGATGGCGGCGTCGCCGCGGACGGCGTCGTGGGTGATGCTGAAGTTGATCGCGGCGAGCCGGCGGGTGTCCGGGTCGACGAAGAGGATGTAGTCGTCGTCGTTGGTGTCCCCCACGCCGGCCCCGAAGGACACGCCGAGCCGGTCGTAGGTCTCGCCGAACAGCTCGCCGGGCCCGAGCGGGCGGACGTTCACGCCGGGGTCGGCGAAGACGAACGGCATCGCGTGGAAGTAGAAGTTGCCGTGCAGGAAGAACGCCGGCGGCAAGCCCAGCGGATCGGTGCCGGCTTCGATACCTGGGGCGGGGGCCAGCCAGGCCTCGCCGCCCGCGATCCCCGAGGTGTACGTGGCGGACTCGGCGCGGTGGTAGCGGGACCGGAGATCGGCCGTGTGGGAAAACTCGGGCTGAACGCCTAGCGGCCAGTCGATGGCGTCGTAGGTCAGCGTCCGCTGCTCGTTCCAGGCGTTCCAGCCGCCGTGGGCGGCGATCGTGGGCTCGAGCGCGTCGACGGGTTGGGCGATGGCGGGACCGGTCAGTGCGGCGGTGGCGGCGATCGTGCCGGCGACGGTGAGGGATCGGGCGGCGGCCAGGGAACGGCGGGTGGCGAAACGGCTCTGCGGGAAGCGGGTCATGGCGGGCTCCTTCGATCGGGCCCCGGTGGCGGGGCGGGCGTTCATGGCCCGCCACGCGGCGGGCTCACGGGGACAAATAGACAGACTTGTCTATCTATTCCGACGGGCCTAGACTTTCCGCGTGCCCGCTGGGAAACGCGACCACCTCATCGACACCGCCCTTCGGCTGTTCGCCGCCGAGGGGTTCCACGCCGTGGGCATCGACCGCGTGATCGCCGAGGCCGGCGTCGCCAAGATGACCCTCTACAACCACTTCCGGACCAAGGATGAACTCATCGTAGCCGCGCTCGAGCGCCGAGCAGAGCGGTTCCTCGCCTGGTTCACCCACCGGGTGGAGGCCGCGACGGAAGACCCCCGACAACGGCTGCTGACCGTGTTCGACGTGTTGGCCGAGTGGTACCGCGGCCGCGGCCCCGAGCCGCGCCGTTTCACCGGGTGTGCGTTCCAGAACGCCGCCGCCGAGTTCCACGACCCGGCACACCCGGCGCACGCCGCCGCCAACGCCATGAAGCGCGGCACCCGGGGCTACGTGCGTGGCTTGGCCGAGGCCGCCGGGTTCGATGACCCCGGCGCGGTCGCCGCGTGGTGGCTGGTTCTGATCGAAGGCGCCACGGCCGTCGCGCACCAACTCGGCGAACGCGACGCGGCGCTGACCGCCAAGGCCGCCGCGGCGACGCTGCTGGACGCGCAAGCGCCGTCGTGATTGAGGCGCTGGCTCAAGAACCGGAACCGGCGTCGCGCCACGCCAACCGCACCAGCCGGTCACACAACGCCGGCATCTCCATCCCCGCGCGCCGCGCCGCCATCGGCAGCAGCGAGTGGTCCGTGAAGCCCGGCATCGTGTTCACCTCAATCACCCACGGCACGCCCGCCGCGTCCAGCATGAAGTCCACCCGGCACAAGTGACGCACGCCCAACAACGCGACGCACCGCTCCGACACCCGACGCAGTTCGGCCACCACTTCCGGGGGCTCGTCGAGGTCGAACTCGTACCGTGTGTCGTCCCGGGTGTACTTCGCGTCGTAGTCATAGAACGCCGTAGCCGGCCGCACCCAGATGGGCGGCAACATTCCGACGCCCTCGACCCAACCGACCGTCATCTCCTTGCCCGGAACCATCCGCTCGATTAGCAACGCGTCGTTCCGCGCCGCCAACTCCTGGAACCGTGCATCGAAAGTCGGGCGATCCGGGCAAAGCGCCAGGTCGATGCTGCTGCCGTCGGAGTTGGGCTTGATCACGACCGGCGGCCCGAGCGTCGTCGCGCCCGCGTGGCCGTCGTACAGCTCGGACTCCGGCGTCGGCAGGCCGTCGTCTTCAAGCACACGCTTCGTCCGCCACTTGTCCATGCACAGCGCCGCGGCGCTCGGCCGACACCCGACGTACGGCACGCCGCGTTCCTCGAGAACCTGCTGCGCGCCGCCGCCTTCGCCCCACTTCCCATGGAACACCGGAAACACTACACCGGCCCCATCGCCCGCCCCGTGACCTTTCACGAACGCGTCCAACGCCGACGGGTCCTCGGGGCGAAGATCGGCTTCCGTCACGGCGTGCCCTGCCGACCGAAGCGCCCCCGCAACGGCCCCGCCTGATTTCAGGGAGACCTCGTGCTCGCGGTCCGGGCCGCCGCACAGGACCAACACGTTCAAGGGGTCGTTCGACACGAAGTGGATTGTCGACCGCACCGCGCTGCAACGCAACGCGGCCGAGGAACCTCAAAAACGGCGGTTGGCGCTTGGGCTACGCGCTGCCCGACGTGATCAGCCGGGCGATCGGCGTCAGCAGGTTCGGCACCAACTGGTCCGTGCACAGCGTGTCGCACGTCTGGCTCAGCCCGTCGAACCACCCGCCCAGGTCGCCCAGGTCGTCGACCGGGCCGTACCGGCGGACGGTCAGGAACAGCGAGATCGGCTCGCCGTTGCGCGACGCCTTGCCCCGGCGGTTGCGCGGCCGGGTCTTGACCTCGTAGTACGCCTGCGTCTTGCCCGCGTCGTCCAGTTGCACGCCCAGCACCGGCTGCACGTCCAGCACCTTGCTCACGCCCGTGCCCGGGCCGCTGCGCAGCAGGTCGCCCAGCGGCGTCTCGGCCAGCAGCGCCTGGTGCACCACGTCGTCGTGGTCCTGCTCGCACTCCAGATCGAAGCCGAACAACACCTCGAGGTAGTCGATGTCCAGCGGGCTGAGCGTCAAGTGGAACGGCGCCAACTCGAGCATCAGCTTGTGGTACGCGCCGGCGTCACGCATCGAGTCGGGGTTCACGTGCCCGGTGCGCAGACAGTTCCGCCGCAGCGCCAGCCAGCGGTACTCCTGCTCGGACCGCGACGACTCGAGCGCCAGTTCGCCGTCGTACCGGCGGAACTTGCTCATGCTCGGCACGCTCTTGCGAACCCGATCGAAGAAGTGCAGCACCGTCTCCCGCTCCGACGGCATGTCCATCTTCACCGCGAGCTTCGCGTTGATGTAGAAGTCGGTGCTCAGTGCGCCGTAACTGGTCGCCATAGACAATCGGTCCTGGAAAACAACGTCGGTTCCCGCCCGTTGGCCCCGCCGGCGAACCGGCCGCCGAGCCAACCATTGAGTATATCGAACCCCCGTGAACGCGGGTGAAGCCGGGGTGAGTTCCGTTGAAGCGTTACGCCGCGTCACCCGGGCCGGGGACGCCGAAGATCCAGCCCTCCTCGCGTTCACAGGCCTGTTGTTGCGCCGACGACAACCCGGCCGGCACCGCGAACCACCGGCCCAGCCGGCCCGCGCGGTCCTCCGCACGCGCCCACCGGCACCACGCGTCCGCCTGCGCCGCGTCCCGGATGCCGGCGTGTCGGTCGAGCAGCGCGTCGACGGCGTCACCCAACAGGCTCGGGTACGCCTCGACGATGACGACCGCGGGGTCCTCCGATCTTCCGCCCAGCAGTGTCTCCACGTTGTCCGCGAAACCCGTCTGCGTCGGCCAGACCCGCGCGTGCTCCGCCCACGCCGCCGTGTCAAGGGCTCGCCGCAGCGCCGCGATGCCCAGCAGCGTCTGCGACCCGACGCTGCCGGCGCCCGACAACTTCCAGACCTCCTGCGCCGTCGGGCAACACGACTCGCACACCCGCAGCCGCGCGAGTGACCACGACGCTCCCTCGACGTATGGCCAATCGAACGACCGCGTGCGTTCGAGCGTCGGTGTCGCCGCGCCGGCCGGGCCGCCCCAAAACGGACCGGGCGTACTCTCATCCCCGGTACGCCGATTCATCTCATCGGCGACGGCAAAGCGGTTGTTGGAGTTTCGGTCGTCGTCTTTGATCCGATCTGCAAGCTCACGCCAGACCGAGCGCCAGCCGTGCTTCACCCGCAAAGCCTCGGCGAAACCGACCGGGTACCCCAACGCAAAGTCGAACCCACACAACACGCGTCGGCCGCGTTGGACCCGGTTCCCCACCCACTCCGACCACGCCGCCATCGCGGCGGCACGGGTCCGGTGGTACGACACCGCGGCCTTGCCGGCCCCCGAAACACAGCCGAGCCACAGCGCATCGGCACACGGCTTCGCCGGCGACGGCGACGACCGGGCGCTGAAGTCGAGCAGGCAGTACGCGTCGAAGTGCCGGGCCACGCCGCGATGCTAGGGCACGCCTTGCCGGATCGGGACACCGCTTCCGCTAGCTTGGTCGAATGCCCCGCAACACGAACGCCAACGACTGGCCCCTCCCCGAACTCCCGCTCGGCGTTACCGCGGTAATGCTGCCCGAGCTCGACTTCGACGCGCAGCTCGACCTCTGTGTCGAGCTCGGCGTCACGCACTACGTCTACCGACCGCGCGTCATCCCCGACAGCCGACGCGACGCCGCATTCAGCAACTGGGGCAACCATCGCTTCGATCTCACGCCGCGGCGCCTGCTCGACGACGGCTCCTTGTTGAAGCAACGAGTCCGCGACGCCGGGCTCGTGCCTTTCGGCTGTGTCCATTCGCTCAACACCGACAGCACGGACGAGGAGATGGAGTTGGCCTTCCGCGGCGCAGTCGAGGCCGGCGCGCAGAACGCCCGGCTGAGCCCGCCGGGGATACCGCCGAACGAGCTGTTCGACTTCCGCACGACGGTGGACCGCATCGTCGGCCGCTACCGCGATGCGCTCGCCATCGCCGAGCAAGCCGGCCTGCCGAAGATCGTGATCGAGATCCACACGGGGCTTCCGACCCCCTCGGCCGGGCTCGCGCTGCACGTGCTCCAACACTTCGACCCCGAGAAGCTCGGCGCAATCCTCGACCTGCCGAACCTCGCCCGCGAAGGGCTGACCGCCCCGGCCGTGAGCGTGTCCGTGCTCGGCGAGTACGTGGACCACCTGCACGTCGGCGGCGCCCGACGCGTCTCGGGCGAACCCGACGCGGCAGGCTTCCGCCCGCGCAACACCGAGTTCTGCTCACTGCGGGAGAGCGATCTTTACATCCCGGATTGGCTGCGTTGTGTACGGCAACTCGTCGGCCGGCTCGGTCGAACGCTGCCTCTGGTTGTCGAGGACTACACGCCAGGCCTCACCGGCGAACAACGCCTGCGGCGCACCGTGCAAGAACTCCGCGACCTCGCATCGCTGCTCGCCTAACCGCATTCAGCCGCGTTACAGCCCAACACGGTCGACACCGTCACACCGGCACCGGCGCATCCACCGTAACCGTTTCCGGTGACGCCGCGCCGCGTCGCCAGACGTCGTGCACCCGGTACTCGTCCGACGCCTCGGGGCGGTCGGTCCGCGTGTGCGTGCCCCGGCTTTCGCCCCGCCACTGCGCGGCGCGGGTGATGAGCGTGCCGACGGTGAGCAGGTTCTGCACCTCCCAACCGAGGCGTTCGTCGAAGATCTTGTCCAGGGTGTACCGGCTCCAGAAGCCGAACATCTCTTCGACTTCCTTGAGCCGGTCGCCGTCGCGTCCGATGCCCACGTGCCGCCACATCACGCTCCGCAACGACGAACGCACGTCCGCCAGGTCGAGCTCGCTGCGGTCCGACAGCCGGATGTCGCTGACGACCTTGACGCGCTGCGGCTGACCGTTGCGTTGCACCGTCTCGCGGACGTTCTCGCCGACCGCCTTGCCGAGCACCAGCCCTTCGAGCAGCGAGTTGCTCGCCAGGCGGTTCGCGCCGTGCAGCCCGGAGCACGCGCCCTCGCCGCACGCCCAGAGCCCGGGCAGCGACGCCCGGCCGTGCTCATCGACCCGCACGCCGCCGATCATGTAGTGCGCCGACGGGTGCACCGGGATGCTGCCGCCCGGGTCGATCTCGAACTGCTGCAGCGTCGCCGCGATGCCCGGGAAGCGTTCGACGAAGCGCTCCGTGCCGATCGGCGAGACGTCGAGGTACACGTGCGTGTGCCCGGTCTTGGCCATCTGATTCAGGATGCTGCGCGCCACCACGTCGCGCGGCGCGAGCTCGGCCCGGTCGTCGTAGTCCGGCATGAACCGGTAGCCGTCGCGGTCGATCAGGTGCGCCCCTTCGCCACGCACCGCCTCGGTGATCAGCGACCGTGATGCGCCGGCGATGTACAGCGTCGTCGGGTGGAACTGCACGAACGCCAGGTCCTGCAACGCCGCGCCGGCCCGCCACGCCATCGCCACCCCGTCGCCCGTCGCCACCGCCGGGTTCGTGCTCTCGCGGTACACCTGGCCCGCCCCGCCGGCCGCGAGCACCGTCGCCGACGCCCAGATCACCTGTAGCCCGTGTTTCGGGTGGTGCGTGACCGCGCCCAGCACGCGCGGCGCCTCGCTGTCGGTCGTGATCAGGTCCAGCACGAAGCACTCGGTGAAGAACCGGATATTCGGCGACTCGACCACCCGCTGCCCCAGCGTGTACGCCAGCGACTTGCCCGTCGCGTCGCCGTCGCTGTGCAGGACGCGGAAGTGCGAATGCCCGCCCTCACGGCCGAGCGCAACACCGTCGAGCGCCGCGTTCGCGTCGGCGCCCGCTTCATCCCCGTCCGTCTTGCGATCGAACGGCATGCCCCACGCCGCGAGCTCCGCCACCGCTTCCCGGCCGCCCTCGACCACCCGCCGGACCACGCCCTCGTCGCACAGCCCCGCCCCGGCCACGACCGTGTCCCGCACGTGGTCCTCGACGCTGTCATCGCCGTCCACCACCGCCGCGATACCGCCCTGGGCCCAGAACGTGCTGCTCTGCTCCAGCGTGCCCTTCGCACAAACGATCACGTCGGTCTCGCCCTGCCCCGCCTCGAGCGCCGCCCGCAACCCCGCCACGCCCCCGCCGACCACCAGCACGTCCGTGAAGATCTGCGGCAACAGCGTGGCGCGGAACGGGATCAGGTATCGGCGGTTGTAAACGGGCAAGACGGGCCTCTCAACGCAAACTCAGACCGCCGGGAGACCGCGTCTCCCGGGTCACTCACCAAACACCGCGTCCGTGCTCCCCCCGTCACCCACCGGTCGGCGACTCGCCCAACACCCCCTGCCCCCGCGCCACCACGAACGGCAACGGCACCCCGCTGTCCGTCAGGATCGCCCGCACCTCGCCCGGCGGCACCCACCGCGTCGTGACCGACACGTCGTACGTCTGCCCGGCCGGCTCGCCCCGCGTCGGGAGCGCCGCCCGCACCCGCATCCGCTGCGTCCCCTCCGGCGGCAGCACCACCGTCGGCGGCGAAGCCGCCACGAACGAACCGCCGTCCGCCAAGGAGAAACTCACGTCCACGCCCTCCACCGGCAGCTGCACGGCGTTCGGGTTGCTCAGTTCCACCACCGCCTCGACCGCCACGCCGGCCGCCGTCTGGCCGACCACCACGACGTCCACCACCTCGGCCGAGGGCGGCGCGACAATCCCCTCCTTCACCGCGTCGACCACGACACACCCGCTCCCGACCAGGCCCACGGCCGCTAACACCATCAACGCCAACGCGTTTCGCATCCAACCATCATAAACCCCTACGCCACCGCCTGCGGTTCAGCGCCCGCCCCGTCCAACGCCCGCGTCTCCACCACCCCCCGCACCCGCGGCCACAGCAGCACCGCCTCCACCAGCATCCACGCCTCCAACGCCAGCGTCGCCGCCGCGATCCCGATGAGTGCCCAGTTCGGCTCGTCCGCCCGCAGCCACCCCGGCAACTGATACAGCATCGCCCATGCCGGCATCACCAGCATGAACACCATCGGCAACGCCAGGAACCACACCGGCTTCCCCCGCCGCCACAGCCAGAACCCGATCACCAGAAACGCCAACCCCCCGAGCAACTGGTTCGTCGCGCCGAACATCGGCCAGAGGATGAGCCCGCCCTTGCCGGCATACGTGGTCAGCCACCACCAGACGCTTTCAATGCCAGGATCAACTCCGTATTCACCCCCGAGGGGCATCCCATCGATATACCCCGTCGTCAGCACTTTCCAAAAGGACACCCCGCCCGCACCGGGGGCCGGCATCGCCGCCATCGCCGCGGCAATCACCACCGCGAACACCGTCGCCCCGTGCTTGTTCCGCAGCCACGCCAACGGGCTGAACGGGTTCTCCGTCCGCCGCGACCGGTCGGCCGCGCTCGACAGCTCGCCGATCTCTGCCCCGCACTCCGGGCAACGCCCGCTCACGTTGTCCGTGAGGTCGTACCCGCACTGCACGCAGTCCCGCGGGCCGCGCCGCTGCACAAACGTCGACGCCAACTCCTGCACGACGTACCGCTGCAGCCGGCACGCCGTGTCCAGCGTCGTCCCCGCGAACGACGCGACGAGCACGCCCATCAGCGCGACCGCCACGCCCGCCGGCAGCCCGATCGCTTTCAGGAAGTTCGCCGACCCGTCCACGAACGCCCCGACCGTGTTCGCCAGCCCCCCCGCCGACTGCCACGACGCGTACCGCGTGTCCCACGCGGCAAAACCGGCGGTCGTGGTCGTCAGCGTCGCGCCGTCGGCGCTCAGCGTGTCCCACACCCCGGCGTCACTGACCCGCCGCGTCTCCCCCGGCTGCAGCGCGCCGCCACCGACCACGCTGTCGACCAACGCCCCCCCCGCGGTCACCGCCAACCCGCCCCCCGTGTTAATCGCCGTGTCCTTGCTGAACCCCAACCCCAACCCCGCGACGCACGCCAGGATCACCAGCGTCGCCAAAAACCCCTCCGTCAGCATCGCCCCGTACCCCACGAACCGCGCGTCCGGCTCGTGCTCCAACTGCTTGCTGCTCGTGCCGCTGCTCACCAGGCAGTGAAACCCGCTGATCGCGCCGCACGCGATCGTGATGAACAGGAACGGGAACAGCACCGGCGCGCCCGTCGGCTCGAACCGGAACGCCGGCGCGACCATCGCCAACTCCTGCCCCTCAACCCCAGGCCCCGGCGACGCCCCGCCCCACAACGCCGCCACGAACAACCCCGCCACGATCAAGCCCAACGCCGAGATCAACTGCAAGCTGTTGATGTAATCCCGCGGCTGCAGCAGCAGCCACACCGGCAGCACCGACGCCACGTAGCTGTACAGCAGCAGCACCGCCACCCACACCACCAACGGCCACGACGCGAACCACGCGTTGATGTCGTGCAGCACCCCCACGTCCCCGAACACCACCGTCGCGTACATCACCCCGAGCGCCAGGATCGACGGCAGCAGCAGGCTCACGCCCCGCCGGTGCAGCCACACGCCGATCAACACCGCGATCGGGACCTGGATCAAACACGGGAAGATCGCCGCCGGGTACAGCCGGAACACGTTCGCGATCACCAGCCCGAAGATCGCCAGCACGATCGTGAGCGCCATGAACAGCACGAACAGGAACAGCAGCCGGACGCGCCGGTTCAGGACCCGCCCCGCGATGTCGCCGACGGTCTGCCCGTTGTTCCGCAGCGACACGACCAGCGCCCCGAAGTCGTGCACCGCGCCGATGAAGATCGAGCCGAACACCACCCACAGCAGCGCCGGCACCCAGCCCCAGATCACCGCGATCGCCGGCCCGACGATCGGCCCCGTGCCCGCGATGCTCGTGAAGTGGTGCCCAAAGACAATCCCGCGTTTCGTGGGCACGTAGTCCTGGTCGTCCCGCAAGCGCACGCTCGGACACACCGCGTCCGCCACCAACCCGAACACCTTCTGCCCCAGCCACCGCCCGTACGTGTGGTACGCCGCCACGAACGCCACCCCGGCCCCGACGGCGATCAGCAGGACTTCCATCAGCGTTTAGCCACAAATGCACAAGAAGAACAAAGCACGAAACCAACGCCTCACAAGATACTTGCAAACCGCTTCGGTGAGCCTTGCGCCTGCCAGTGGCTAACTCCCCAACCGCTCCGCCAACTCCGCCCGCAACTTCTCGACGCGGCCCTTCAGCATCTCGAGCGCGTCATGGGTCCGCATCGCCAGCAGCTCGTCCGCCGCGATCGGCTCGCCGTACACACACCCGATCGTGCCGCGCAGCCGCGGCGCCTTCCGCCCCTTCGGCCAAGCGTCGAACGCCCCCTCCAACGCGACTGGGACCACCCTCGGCTTCGCGCGCTTCACCAGCAACATGATCCCCGGCGCGAAGTCGTGAACGCGACCGTCTTCGGTCCGCCCCCCCTCGGGAAACACAAGCACCGCGTGGCCCTGCTTCAAGCGCTCGATGCACGTCTTCATCGCCTGTAGGTCGCCGCTGCTCTCCTGGTCCACCGGCACCGGGTTCAGCGGCACCGTCAACCCCCGGAACAGTGCCGAGTCCCACAACGTCTTCCGTGCCATCGCGTGGAACTGCCGCTTGCTCGCGCCCAGCCCGACGATGATCGGGTCGAGGTAGCTCTGGTGGTTCGACAGCAGCAGCACCGGCCCTTCGTCCGGCACGCGCCGCACGCCGTACGCCCGGAACCGGTAGCAGGCGACGAACCACAGGAACGTGATGCCGTGGTAGAGCTGCCACCACAGGATGCGGTAGACCGGCGTGCCGGGTTGTCGCGCTCGCAGCCGCTTGAGCATCACACCGCCTCACGCACCCGCCGCTCCAACTCGTCCAGCACCGCGTCGAGCGTCATGTCGCTGGTGTCGATGCGTTGCGCGTCCTCGGGGCAGATCAGCGGCGCCGTCGCGCGGGACGAGTCCTTCTGGTCGCGTTGCAGGATCTGCTTGCGGATCTGCGCGACGTCCACGCTGCGCCCGGCCTCGCGCAGCTGCGCCGCCCGGCGTTGGGCCCGGACCGTCGCGTTGGCGTCGAGGTAGAACTTCACGTCCGCGTCGGGGAACACGACCGACCCCTGGTCCCGCCCCTCCGTCACCAGCCGGGGGTGGTCCCGCCCGATCTGCTGCTGCTCCCGCACCAGCACGTCCCGCACGCCCGGGAGCGCCGCGACGTCCGAGACGCCGCCGGTGACGTCGGGGTCGCGCAGCCGGTCGGTCACGTCTTGGTCGCGGACGTAGAGCCGGGGCGGGTCGGCCTCCCAGTCGAAGCGCAGCGGGCAGTTCCGCGCCAGTTCCACGACGTAAAACGGCTCATGGGCGACGTCGATCCCGCGCTGCAGCGCCATCGCCGTCACGCCACGATACATCGCGCCGGTGTCGAGGAACTCCAACCCCAGCCGCTGCGCCAGGCGGCGGGCGACCGACGACTTGCCGGAGCCCGCGGGGCCGTCGAGCGTGACGATGAGCCGGTCCATCGGCGGGAATGTAACGGGGATCGCGCGGCGGCGATGGGCTACCCTGCTGCCATGGGTTTCAGCCTGTTCATCACGAAACTGTTCAGCGACAACCCCGCCGACCGGTTCTACTTCTTCGCGGTCGCCCTCACGGTTGTGGTCAGCATCGTGCTGCACGAGCTGGCGCACGGGTGGGCGGCGATCCGGCTGGGCGACGACACGCCGATCCGCACCGGGCGGATGACCGGCAACCCGCTGGTGCACATGGGGCCGTGGTCGTTGCTGGCGTTGGCGATCGCCGGCATCGCGTGGGGGCAGATGCCGATCGACCCGTCCCGGCTGCGGGGCAAGCACGCCGCGACCAAGGTCGCGCTCGCCGGTCCCGGGATGAACCTGGTGCTCGCGATCGTCTGCCTCACGGCCTACGCGGTGTGGCTGCGTTTCGGGGCCGAGCCTGTGGAGGGGTCGGTCGCGGCGAACGGGCAGGACCTGCTGCTGATCGCGGGGATGATCAACCTCGTGCTGATGTGCTTCAACCTGATGCCGTTCCCGCCGTTGGACGGCAGCCACGTCGCCGCCGACTTCTCCCGCGGCTACCGCGACTTCGTCAGCAACCCCGCCAACAGCGGCGCGCTGATGATCGGGTTCTTCTTTGCGTTTGCGATGAGCCAGCCGTTGATCGCAGTGTGCACGCGGGCCGCGTGGACCTACATCGCTTGGCTCGTGTCGGTGTTCTGACGGCCGATGCGCCGTCTGAACTCACGCGGCCTTGGCGGCGCCTTCGTTTGCTTCGCCGGCGTCGACGCCCTTGGCGTGCTTGCGGAGCATGTCGTACGCCTCTTTGAGCTGCATGAAACGCGCCTGCGAGTCGGGCGCGTCGCACACGTCGGGGTGGCAGGTCCGGACCAACTTGCGGTACGCGGTGCGGACGTCGTCCGCGGTCGCGCCGGGCTCGAGCTCGAGGGCCTGGTAGTACGGCGACAAGTCGAGTTCGGCGATCACGCCGGCCGCCGAACGCTCCTTCTCGTCGTCCGCCGGCTTGGCCTCGGGCTCCTTCTCCTCTTCGGGAAGGAAGCCGAACTTCGCGATCTTTCCGATGCGGTCCGACTGCTCGTCGGTGATGCCGATGAACTTGAGCCCGATCTGGTGGCCCTTGAGCAGCCCGGTCTTGCGGACCCAGCAGCAGCGGACGTTGACGGCCTCGGTGCCGGCGTTGGTGCGGAGGTTGACGGTCGCGGCGCTGCCGGCCTTGAGCGCGGGCTTGCCGTCGCACGCGACGCGCATCCCGCCGGCCGAGAGGTCGAGCACGTCGCCCAGCGTGCACTTGGCCTTGCCCTTGGCGCTGTGCCGGGGGTGCCGCCGATCGGACTGGTTGCCGCTACTCTTGCCGCCTTTGCTCAGCATGATGCGATGAACATCGGCGGGTTTTCGGTGCCGCTTGACGGCCGGCCGAGGCGGGCGAGGTCCGAATAACCGCCGATCCCGCGAAAGGCACCGGCCCGCATGACGCCGGTCAGCGGCTCGCGGTCACTTCCCGGAGTCGGGCGTCCAACCGGGCGGCCGTGTCGTGTTCCCGGCGGTCCGCCCACCCCGACGCGACGGCGGCGTCGAGTGCTTCGGCGAAGGTTTGCTCGGTGATGAAGCCTTCGATCCACGTCACGGGCTGCAACTCGTCGACCGGCTTGAGCAGCACGTAGCCCTGGGCCAGGTCGCCGAGCGTGCGACGCCCGCCGAACGTGAACGCCTTGGCATTGGGGTCGTAGAGCCGGCCGAACGCCGTGCCCGCCACGCCGAACCCGACCGGCGCCGCGTCGGCGTCGGCCGCGGCGC
>JANQPR010000106.1 GCA_028285385.1 Phycisphaera sp.
GACGCCCACGTGGTCTCGTACCTCGAGATGCTTCGGCTGCCTTGTACCGGCTGCAACCCACGCGGGCTGATGATCGCGCACAACAAAGCGCTTGCCAAGATGGTCTGTCGGTACCACCGTATCGCCGTGCCGGACTTCTTCGTCGTCCCGGTCGGGCGCAAGGCGAAGCGGCCGAAACGGCTCGACTTCCCGCTGATCGTCAAGTCGCTGACCGAAGAAGGGAGCATCGGGATCTCGCAGGCGTCGGTCGTCAGCAGCGAAGACAAGCTCGCCGAACGTGTTGCGTTCGTCCACCGCGAGGTCGGCACCGACGCGATGGTCGAGCACTACATCGACGGCCGGGAGGTCTACGTCGGCGTGCTCGGCAATGACCGGCTGCAGACGCTGCCGCCGTGGGAGCTGAGCTTCGCGAACTTGCGTGAGGGCGCGCCGCGCATCGCCACGGGCAAGGTGAAGTGGGACGACGACTACCAGAAGCGCATCGGGCTCACTACTGACCAGGCCCGCGATCTCCCGGGCGACTTGACCGAGACGCTGCCTAAGCTCGCGAAACGCTGCTACAAAGCGTTGCAGCTCTCGGGTTACGCGCGGATGGACTTCAGAGTGACTGACGATGGCCGGGCGTACCTGCTTGAAGCCAACCCGAACCCGCAGTTGATGTACGGCGAAGACTTCGCCGAGTCCGCCGAGGCCGCGGGTATCGCATACGAGGCACTGCTGCAGAAGATCCTGCGGCTCGGTGTGCGGTATCGCTTGCTGGGGCAGGTCTAGCGGCCCGACCCGCGGGGCTGCTCAATGGACTCTGCGGTTCCGCAGTGCCATCCCGGCTATTGCCATCGCCAACAGCCCCGCCACGGGTTCGGGCACGTCGAGGCCGCCGAAATCGGGCGCGCTCGCCCCGCCCCAGTTCTGCAGCACGCCGTCGAGTTCGTCCTGGTCGACGACACCGTCGGGGAACTGATTGACCCACCCGGCGATGCGCACCGTCGGGCCGTCGGGCGGATCGGTGTCGATGCCCCAGTTCTGCAGGACCAGGTCGAGGTCGCCCTGTTCGACCTGGCCGCTGCCGTCGTAGTCGCCGGGCAGCGAGCCGAGGAACTCGAGCACGAGCGTCATCATGCTCTCGGGCGCAAGGCTGAGCGTGACGCTGTCGGCTCCGAGAGTCACGGCCACCGGGTCGTGATAGAGCCCGTCTTCCGACGCGACCGCGAGCGCGTTCGTGAAATCCCGGCCGCCAGGTAAGTTGAGCGTGACGGTTTCGCTCGTCGTGTCGAGGTTGAACAAGACGTACGTGAGCGTCTCGTTCCCGTCGTGCTCGAAGCCGGTGACGTAGAGCAGGTCGTCGTCGTCGGTGACTTCAAAGCGGACCGCGCCGGGGCGGACGTACTTGGAGAAGTGCTTGAACGCGGCGTACTTCGGCTGGTCCGGGTCTTCGTCGTCGGTGAGCTGAAAGGGCGGGTCCTGCGGCCGGTCGCCGATCTGGGTCTGCCAGTACAGGTACGCCGAGACATCACCGGCCACGAGCGCCTGGTAGATCTTCATCCCGACAGACAGCCCGCCCTTGCGGTCGGAGAACTGCGGCGTGAGCCAAGACTGCAGCTCGCTGGACTGCTCGGAGACCCAGAGCTTCTTGTCCCGGCCGGCGCCCTCCCAGTACGGGGCGTCGAAGCCGCCCTCGGGCTGCCGGCCGTCGTAGAACGTGGGCCAGGTGCGGTAGGCGGAGCTGCCGCCGTCCTTGCCGACGCCGCCGGCGAAGCCGTGCATGACCCAGAAGTCCAGCGCATCACGCGCCTCGGGGTCGTCGTTGATCGCGTTCACGAACCGCATCGCCCGCGCCCCGTCGCCGGCGTTGCTCACTAGGCCTATGCCCAGGTCGTCGGGGCCGACCAGCTGGGTCAGGATCGGGTCGTTGGGGTACATCGCGTTGTGGGCGTCGAAGGCGTCGCGGATGGCCTTGAGCGTTTTGACGTAGAGCTCCGGCGTATAGACCGCGGAGTTGTAGAACACGCTGAACGTCGCCTCGTTCTGCACCGACAGCGAGTGCAGCGGCACGCCGAACTCCAACTCGAAGCCCTTGACGTAAGCCGCCGTGTACCGGCCGAACTGCTCGAGGTTCTGCGGCGTGTCGATCAGCGTTCCGCCGCTGGACTGCAGGTAACCCGTAAACGTCGGCTGCTTGCCGTTGGGTTGGCCGTTACTCCAGTTGACCTCCTCGCCCTTCATCCAGTGCGGCGGGGACCAGAACGCGCCGTGCAGCTTGAAGTCGTCCAGAGCGCGAGACGCGGCTTGTTGGACAAACTGCCCGATGTGCCCGACGCCATAGGCGTTGAAGTTGAACTTGTCGATGTTCTGGTAGGTGTCCGCGACCATGTTGATCGGGGTCACCAGTTCCGCGTTGCTCGGCTGGGCGGCCTTGAAGTCGGAGAGCACGGTGTAGAGCATCTCCATGCGGACGATACTTCCACCCATGTCACCGTAGTAAAAGTCATAGAAACTCTCGGAGTTGTACTGGCTGCGGTCCGGCCCGAGTTCGTCGCGGAAGAATGCCAGGGTCGTGCCGAAGCCGTCGATCTCCTGATACCGCTGGGACAGATCGGTGCTGACGTTTGCGGCGTGGGCAACGAACGACCCCGCCGCTGCCACGAAACCCACCCCGATCGCCACGCCAAAACGCATCCCCCGGTGACGCCCGTGCAAACTACGCATCGCCTTGTCTCCTGATCGTGTCCTCGCCGGATAGCACTCCTAATGTACCGCTCGGGTCTGGTTTGCCGAACGGGTAAACGAAACCTAAACCGGGACTCGCCTCAGGACCGACCGCCCCCTCCATGCCCGACCGCGCGAAACTCAACGAGCTCTTGACCAAGGCCCACCGGCTACCCCGCACGCCGGGCGTCTACCTCATGAAAGACGCCGCCGGGGTGGTCATCTACGTGGGCAAGGCCGCGCGCCTTAAAGACCGCGTCAGCAGCTACTTCCAGCCGTCCGCCGACCTGGGGTTCAAGAAGCAGCAGATGCTCGACGTCGTCGACGACTTCGACACCCTCGACTGCGAGACCGAGTGGGAGGCCCTGCTGACCGAAAACCGGCTGATCAAGGACACCCACCCGCGCTTCAACGCCCGACTGATCGACGACAAGACCTTCCCGTACCTCGCGATCACGCTCAAAGACGACTTCCCGGGCGTGTTCATCACCCGCTCGCCGCAGGACCCCGAGTTCAAGGGTGCCAAGATCTTCGGCCCGTTCACGTCGGTTTACGCCTTGCGTGAGTCGGTGCAGATCCTGCAGAAGGTGTTCAAGTTCCGTACCTGCCACCTCGACATACGGGACGACGACGAGAAGCGGGCGTACTTCCGGCCGTGCCTGCTGTACCCGATTAAGCAGTGCACCGCGCCCTGCGCCGCGAAAATCAGCAAAACACAGTACCGGGCCGACATCGACCGGTTCGCGAAGTTTCTGGGGTCCAAACGCTCGGTGATGCTGCGTGAGATGAAACGCGACATGGAGCAAGCCTCCGCCGAACTTCGTTTCGAGGACGCCGCGACGCTGCGCGACCAGATCAAGGCGATCGAAAAACTCGACCACCGCGCAGACCGCAAGGACGGCTGGCAGCCGGAGACGGAGTCGTTGTACGTCGACCCCGGGAGGGCGCTCGAGAGCCTGCAACGGGCGTTGGGGCTCGCCGAGCCGATCCGCTGCCTCGAGGCGATCGACATCGCACACCTGGGCGGCAACGAGACGGTGGGCAGCAAGGTGTGCTTCGTCGACGGCCGGCCGCTGAAGAACGAGTATCGCCGGTACCGGATCAACTCGGTCGACAACGACGACTACCGCGCGATCCAGGAGGTCGTGTCCCGGCGGTACCGCGACGCCGGGGCGGGGCAGGAGTTGTACCCCGACGTCATCCTGATCGACGGCGGGCTGGGACAACTGTACGCGGCGATGGAGGTCTTCGCCGACCTCGAGGCCAAGCCGCCGATGGTGATCTCGCTGGCCAAGAAGGAGGAACTGATCTTCACGCAGGCCCGCGCCGAGCCGATCAAGCTGGGCCGGGAGAACCCGGGGCTGAAGCTCTGTCAGGCGATCCGCGACGAGGCCCACCGCTTCGCCCAGCACTACCACCACATCCTCAGGCGGAAAAAGATGCTGGGAGAGAAATGAGTTCGATCTGCATGTCCGACGACCCTGTGCCCGCAAACTCAGGTCAAGACTGAATTTAGAAAATCAATGCCAGAAACGTTTTTGATCGAATTTTGTTCGGATGAGTCGGACACGTCGAGGCGGCTTACCCGCGGTCAGAAATGCGTGAAATCACGCCAGGAAGGCTTGCAGGACAGGCGAAGGCCCCATATCATTTCGAAAGATGGTTTCCGAAGGGTTTTTCCCATCCACCGGTCGAGAAAGAAAGAGAAGGACCATGATTAGTTCTCGATACCAGTCGCTCCTCGCCGCCGTCGCTGTATTGGTGGCCGGGATGCACGCCGTGTCCGCCGTTGCCGCGGTGACTTACGCCGGCCCGTTCGTCGGAACCGACGTGACCTACACCGACGTCGTTGAATCCAGTGCCGATCCGATCGAAGACCCCGAGCCGCTGTACGGCGAACCCGAGGTTCTGGCCGGCAACATCCTCGACTTCGACCCGTCAGCAAACGCTTTTGCCGCCACGTCGCCGCCGCCTGACAACACCGACGGTGCCCTGACTTTCGTCATCGAATCCAACACGCAGTCGCCGATCCCGACGCTGATTGTTCGCGAGAGCGGCGACTACCAGTTCCTTGGCTCGGTCTCCGGCGGTGAAACCGTGGCCGCTACGACGTTTGTCCAAGTCCTCGACATCGCTACGGATGCTGTTCTTATTCAGGCCAGTGATTCGTTTGTCGACACGTTCGACAACACGCCGATCGAGGGCGGCTTCTGGGACAACGAAGTCGTGATCAACCTGGCCGGCATCGGCAACTCGGCCTACAAGGTGATCATCAACAATCTGCTCCAGGCGACCGGCAGCGGCAGCGCGACCGCGTCGATCCGCAAGAAAGAGTTCCAGGTTGACGTGCCCGAGCCCGCCATGTTCGGCCTGCTCGCCGGTGGCGTCCTCCTCGCGGCCCGCCGCCGCGGCTAACCACCCGTTCATACGAACTCCCTGTAGCCCACGCTTCGGCGTGGGTTTTCTTTTGCCCCGTGTCAACCGCCCAGACACTTTGCGTATCAAACTAAGGCCTGATACGCTTTTCCGCTCGCACCGTCGCTCCGGACCCAGGCGTCACCGTGACGCCACCGCCCGGGGCTGCCACCCACGACGGAGTCCAACCTATGAGTCAGTTCGCCAGCTTCACCGCCACGCCCCCGGCCAAGGTCGTGTTCAAGTCCTCCAACGGGACTACGTTCTGCGACTACAAGAACGCAGAGGAGCTCCGCCGGTACCTCACGCCCAACGGCAAGATTCAGTCGCGCAAGAAGACCGGCCTGACCGCCCGTGACCAGCGCGTCTTGGCTCAGGCGATCAAACGGGCCCGATACATGGGCTTGCTGCCCTACACCAGCGCAACGCTCTGAAGCGCCGCCCGCAACCGGAACCTCGGAAGCCCGCGTCGCACCGGCGTGGGCTTTCTGTTTTGCCCGCACGCGGCCCCCTAAACGCGGACCCTCTCATGCCCGACGCCCAACTGCTCGAGTGCTTTCCGAACCCCGCGCCCGCGGGTGACACCGGCAAGCGAGACTTTGTCATCGAGCACTTCAGCGAGGAGTTCACCAGTGTTTGCCCGAAGACGGGCCACCCCGACTTTGGACACGTCACGCTGCGCTACCTCCCCAAAGAGCAATGCGTCGAACTCAAGTCACTCAAGCTGTATTACCAGAGCTTCCGCAACGAGGGCATCTTCTACGAGGCCGTCACCAACCGCATCGCCGACGACCTCGCGCAGGCAATGCAGCCAAAGTGGATGGTCGTGCAGACCGACTGGAAAGGCCGCGGCGGCATCCGTTCCACGATCACCGTCGAGATCGGTCAACGCGACGCTTAGAACCCTACCTGGGATGCGTGTCACCAGTTGTTACGACGCCTCGGACGCAGCAACGTGCTGCTCGATCTCTTCGGCCGTGACACCGAGCCAATCGAGCATGTGCTGCTCGTAGACGTCCTGGTGCTCGGGCTTGGAAAAGTCGAGGCGGAGTTCGTTGATCACCTTGGTGCCCTGACCGATCCACTGGTTCCAGGTGACCTGGCCGAAGTGGTCAAAGATGTATTGCCCGACGGGGCCTCGCATCGGCGGGTCGTCGAGCTTGGGCTGCGGGACGCCGGCCCGTTTGTCGAGGATCATCCGGCCGTCGGACTCGGCCGCGACCTTGGCGCGTTTGACCTCGGCGGATTCCACTTCCGGAAGGGGGAGGCCTAGCTTGCCGAGCATCGCCTCGATGGAGCGCTGTGGCATCACGTCGCCGCGTTCGGCGGCCACCGCGTAGCCCTTTGTCAGCACCTCCCCGGCTTCGTCGTTACAGCCGAGTTTGATCAGCGCTTCGCCGAGGTGCTGGAAGGCCCGCGACATGCCGTTGTTGTACTCAAGGGCCTGCCGAAAAGCATCCGCGGCTTCTTCAAACCGGCTGGCTTCCCGCAGCGCCGAGCCCAGCGAGAAAAATGCCATGTCGTCCGGCGCTTCGGCCGTCATCTTCTGCCACTGTGCGATCCGGTCGTCGAGCGTGCTCATGCAACGAGTATAGGACCGGTTTGGAGGTCGCCGCACGGAGACGCGGTCGATGGCCAGTTAAACTCGCGGGATGGCGGAGTCGATCGGGCCGCGACGCGAGTTCCTCGGTTGGGACCGGCCGGCCCTTGTCTCCGCGGCCGACCGGCTGACTGAACGCTTCGGCCGGGATTTCTCGGAAGTCACACTCGTGGTCCCGACGCGTCGCGCCGGGCGTCGTCTCGAGACGCTGCTGTTGCTGCGTGAACCGGTGTTGGCGCGGCCGCGCACCGTGACGCCGGGCGGGCTAGCGGACCTGCTCGTCCAGACCGCGGGACCGGCCCGCGTCGGCGGGAAGGTCGCGGACGAGTTGACGGCTGGGCTGGCCTGGGTATCGGTGCTAAGGGACGTCGCCCCGGAGGCGCTCGCACGGGTGCTGCCCGAAGTGCCGGACGAACCGGACTTCGGCGGATGGTGGGCGCTCGCCCGTCGCGTGCAGCAACTCCGCGAGCAACTCGCTGCCGGGCGGAAGACGTTGGAAGACGCGGTCGAAGGGGCGGGAGCTCAGGACCCGCGCTGGGCGGTGCTGGCATCCCTCGAAGGCGCCTATCACGCGACGCTGGCGGAACGCCGTCAAGTCGATTTGCACGCGGCGCGGGAGGCGGCGTTGCGTGGCGGGACACGGTTGGATGGCTCGGTGATTCTGACGGCGGTCGCCGACCTGACACCGCTCCACCGCGCTGTCGTGCGGTGCGCGGGAGACGCCGTCTCGATGGTGTTTGCCCCGGCCGAGAAGTCTGAGGCATTCGCGGACGACGGCTGCTTGGTGGACACGGCGTGGGAGCATCAAGGTCTGCCCATATCCGAAGACACCCTTGGCGTCGTCGAGCGTCGCGGCGACCAGCCCTGCGCTGTGGTGACCGCGCTGCAGGACCTCGCGGCGGGTCGGCGAGAGACAGAAGTGAGCGTCGGCGTTGGCGAGGAAGGGCTGGGGCCCGCCGTGGTTCGGGCGATCGAAGGTGCCGGCGGGGGGGCGCGTTCGGCGGTCGGCCAGACGCTGCTCGAGACCGGGCCGTGCACGTTGTTAGCGGCTTTAGCGCGGTACGCCGAGTCACGTCGTTTCGACGCACTGGCGGCGCTGCTTCGGCATCCTGACGTCGAGTTGTTCCTCGAGTCCGAACTCGCCGGCGAGGACGGCCGTGGGCGTGAGGACTGGCTCACGCTGCTCGACCGGTTTCTCTCGGAGTCTCTGCGGCGGCAAACCACCCCGGATTGGCTGAACGACGAACGGGTTCCGTCGGCCATGCGCGAGGTCTTCGCGGCGGTCGAGTCCCTGTTGCCCCCCCCCGATGAACGCCGCCCCTTGCCCGCCTGGTCCGGCCCTTGGCTGGCCGTGCTCGAACGCGCGTACGTCGTCCGAAGTTTCGACGAGACGATCGCCGGCGAGGCGGCATCGTGGCGTGCGCTCCAGCGGGTCGCGTCGTGTCTTGACGAGCAGGCTTTACTCGCTGCGTCGCGCGACGACGTGCCAACGGTGACGGCCGCCCAGGCCATACGCTTGACGCTCTCGAGGCTGGCTGGGGAAGCCGTGCCCGACCCGTCGACGCGGGGTGGTGTTGAAGTGATGGGGCTGTTGGACTTGGCGTTGGACGATGCCCCGGTGTCGGTGGTGACCTCATTGAACGAGGGGCACGTCCCGGCTGCGATCGGCCGTGACGCGGGTGGGCTGCTGCCGGGGTCGTTGCGGGTGAAGCTGGGGTTGCCGGAAGCCCGACGACGGCTGGCGCGTGACACGTACCTGCTCAACGCCGTGGTCGCCAGCCGCGAATCGGTAAAACTGCTGGCCGCCCGACGGGACGACGAAGGCAACCCGCTGCAGCCAAGTCGCGTGCTACTGCTGAGCGACGACGCGGTGTACACGGCGCGACGACTCAAGTGGTTCTTTGAAGACGGCCCGAGCGGCGTTGCGGGGGATACCGCGACCGAGGCGGCGTCGGCGTTCGGGATCCCGCGCCCCAAGCCAACGGATTTTGGCCAAGCCCCCGACAAACCGTCGGTCTCCCTGCCCGTCACCGCGTTCCGTGACTACCTGGCCTGTCCCTATCGGTTCTACCTCAAACACATCCTGCGGCTGCTTCGCCCAAGCGACGACGCAGTCGAGATGGACGCGCTGGTGTTCGGGACGCTGGTGCACGCCGCCCTGGCCGACTTTGCCACCAGTGCCGACGCACCGCGCGACTCGACGGACGCCAACCGGGTAGCAGGATTCTTCAGCGACGCGTTGCTGAGCCAAGCCCGACGGCGGTTCGGCGAATCGCCCCGCGCCGCGGTCCGCGTACAACTCGCGTTCGCGGAAGAGCGGTTGCGTGTGTTTGCACCGCTGCAGGCACACTGGACTCGTCAGGGTTGGGAGGTCCGCCAAGCCGAGCACCAACTCAAAACGTTCGTGCGGCGCGCGCGGGGCACCGCCTTGATCACCGGACAGCTCGATCGGGTCGATCACCACCCTGAACTGGGCTGGCGCATCATCGACTTCAAGACCGGAGACACGCACAAGACACCCAAGGACACCCACTTCAAACGTGCCGATGGCGTGCAGACGTGGGCCGACCTGCAACTCCCGCTCTACCGCGACCTGTTTCAGGGATCGGCACAGTTCGCGGATGTCTCGGCCGACGTTTCGCTCGGTCACGTCGTGCTGCCGCGGAAACCGAGCGAAGTCGGGTGGCACGCGTTGGACCTGCCGGACTCAGAATGGGAGCAAGCGCTCGCCGAGCGAGATCGGGTAATCGACGGGGTGCTGAGTCAGGACTTCCGGCCGTCCTTCGACCTGCCGACGTGGGACGATGGGCTAACAGAAGTCTGCGCAGACGGCTGGCCCGGTCGCGCAGCCAACATCCGCCTTGGGGGGTTTGGCGGTGACTGAATCGGCTACATCATTCGACACGGGGTCCAAGCTGCGGGTCGTTCGCGCGTCGGCGGGCACCGGGAAGACGTACGCGCTGACCACCCGGTATCTTGCGGTGCTGCGGAGCGGGGCGGACCCGTCGACGGTATTGGCCACGACGTTCACGCGCAAGGCGGCCGGCGAGGTGTTTAACCGTGTGCTGACCCGACTCGCCGACGCGACCCTCGACGCCGACGCCCGGGATCGGCTCAACACGGACCTCCGCGCCGAAGGGAGCCTGCCGCGTGCGCTCCCACCATTGTCGGTGTCCGATGTCCGCGAGATGTTGCAGCGGTTAACCCGCTCGATGGACCACGTGGCCGTGTCGACGATCGACAGCTTCTTCTCACGGGTTGCCGGTGCGTTCGCGGTCGAGCTAGGCCTGCCGATCGACCCGACGCTGACAGACGACGGCAGCGCGCTGGCGGCCGACCTCCGCCAGGACGCGATCGACGCGCTGCTGGGCGAGGCGGCCGAGAACGACTTCGCGTCCCTGCTTGCGCTGCTGCGGCAGCTACACCAAGACAGTAACCGCCGTTCGGTGACGAAAACACTGGACGACCTTTTCACGGGCGAGTCCGGCGGCATGTTCGGCGTGTACCGCCAGGCACCCGAGCCGGCGAAGTGGCCAGCGTTGGCGCTGCCGGATCGCTTGGATGATCCTGTGCTGAACGCCTGCATCGCAGAGCTGGCTGATTGTGAATCGCTGCTGCCAAAAACCAAGACAGGCAAGCCGAACCAACGCTGGGCGAAGGCATTCGCGGGTGACATCGCCAAGGCGCACCGCCGCGACTGGGAAGGCCTGTTGAAGTCTGGCCTGGCGAAGGCCGCGCAGTCGGCAGGGGTTTACTTCTCCGAGCCGATCCCCGAGCCGATGCGTGCCTTGCTCGACTCGTTGGCCGGCCACGCGGCGGCAGTGCTGCTGGAGCAACACAACCGGCAGAGCGCGAGCACCCATGCGCTGCTGGCGAAGTTCGCCGAACACTTTGCCCGGCGTTGTCGGGCCGAGCGCGTGCTGATGTTTGCCGACGTCAGCGACGCGCTCGCCCGGCGGTTGGGTGGCCTTGGCAATGAATCTTCCGGCTGGGCCGACGACCTGGCGTACCGGTTGGACGGGCGGGTGGAACACCTCCTGATCGATGAGTTCCAGGACACCTCCGTGGACCAGTTCGCGGTGCTCTGGCCGTTGATCGACGAGGCATCGTCGGATGCGACCAGCGGGAAGTCGGTGTTCTGTGTTGGCGACGCCAAACAGTCCATCTACGGCTGGCGCGGCGGTCGGCCGGAGTTACTCGACGCGCTGTCCAACCGGCTCGAGCCGCGCGGCCTGTCACGGCAGTCGCTACACAAGAGCTACCGGTCCAGCCCAGCCGTTCTGGCGGCCGTCAACGCGGTGTTCGGGCAGTTGGATCGAGCGGGCAGTTGGTCCGGCGACGCGTTGGCGCTGCGGCGATTCACGGAAGCGTTTGAAGACCACGAAGCCGCCGATGAGACGATGCCCGGTGAGGTCCGGTTCCTGACCACGGCTCGGGGCCGTGGCGAAGAAACGGGAAACACCGGCAACGCTGAACTTGAGGGGGCGCACGAACACGCCGTGGCCAAACACGTGCGTGAACTGCTGGGACGGCATCCCGGCGCCACGCTCGGCGTGTTGACCCGCACCAACGCCCAGGCCAACGCCGTGTTGCACGCGCTGCGTTCGGCTGGTGTCGAAGCATCGGGAGAGACGGGCACGGCGGTCACCGACCACCCGGCGGTCGGGGTGATCCTCTCAGCCCTGACACTCGCGGACCACCCGGGCGATACGGTAGCGGCGTTCCACCCCGCGCGGTCCCCCTTGGGAGAGGTGTTGCGGTTTGCGGGCGAGGCGGCGTGGCGATCCAAGGAGAAGAGGCTCGACGTGTCTCTGCGGATTCGTGGGGCGCTGAGCGACGAGGGCTACGCGGCAGTCGTTGCCGGTTGGGTCGCGGCGCTGCGACCGGTGTGTGACGCGGCGGCGTGGCGGCGCCTGGTGCAGCTCGTGTCTTTAGCCGAGCGGTACCGGCCGACGTCGGCCTCACGGCCTTCGGCGTTCGTGCGTTTCGTCAAGACGGCTTCGGTGGAGAGCGACGCGCCCGCGCGCGTCCGTGTGATGACGATTCACCGGGCGAAGGGCTTGGAGTTCGACGTGGTCGTGCTACCCACACTCCACAGCCCGATGCGGTTCACAACAACCGTGCTGACGCACCGCGCGTCCGAGGCCGGCCCGATCGACGCGGTGTATCGAGCCGGCAACGCGGACGTCCGTGCCTTGTCGGACACGTTGTCGGCGTTGTACGACGCCGAACGGCAGCGCTGGGTGTACGAGCAACTCTGCCTGTTGTACGTGGCGACGACCCGCGCAAAGTACGGCCTGCACGCCCTGGTGCCACCAACCACGAAGGGGGGGCAGACTTTCGCGTCATTGCTTCGAGAGACGCTGGCACCGGACCGTGACGCGTCAGAGCCTGGAACGGAGTTGTTCGCCGTAGCTCATCGCGGCGGGTTGCCGGCTGTGCAGACGAACCGAAACGAAGCGGAAGACCCCACAAAGACGACGGTTGCGGAACCCGGTGAGGTACAACCGAACGCGACGGTCCGCGGCACCTGGCCCTTGACCCGAAGCCGTGGTGTAGGCCGTGTGACGCGGCCATCGGGAGCGGCGACGGATCCGGTTGAGGTTAAGTCGCTGTTCTCGCCAACGAGCCCCGGGGTGTTGTTTGGCCGCCGTCTGCACACGGCGTGGGAACAACTGGCGTTTCTGGATGACGACAAGGAACTCGCGAAGCTGACGGAGAAACTTGATGCATTGCGAGCCGATGACCCGGCCGCGGCCGAGCATCTCGAGCGTGCGCTTCGGCAGCCGGCGGTGCGTGACGTGTTTCGTCGACGAGGCGCGGCAGGCGTCTGGCGGGAGCGGGCGTTCTCGCTGGCGGAAGGCGAACCAGGGCCGGACGGCTTGCCACGCGTCGTGAACGGCGTGATCGACCGGGTGGTCTGGTGGGAAGGCCATGCCGGGAAGCCGACGCGAGCGGAGGTGGTGGATTTCAAGACCGATGCTTTCGATCCGGTCGTTGATATAACGTTGCAGGTCGCGGAAGCAGTCGAGCGGCATCGTGATCAGTTGCGCTGGTACCGGCGGGCCGCGGCGGCGTTGCTGGGGTTGGGCGTGGGAGCGGTGCTGGCGCGACTGGCGTTCACGTCGATCGGCGAGGTTGTTGAACTCGACGCGGATTGACGACGGCGTGCGCAACTCGGACGTTTGATTGTCGGCGCGCTCGACTCGCACGGCCTTTGGTTTGCCGTCAAACTGTTCAGATGCTGTGGGTCTGTCTGGCGATGGTCGTGGCGGGGTTCGGCTTGGCGTGGCCGGGGTGCGCGCTGATGCTGGCGGCCGGCCGGCGGTGGGGGCTGCTGGACGCGGCGGGGCGGGAGGCGCACAAGGAGGACAAGCCGGCGGTGCCGAACGTGGGCGGGATCGCGGTGTTCTGGGCGGTGGCGCTGCCGATGGCGGCGGCGATCGCGGCGGTGTGGTTTGTGCCCGCGGGGTGGTGGCCGGTGCTGGGCACTCTGGGCGACGCCGTGGCTTCGCACCTGCCGGGCTTGAAGCGGACCACGGCCATCGGCGGCACGGTGCTCGGAGCGCTCGCGGTCGTGCACGTGATGGGGTTGTTTGACGACCGCAAGCCGCTGGGGCCGTGGACGAAGCTGCTCGTCCAGGTCGCGGTGGCGGTCGCGGTGGCGACGTCGGGCGGCAGCCGGGTGCTGGACTTCGATGGGCCGGAGGACGCGGGCGGGTGGTGGGCTTTGCTGCCGGCCGTGTCGGTGGGAGTCACGGTGCTTTGGATCGTGACGATCACGAACGCGTTCAACTTCCTGGACAACATGGACGGCTTGAGCGGCGGCGTTGCGGCGGTCATCGCGTCGGTGTTCCTCGCGGCGACGCTACTGAACCACCAGTGGTTTGTCGCGTCGCTGTCGGCGGTGTTGCTCGGAGCGTTGCTGGGGTTTCTGCGTTACAACCGACCGCCCGCGCGGCTGTACCTCGGCGACGGCGGGTCGCTGGTGGTCGGGCTGCTGCTCGCCGTGATCTCGGTGCGTACGACGTACGTCGCGCTGCCCGGGTCGGCGGAGACGGGGGCGCTGGCACCGAGCGGGGGTTGGCACGGGATTTTGACGCCGTTGGTGATCTTCGCGGTGCCGTTGTACGACTTGGTGTCGGTGTCCATGATCCGGCTGCGGTCGGGGCGCAGCCCGATGGCCGGAGACCGGAATCACTTCTCGCACCGACTAGTGAAGCTGGGCCTGTCGCGCGGGGCGGCGGTATCCGTGATCGTGCTGGCGACCGTCGCGACGGGGATCGGCGGCGTGATGATGGCGCGGCTGGAGCCGTGGCAGGCCGCGCTGGTCGCCGGGCAGACGCTGGCCGTCGTGCTGACGCTGGCACTGCTCGAGCGGGCCGGGCTGCGTGGCCACAGCGCCTCCCGTCGATAGCCAACGCTGCGTCGGTCTCAGTTAGATTTGTGTTGCCGGCGTCGACGCGCTCCGAACAGGCCTAGACCGACCAGCGCAATCGCCGTCGGCTCGGGGATGACGACGGGGTCAACGAGCGCAAAGAGGTCGTCGAGGGTGCCGTTGAAGACGTTGCCGTCGACCGTGTTGCCAGTGACGCCGGGCATGACCAGTGACGCGGTGTACTGGTGGAACAGCCAGTCGTCCCAGCCGCCGATGTTGGACGGGCCGACGTTGGGGTCCTCGGTCCAGCGGGCGATCCAGAGCTCGGTATCGAGTTGGCTCGCGGTCAGAAACGTGGTGGCCCAGTACTGGTTGGCGTAGATGATGGGACGCACGCCGGTGAGGTCCTCGACGGTGTCGAGGAAGAGGTCGGCCCAGCCGGTGAGGCGCGTCCGGCCGGCGGCCTCGCCCCACTCGATGTCAAGCACCGGCGGCAGGTAGCCCTGGCCCATGTACGCGCCGGCGTTCTGCACGAACCACTCAGCCTCCTGCACGGCGTCGTTGAAGAAGAAGTTCTGTGACGCGTTGCGGTCCACCGCGAACGGCGTGGCGAAGTGGTACACGCCAAACGGCACGCCCTCCTGCGCCGCGAGCGTCACGTTCCGGCTCGCCCGGGGGTCGATCAGCGAGCTGCTGTCGGTGTACTTGATGAAGGCGAAGTCGATCTGGTTCTGGCTGACGAACTGCGGCCAGTTGATGAAGTACTGCCACTGCGAGACGTCGACGCCGTGGACAAGGGCGGTGGCGGTGGCCCCGGCGGAGCTTGCCACGGCCAGCCCGATCAAGGCAGCCAGCCGCCGCACCGACCTCGTTGCGTGAGTCGCACCCGTGAAATCTTTCATAACAATCAGTGTAACCACACAAATCCAACCGCCAAGTCCGGCAGGACCTCAGTTCACTGGTTTAGGCAGGGCGGTGGGCCCGAGTTTCTAGCCGACGAAGCTGCTCAGTTCGCCCCGACGGTCAACGGCACGGGCTGAGGCAGGGGGGTGTAGGTCGGCTCAACGACGACGCCCAGGGGCTGTCGGAGGCCGTCCGGGCCCGTGGGAGGGATGCCGTCCTCGTCGATGATGCGTTGGATGGCCATGATGCCCTCGATCAGGGTCTCGGGTCGGGGCGGGCAGCCGGGCACGTAGACATCGACGGGGATGTACTGGTCGATGCCCTGGACGGTGGCGTAGGTGTCGAAGACGCCGCCGGTCGAGGCGCAAGCCCCCATCGAGACGACCCACTTCGGCTCGGCCATCTGCTGGTAGATGCGCTGGAGGACGGGCATCATCTTCACGGACACCCGGCCGGCCACCAGCATCAGGTCGGCCTGCCGGGGCGAGAAGCGCATCACCTCGGCGCCAAACCGAGCCAAGTCATACCGCGAGGAGGCGGTGGCCATCAGCTCGATCCCGCAGCAGGCGGTGGCGAAGGGCATCGGCCAGACGCTGGACCGGCGGGCCCAGTTGATCACTTTTTGCAACCGGGTCGTGATGAAGCCCTCAGCGGGCAGGGCGGCTTCAAGTCCCATGGGTGTCCTCGTTTCGGACGTGCTCGCGACGTGGTGCGATGGGCTGACAATGGATTGTAGCGGGTTAAGGCGGCGTCGAGGCGGCGGACGGCGGCGCGGTGGCCGGCGCATCGCCCGCGTCGCTTCCTGGCTCTTCGGCCGATCTGGGCCGGGGGATGACTTCATCGGGCTTGTAGAACACAACCGGCAAGACGACCGCAAAGGTCGCGCCGCTCCCGAGCGTGGAGTCGAGCTCGACCCGGCCCCGCAGCAGGTCCACCAACTCGGCCGAGATTGTCAGGCCCAGCCCGGTACCGGTGTGGGTCTTCGTTTCCGTCGCGTCGAGCTGGACGAACTTCTCGAAGATGCGCTGGTGGTCCTCGGGCGCGATGCCCGGGCCGGTGTCACTCACGGCGACCCGGACAAACGCCCGGCGGTCGGCGGCGCCGTTGCCCGACTCGGCCGGCTGCTTCGACGCCGACAGCGTGACCGTCCCGCCCGGCGGCGTGAACTTGATCGCGTTGGCCAGGAAGTTGAACAGCACCTGCTGCAGCTTGCCCGCGTCGGTCTCGACCATGGGCAGGTCGGCGGGCATCTTCAGACGCAGCGCGATGTCTTTCTTCTGAGCCTGCGGCGTCATCAGCGACACCAGACCCTCGCCCGTGTCGCGCAGGCTCACGGTCGACAGCCGCAGCTCCATCCGCCCGGCCTCGATCTTCGCCAAGTCCAGCAGTTCGTTGATCAGGTCCAGCAGCCGGCGCGAGCTGGTGATGATGTTCGTCGCGTAGCGCTTCCGCTTCTCGTCGACGGGCCCGGTGCGATCGGCGAGTGTCTCTTGCAACACCTCCGCGAACCCGATGATCGAGTTCAACGGCGTCCGCAGCTCGTGCGACACGTTCGCCAGAAACTCGCCCTTGACCTTGTTCGCCTCGTACAGCGCGACGTTGCTCTCGGCCATCTCGACGAGTTTCAGGTCGAGTGTCTTGTTCACGCCCGAGAGCTGATCCTGTTTACTCTTGAGGTTCTCGAGCATGGTGTTGAACACGTCGGAGAGCTGCTCGAACTCGTCGCCGGTGTTGATGTCGCTGCGGATCGACAGGTCGCCCTCGCTGACGCGCTCGGCGTAGCCGCGCAGCACGCGCACCGGCGAGAGGATCAGGCGGGTGAGGATGAACCAGAACACGCCGATTGCCAGCACACCCGCCACCAACCACGCCGCGATCGTGTAGATGCGGTTGAGCGTCTGCTGGATCGCGACGTCCGCGTCGCGCAACTGGATCAGCAGCACGCCCACGAGTTCCCCCGGCGTGCTCCCGGCCTCCCCCTCGGCGGCGGCGTCCGGGGTCGGCTTGGCCCGGATCGCGTGGGCGTACCGGAAGAACAACCGCCCCTCGCGGTCGTACGCCGGTTCGAACCGCTCGACCAAGTCGGGCGCGTTGGTGAACCGTTCGACCGCCTCAGCCAGGAACGGGTTGGTCGGCGTGACCCGCTCGAAATCGGTCGCGTCGACCGCGTTGAGGATCACACCCGCCGAGTCCACCCGGACCGGCGACGACGGGGCCTCGTCGTCCGCGGGGAGGTCCACCTCGGCCGCCATCTGCCCCGGCGCCGCGAAGTCGATCTGACCGGCCAGATAAAGCTCTGCCAGGTCTTGCGCCCGCCGCTGCGGGCCCTGCTCGACGAGCGTCTGCATCCGCCAACCCGCTACCGTCAACGCGGCGCCCAGGATCAGCACCACCGCCAACCCGAACAACAGCTGGCACTTGTTCGCCAGCGACAACCGGACGCCACGCAACATCAACCCAGTGTACCGATGGGGCTGTCAACCGGCCGCCACGCCGCCCCGGATACCATCCGCCCATGCCCGAGCCGACGAAGCAGGCCCAACAGCGCGTCGACGAGTTGCGTGCTCAGCTGCGCGAACACAACCGCCGGTACCACGTCGACGCACAGCCAACGATCACCGACGCCGAGTACGACGCGCTGCTGCGTGAACTGCAGGACCTCGAGGGCGAGTACCCGCAGCTCAAGACCGACGATTCGCCTACCCAGCGTGTCGGGGGCGAACCGATCGAGGGCTTCCGGACCGTGTCGCATACAGTCCCGATGCTGTCCATCGACAACACCTACGATCGCGCGGAGCTGCAAGCGTGGTTCTTCAGCACATGGAAAGAGGTCGACCCCGACTACCAGGCCCTGAAGGCTGACGCAGACGCCACCGCAAGAAAAGCCTTCAACGAGAAGTTGGACTCGCTGCAAGAAGCGTCGGTCAATAGCTCTGAAACCTCCCTTCCGGATCTTGAAGAGTTTCAGAAGGCCCGTGACTTGGCGCATCGGGCACACGACAGCGGCTTCGCGATGGATGGAGGGTTTATTGCCGAACCGAAGGTCGACGGCGTCGCACTCTCACTCCGCTACGAGGACGGCAGGCTGGCCCGGGCCGTAACCCGCGGCGACGGCAGCAAGGGCGACGACGTCACCCACAACGCCCGGACGATTCAGGCGATCCCGCTTGTGCTCCAGCAAAATGAACGGGAAGCGCCGGCCGTCTTCGAGGTGCGCGGCGAGGTCTATATGCCCGACGAGGTGTTCCGCCGGGTCAACCAGCAACGCGAAGCCGACGGCCTCGAGTTGTTCATGAACCCCCGCAACTCCACGGCCGGATCGCTCAAACAGAAGGACCCAGCCAAAGTCGTACGCGGCTTACGCTTCTTCGCTCATGGCCCCGGAGAAGTGGAACCCAATGATTGGTTTGAGACACACGGCCAGTTGCTTGAAGCGTTCCGCGCGTTCGGACTGCCCACCAACCCGGGCATCGAGACAGTACAGGGCCTTGACGCCGCGTGGGACTACGTCCAGCGCTTTGACCAAGACCGTAAAGAACTCGGCTACGCGACCGACGGGGTCGTCCTCAAGGTCAACCGATTCGACCTGCAGCAACGGCTCGGCGCGACCAGCAAGGCCCCCCGCTGGTGCATCGCCTTCAAGTTCCCGGCCGAGCGGGCGACGACCGTGCTCCGGGACGTCGAACCACAGGTCGGCAAGACCGGCAAGATCACGCCCCGCGCCGTCATGGACCCGGTGGTCGTGGCGGGCACGACGGTCCGACACGCGTCGCTGCACAACTACGGCGAGGTCGCCCGCAAGGACGTCCGTCTCGGCGACACCGTCGTCATCGAGAAGGCCGGCGAGATCATCCCGCAGGTCATCGAACCGGTGTTGGCGGAGAGGCCGAAGAACGCCAGGCACGTTGAACCTCCTGTCGAGTGCCCGGTGTGCGGCACGCCCGTTCTGGTTGAAACCGAGTCGGACGAAGACAACGCCAAAGAAACCGGCCGTTATTGCCCCAACCCCGACTGCCCGGCTCAGCTGCGCGAACGGCTGATCCACTTCGCTAGCCGGAACCAGATGGACATCGACGCGCTCGGCGAGAAGACCGTGCACCAGCTCGTCGACGCGGGATTGCTCGGACGCATCGGCGACATCTTCCGGCTGCACGAACGCCGGGACGACCTGCTCGGGCTCGAACGCATGGGCGAGAAGAAGGTTGACAACCTGCTCGCGGGAATCGAGGACGCCAAGTCGCGCGGCCTGGCCCGGGTGCTGGCGTCACTGACCATCCGGCAGGTGGGCAGCTCGGCCGGCAAGGCGTTGGCCCAGCGTTTCGGCAGCATCGATGAGCTGCTGGATGCGGACGCGGAGGCCATCGCCGAGGTCGAGGACATCGGCCCGATCACCGCTGTGTCGGTCCGGCAGTTCCTCGACAGCGACGCCGGGCAGCGCGTGATCGACGAGTTACGCGACGCGGGCGTCGGCCTCACGGAAGAAACCGCGTCGCCGCCGACCGACGTCGACTCGCCCTTGGCCGGCAAGACCGTCGTTCTGACCGGCACGCTCGAGCGCTTTACCCGCCCGGAACTCAGCGAGAAGCTCGAAGCGCTCGGTGCCAACGTGACCGGGTCGGTCAGCAAGAAGACGGACTTGTTGATTGCCGGTCAGAGAGCCGGCTCGAAGCTGACCAAGGCCGAGAAGCTCGGCGTCGAGGTCTGGGACGAGGCGAAACTGCTCGATTCGCTTGGCGAATAACGGGCCCGCTTCGCGATGCCGTATCTTGGCGTCGTGTCCCGCCCGGAAGGCAAACCCGCCGCCGCCCACGTGCCCGCGACGCTGCGGTCCGAACGGATCGTGATGACGATCGACCTGCTGATCGAGCGGATCCAGTGGCGCTTGCCCGGCCGCGGGTTGAACGAAGTCGCCCAACAACTCCGCGAAGCTGCCGCCACCGCGATCAACGAGACCGAGATCCTCGCTCGCCGGAACGTGCCGCTGCGCGTCGCGGTCGCTCTGGTGCTCGTCTCGATGCTGGTCGTGTTGGTCAAGATCGCCATCACCTACCTGCACTTCGATGACAAAGCGGACGCGTTCAGCATGCTCGAAGGAATTGACGCCGCGATCAGCACGGTCGTCTACCTCGGCGTGCTGATCTTGTTCCTCATCACGGTCGAGCAACGGCTCAAGCGCCGACGCGCGTTGCGGGCGTTGCAGGAGCTGCGCGTCCTGGCCCACGTCATCGACATGCACCAACTCACCAAGGACCCGGAACGCCTGGTACACAAAGAGCTGATCACGCTGGAAGACGGCAGCCCCGCGGTCGATCACTTGACCCCTTACCAGATGGGCCGGTACCTCGACTTCTGCTCGGAGATGCTGTCGCTGCTAGGCAAGGTGTCGGTGCTGTACTTGCAGGACCTGCAGGATGAGGTCGTGTTGCGTGCCGTGGACGAGATCGAACGGCTGACCACCGGGCTGTCTCAGAAGATCTGGCAGAAGATCATGATCCTCGACCAGATCGTTGTCGCCGACGACCTCGCTAAACGCAGCGCCGGCGACGGCGGAGCGATCTTGCCCGGTTGAACACGGGTTTTCCGGGCGCCGGTATCATCTCGCGATGCCGACGACTCCGGCCGGACAACCCGTCGCGACCGAGGCGCCGCCGTGGTACGCGCCGGGGCTTCGGTTCGAGTGCACGCAGTGCGGGAACTGCTGCACCGGGCCGCCCGGCTACGTCTGGTTCGACGAGGTCGAAGGGCACCAGATCGCGGAGTTCCTCGGCGTCGATCTCGCGGAGTTCTACCGGGACTACGCCGTGAAGAAGCACGGCCGGTGGACGCTCGAAGAGACGAAGCGCAAGGGCAAGTACGACTGTGTGTTCCTGACGCGGGACGAGGACGGCAAGGCGGGGTGCAGCATCTACCCGGTCCGCCCGACGCAGTGTCGGACGTGGCCGTTCTGGGACAGCAACCTGGGCAGCCCGCGCGCGTGGCGGGAGGCGGCGAAGCACTGCCCGGGGATGAAGATGCCCGACGAAAGCGGCGGAAACTTTGTGCCGGTCGAGCAGATCCGCATCCGGCTGAGCGAGAACCCACCGGGGCTTTGAAGACCCGGCCGGTACTGAGCCCACCTTGCACGGGAGGCCCGATGTCTGACCCCGCATACCTGCACGTCGTCTTGAACCACGCCCCAGTGTTCCTGCTGCTGGCGGCGTTGGTGCCGATCCTGATCGGCGTGATCACGCGCAGCCGCGCGTCGCTGAACGCCGGGTTGCTGCTGGTCGTGATCGCGGCCGGCACGACCGGTGTCGTGATGTGGTCCGGCGAAGAGGCCGAAGAACTTGTCGAGCATGGCGACTTGGCCGAGTTCGTCGACTCCCCGGGCGAGGCGTGGATGCACACGCACGGAGACCGCGCCGACTTGACCGCCAAGGTGGTCTACGTCACCGGCGGGTTCGCCGTGCTGTGCCTGCTGCTGAGCTTCGGCAGCGACAAGGTGAGGGCCGTCTTCGGGCTGCTGTGCGTGTTGGGGGTGCTGACCTCGGCGTGGTTTCTGGGATGGACGGCGCAGGCCGGCGGGCAAGTGATGCACGCCGAGTTCCGGGACGCCGAGCGTCCGTACCCAAAGCCGTGGAACGACGACGCGCCGCAAGAAGGCGAACCGGACGCCGAGCTTAAACTTGAGTCCTCCGACAGTGAAACGGACGATGCCAACGCGCGCTCCGAGCCCTGATGTAGATACCGACGCCTGGCAGGGTTGGTCCGACGCCGCACGCCATCCCGAGGTCGACGAAGCGATCCGTTCGCTCTACGCGAGGCTCGACGCCGACATCGCCGCCCACGGGCCGACGTGCTGGCAGTCAGGCAAATGCTGCAACTTCGGTTCGTACGGGCACCGGCTCTACGTCACGGCGCTCGAGGTGGCGTGGTTCGTCCGTCAAGCCTCAGTCGCCCGCGCCCGCAGCCTGTCCGAGACCATTCAGACAGATGCTGCACTGGCGCTAACGGTCCTGGCGCCGGCCGCGTGCGACGACCCTCGCCCCGCCTTGTCCGACGTTTGCCCCTACCAGGCGGACAGGCGCTGCACGGTCCACGCAATCCGGCCGCTCGGTTGCCGGGTCTTCTTCTGCCAGGAAGGCACGCAAGACTGGCAGCAAGTGTTGTATGAGCACTACCTGAACGAGCTGCGCGAACTGCACCGCAGGCACGACATCGCGTACCGCTACGCCGACTGGCTCGCGCTGCTTGACGAGGTCCCGGATTGGCCTTCGTCCGATGCACAGTCCAAGACGTAGATCGCCGCCTCGCAGTAGGTGACCAAGCCAGGGACCGTGGCCTGACAGACGAACCCGTGTGACTCGTAGAACTCACGGGCGGCAGTGTTGGGCGCATCACAAAACAGATACACCCGTTGCAACGGGCGTTTCAGCACGTCACGGTAGTAGCGGCGGACGCTCGCCAAGCCTTCGTGCATCAGCCGGGTCCCCACACCCCGCCGGCGGTCCAAGGGCTGATCCACCCCGATGTCCGTGATCTCGACGTGGTAATCGATGCCAACCCGCCAAACCAGGTGCCCCCGAATCCGGCTGGTCGCGTCAACCATCCGGACCGCCCGGAACCCGGCGAGATACGGGCCATACTCGCCGGGCTCGTGATCGGACAGGTGGACATCCTCGAGCGTGAGTGCGGTTGGATCGGCCGGTTCAGCCGACAGGGCCGCGACAACGTCTCGCGGCTTGTCGACGATGTAGTCGGCACCGCTGCGCTCCAACTCACCACGTTCCCGGAACCCCCACGTCACGCCAACGGCGAAGAAGCTCGCGCCCCTTCCGGTCTGCATGTCCGCGGCGGTGTCGCCGACGTAGACCACCCGGTTGGCCGAGGTCCCGAGCGACTCGACCATCTCGTGCGCCGAGGTCGGGTCGGGCTTGACAGGGTAGCCGTCGCGGTGGCCAATGACGAGGTCGAACGTGCCGGCGGGGAACTGTTCCGCGACTTCACGTAGCGTATAGGAGTGCGGCTTGTTGCTGAGCACGGCGAGTTTCAGGTCACGCTGCTTCAAGGCTTCCAACAGGTCGGGGACGCCCGGAAACGGTCGAGTGTTCTTGCCGAGGCGGTCGGCGTTGTAAGCGGCGTGCGCGGCTTTGGCCTTCTCGAAAAGGTGCTGGTGCTCCGGGCCTAAGGCTTTCTCTAGCATCCAGTCCCGGCCTTGGCCGGCGAGCCGCCGATAGGCCTCCCGGTCGTGCGTCGGGCGACCGACGGCGGACATCGCGTGGTTGCCCGCCGCGGCGATGTCGTCGAGGGTGTCCAGCAGCGTGCCGTCGAGGTCGAAAATCACCGTGTCGTAACGCATGGCCGCATCGTAGTGGCCGTACCAGGCGGCATTGCATGTCTGCCGGTGGTGGGGTAGTTTGATCGTGGGTGATGCGGTAGGTCCGTGACGGGTGGGCAGGTCTTTCGGCGAGCGTTTCATGGCCGACCGCAACGACATCACCGTTACCCCCGAGCAGCGCGAACCGATCGGGGCGGCCCTGGCCAACCTCCCCGGCGGGGTGTGGGTGCTCACGTCCGACCAGGAAGAGCGCCGGATGGGCATGCTCGTCGGCTGGGTGCAGCAAATGTGCTTCGAGCCAGCAATGGTCACGGTCGCGATCGCCAAGGGCAAGGCGATCATGCCGCTGATCAGCGAGTCGCGCCGGTTCGCGCTGTGCCAGATCGGCGACGCCGACCGCGTGATGCACCGCAAGTTCAGCCAGGAGCCCGAGCCACACGAAGACCCGTTCCTCGGCTTTGAGTTGGTTCACCCGCGTCAAGTGGGCCTACCGATCCTGAAAACCTCCGTGGGTTACGTCGAGTGCGAGCTGTCGTGCCACATGGATGTGGAGGGCGACCACGACCTGTTCGTCGGCCGGATCATCTCCGCGGCACGCTTCGGCGGCGAGCCGATCGTCCGGCTGCGCGAGAGCGGCTTCGAGTACTGACCGGCCTGAGGCCACGGATGCCCGACACGAAGTTTCAGACCGACCCGGGGCTGCTTGACGACTTGAGCGTCCGCGTCGAACCCGACGCCCCGATCGGCAGCAAAACCTGGTACCGCTGCGGCGGTTCCGCCGCGATGCTTGCCCACCCGAGCAACACGGCGCAGCTCTCGGCCGTGGTCGAACGCTGCAACGACAAGGGCGTCCCGGTCTACGTCATGGGCGGCGGGGCGAACCTGCTCGTCGCGGACGAGGGCGTGGACGGCGTCGTCGTCCGGCTCGACGACGACAACTTCAAGCAGGTCAGGATCGAGGGCCGGAAGCTGACCGCCGGGCCGGGCGTCGACTTGTTCTCGCTGGTGACCGCGACGTGCAAGGCCGGGCTCGACGGGCTCGTGCACATCGCGGGGATCCCCGGGACAGTGGGCGGGGCGGTTCGGATGAACGCCGGCGGGGCGTTCGGCGACATCGGCGAGGCGGTGTCGCGCGTACAGCTCATGTCCGCCGAGGGGCAGGTCTATTACCGGGACCGCGACGACCTGAGTTTTGAGTACCGCAAGACGAACATCGTGGCGCCGTTCATCCTCGACGTCGAGTTCGAGATGGACGAAACCGACCCCGACGAGCTCAACAAGCGGATGAAGGAGATCTTCTTTTTCAAGAAGAACACGCAGCCGATGGGCGACAAGAGCGCCGGCTGCAGCTTCAAGAACCCGCCGCCGGACGTCGCCGAACCGGCCGGGAAGTTGATCGACAAGGCAGGGCTCAAGGGAAAGGCCGTCGGCAAGGCCAGCGTCAGCGACGTCCACGCGAACTTCATCGTCGCTGAGCCAGGATGCACCGCGAACGACGTGATCACGTTGATGCAGGAAGTCGCCGACGAGGTCGAACACCAGTTCGGCGTCCGCCTGGAGCGCGAGGTCGTCGTCTGGCCGTGAGGCGCGAACCGCAACCGCGATCAAAGGAACCGGCAGGCTCTACTCGCCGGGGTGCCAACGGTCCAAGCCCGTGTCGGTGTCGAACGTGTCTCCGAGGGCGGCGGCGGCGGCGTGGCCATCGGCGTAGACGGCACTGAAACGCTGGTCGTGGCGGAGCGCGACGCCGTCGCCGGGGGGGGCGAGCCCCAGCGCCCAGAAGTGGGCCATGACATGGTTGCTGCCGCCGGCGGCCTCGCCCAGGATCACCGTGTCGGCCGGGCGGGGGACCCAGGCTTGGTCCCAGTACTTGCGGCCCTGGAGCACGGCGTCCTCCGGCACGCGCGCCGGATCCAGCGAAAAGTAGACGTTCTGGGCGTAGCTGAACACGTCGGTGCGCTCCGCGTCGTGGTCGGGGCAGCGGAGCACGCGGTTGTAGTACGCCAGCGCGTCGGGGTTGTCGTCGAGGTACCAGTCGCCGGCGAGCACCGCGCGCCGCACGC
>JANQPR010000227.1 GCA_028285385.1 Phycisphaera sp.
CGCTCGACGCTGTTCTCCAAGCCCAACAAAGCCCCTCCGACGCGGCGACAGAAGCGCCCGTGCCGACGTACATCCCCAACCCCGTGCTCGCTCGAATCGGCCCGGTGCTGGCGTGGGGCATCGCCGCCGTGCTCGCGCTCGGGACGGTCGCGCTGGTATTGCCGTTCGGCAAGGTGTCGCCCAACCCCGGCGACCGCCCCGACCCCGGCCCGTCGCAAATCGCCGTCGCCGACGACCTCGAAGCCGAGCTCCAGCCTACGCTCGACGCTTGGTCCCAGACCACCCAGCGCGTGCTCGAGCCCGCCGCCGCAACCGGCTGGAACACCGACGCCGACTCCGCCTTCGACGCCGAGCTCGCCGACCTGGAGACACAGTTGGCACTGACCGCCGACGACGCGTTCTGGTCCAGCGGCGCGGCCGACCTGCAGCGCGAACTCGACACGATTTCGAGCCCGGCTGACGCGACGTTCTAGCCGATGATCTGACCGATGAGCCGGCATGAATCCGCCTGACCGCCGTGTGGGGACCCGACCATGACCACCCGCCAACCCTTACGACCCCGCCGTTCCATCCGCCGGTGCCTGGCCGCGGCCGCCGCCGCGTGCGTGCTGCTCGCCGCGACGCCGTGGCTGCTCGCCCAACCCGACGCCGACGCACGCGACCGAGTCGAGGAACGCCCGGCACGCGCCCCCGGCCACGCCGGGCAAGGCCGGTCGATCACGGACGACGCGTTCTCCGAACGACCCGATCAAGCTGGTGACGACCGCGGCCCACGACGCGGCGGGCCCGGCAGCTTCCGGGAGCGCCGTGACCAGATGGCCGGGCAGTTCGAAGACGTCCTCGCCGTCCTCGACGACCTCGACCCCAGGATGGCCGACCGCCTCCGCAACGCCGGCGACGAACGCCCAGGCTTACGCATGATGGCCATCCAACGCCATTTCCCCGAAGTCACCCGCCTGGTCCGCCTCCGCAACGACGACCCCGAGATGTACGACCTGCGCGTCCGCGACCTCCGCTTGTTCAAACGCAGCGTCGTCCTGGCCACCGAAGCCCGTTCCGCCGCCGAGGAAGGCGACGACAACGCGGCCGACGACCTGACCGACACGCTCGACGACGTCGTCGAAGAGCACTTCGACGTGCAACAGGAGATCCGTGCCCTCGAACTCGAACGCCTCGAAGCCCGCATCGAAGCGCTCAAAGACGCGCACGACGAACGCGACCGCAACAAGCGTGACCTGATCGAGCAACGCACCCAGCGCTTGCTCGAAGGAAAAGACCTCCCCCGCTTCCCCGGCCTCCGCGAAGAACGCCGACAACGCGGCGAAGGTAGTCCCAAACGCCGCCGCGACTCCGGTCAGACGCAGGAATACCAATACGAGGGCCATTAACGGCCATCGCTGCAACGCGGCGACGGGGTCGCCGCGTTTCCACTACGCGCCCTCTCCCAGCACACTGGCCAGCCTCCGCGTCGCGTTCAGCGTCTGCCACCACAACGCCGTCATCACCGCCGCTACCAGCGCCAGCACCGCCGGGGCCAGCCACAACCCGCCGGGCAGCCAGCGGTCGCCGTCGAGCGAGTCGTACGCGTTGACCGCCAGCCCGACCCCGGCCACAAACAGCAGCACATAAAAGTACCGCCGCCACAGCCGACGCAGCGTCCGTGCCGCCTCGACGCCGTCGGCGCGCGCCGCGAGATCGAACACGTGCCGCCACGCGAACATCAGCCCCAGGAACACCGCCGTGTGCGTCCCGGTCAGCAGCGTGTCGGTCAGCCGCCACTCGCCGCCTAAGCCGTTCGCCGCGTTGAACTTCACCGCCGCCCACACGACCGACCCGATCGCCGCCGGCACGCCCAGCACCACCAGCCAACGTGCCAGCAGCCGGCCATTCCGTTGCGCCCACCGCTCCTTCGCGCCCGGCTCCCGGCCCGTCAGCCGCCACACCGCCGCTGCCATCACCACCAGCCCGGGGTACACCAACGGCATCGCCGCCGCCACGCCCCAACTCAGCCACCGCGTGCCCTCCGCCGCCCGTTGCCGGTAGCCCGAGTCGGCGTCCTCCCACCGCTGCGCTTGCGCCTCGGCCGAAATCGCCCTGCCGCACTCCGGACACGCCTCGCCGGGCCGCTGCGCCCGCAGGTTGTACCCGCACGCCACGCAGTCGAAGTCCACCGCGATCCGCCCCGCCTCATCCAGCCGGGCCGGCAACACCTCGGGGAACGCCAGGGACATACGGCCTCCTTTCGCCAACGAAACGCACCGAACACCCTACGCAGACATGACCAACCGGGGTGACAACTTCGGTCGGTAGGCCCACCCCACCAACAAGACGAATCTCAACCCCGCCCCGTTCACCCCGCGTCCGGATTGCCCCCGCCGTACACTCGCGCCGTGGCCGGCAACCGCGACAACCCGACGCCCCGCGACGCCGCACTGGACATCGTCACAACGTTACGCGAGGCCGGTCATGTCGCCTACTTCGCCGGCGGCTGCGTCCGTGATCAACTGCTCGGCCTGGAACCCGAGGACTACGACGTCGCCTCCGATGCGCCCCCGGACCTGGTGCAAAGACTCTTTCGCCGGTCCAACGCCGTCGGCGCCGCGTTCGGCGTCGTCCTCGTCTATCACGGCCACGGCGAGCAGCGAATCACCACCGAGGTCGCCACCTTCCGCACCGACGGCGACTACTCAGACGGCCGGCGCCCCGACCGCGTCACCTTCACCAACGCCAAGCACGACGCCCAGCGCCGCGACTTCACCATCAACGGCCTGTTCGAGGACCCCACCCACGCCAAGAACCGCAACCCCGACGCGGATGCCGACGGCGTGATCGACTACGTCGGAGGCCGAGCCGACTTGAATGCCAAACTCATCCGCGCGATCGGCGACCCGGAACGTCGCTTCTCCGAGGACTACCTGCGGATGCTCCGGGCCGTGCGCTTTGCGGCGCGGTTTGGGTTCAGCATCGAACCACACACGGCCGACGCGATCAAGGAACACGCGCCGAAGCTCGCCGACACCGCTCGCGAGCGCATCGGTGACGAAGCCCGACGGATGATCGCCACGCCCCCGTGCCATCAGGCCGCCCAGGGCGCCGCCTTGGTCGAGTCGCTCGGCCTGTCCGAACCGGTGTTCGGCCGGTCGCTCAATCCGCTCGCCAACTCGACGGCACTCACGGGTATCAGTGAAGCGGCGGACTACGCCACCCGGCTGATCGCCTGGCTCGGCGACGCGTTGACGCACGGAAGGCACGAACTCTCGCTACGGGCACAACTGTGCCTGAGCAACGACGAGAGTGTCGCGTTGCGAGACACGCGCCGCCTACTCAGACGCAGCCCCACCTTGATCGATCAGCCGGTCGCGGAACGCAAGCGTGCCTACGCCCACCCGCGCTGGTGCCAGGCCATGTTCGCCGCCCGTGCCGGTCAACTCACTGCCGACCAATGCGACGCGTTGGACGCCGACCGCCAGCAACTCGAGCGCGACGGCGTCGGCCTCGCCCCTGATCCGCTGCTGAGGGGCGACGACCTGATCGCCGCCGGCTTCACGCCCGGCCCCGCGTTCAAGACTGTCCTCGACGCCGTGTACGACGCGCAACTCGAAGGCCGGGTGACCGACACGGCACAGGCACTCGAACTATCGAAACGTGTTCAGCCCTGAGCCCGTGAACGGGTGTGCTTCAAACCGGCACCGGGTAACATGCCCCGCATGACCGCCAGCCGAACCGCCAACAAGTCCGCCACCCCGGCGAAGCTGAAAGAGGCCTACCGCGCCGTGCAGGACCGCATCGCCGAAGCCGCGCTGCGCAGCGGGCGCAACGCGGACGACGTCGTCATGGTGGCGGTCACCAAGTACGCCGCGATGGACCAGGTCCGCCAGCTCGCCGACCTCGGACACATGGACTTCGGCGAGAGCCAGGCCCAGCAGATGCAGCAGCGCGTCCCGCAGCTCGAGGAGTATCTCGGCCGCAAGAAGACGCTGGGCAACGCGTCGTCCAAAGACGACTCGGCCCCCGAACGCGCCCGCTGGCACATGATCGGGCACCTGCAACGCAACAAGGTCAAGCACGTCGTCCCGCTGGTCAACCTGATCCACTCCGTCGATTCGCTTCGCCTCGCCGAGGAGTTGCACGGCTACGGCGCCAAGAACGACCTCGACATCGACGTCCTGCTCCAGGTCAACGTCTCCGGGGAAACCACCAAGTCCGGCGTGCTCGCCCCCGCGGTCGTGCACCTGCTCGAGCAGATCGATTCGATGATGCACCTGCGCTGCCGGGGGCTGATGACCATGGCCCCGCACCACGAGGACCCGAAAGACTGCCGGCCCGTGTTCGCCCGGCTCCGCGAACTCTTCGAGGACTGCAAGACCAGCGAGTGGACCGACGACTCCTTCAACATCCTCTCGATGGGCATGACCAACGACTACGAGGTCGCCGTCGAGGAGGGCGCCAACGTCGTCCGCGTCGGCCGAGCGTTGTTTGGCGACGGCGGCTCGGCCTGACGGTTCCGGGTTGACCCCGACAAATCGATAAGTTGAGCGGGTCCACTGGCCGATGTTCCGTGCGCGGCGGCCGTGGCGTATCGTGGTTATCGGCCTGCCCCGGATGTCCCCCCGGAAACCGCACGGACCACCGACCGAGCCCCCGTCTTGCCCGACCCTTCCCCCATTGCCGTGCGCCGGCTGCCCGAGCGCTTCGAGGCCAACGACCAACGCGTGATCGCCCGGTTCTTCCAGGTCGGCGGCGAGGCGCGCATCCACAGCATCGTTGCCCGGGTCGCGGCGCTCTCCGAGCCACAGGTCGAGGGCCTGCTCGCACAGGTCCGCGCCGACTTCCGGCCGCGCCACCGCACGATCGACGCCACCTTCAAGCGGCACTTCGGCTACATCGCCCACCACGTGCCCGAGGCCGAGCAACTCAGCGAGGCCCGCCGGCTGCTGCTGGGCTCGTACTTCACAATGGAGTACGCCATCGAGTCGGCGGCGTTGTTCAACCCGTCGATCGTGTCGCACCCCGATCAAGCCGGCGTCGAGAGCGGTGCCCTGCGGTTCATCATGTCGCTTCGCGCGACCGGCGAGGGGCACGTCTCCTCCATCGTGTTCCGGACCGGCGTCGTCGATCGGCACGGCGAGATCGCCTTCGACCCACCGACCCGGTTCGTCGCCAAGATGCGCGTCGACCCCGACAAGCGGTTCGACAAGCACCTGTTCTTCCTGAAGCTGATCGAGATGGCCGCCTACTCCGACGCGGCGCGGGTCGTCCTCGACGAGATGCCAGACCAGTTCAGTCACCACGAGCTCGACCACAAGATCACCGAGGTTCGCGCACGGCCCAACTCGCCGCGACCTTTCGACGAAGCGGCCACCAACATGCGCTGGCTGGCACGCAGCAACTACACCCTCCGCGTGCCCGACGGCTCCAACGCCGACGAGATCGTCATCTTCCCCACCAGCGAGAACGAGTCGCGCGGTATCGAGGACGTCCGCCTCACCCGCTTCACCGACGACGACGGCTCCGTCCGTTACTTCGGGACCTACACCGCGTACAACGGCTTCCGCATCCTGCCGCAGCTCTTCGAGACCGAAGACTTCCGCACGATCAGCATCCACACCCTCAACGGCAAGTACGTCCAGAACAAGGGCATGGGGCTGTTCCCCCGGAAGATCGACGGCTTCTACCGCATGATCTCCCGGCTCGACGGCGAGAACATGTTCCTGATGAAGTCCGACAACGTCCACTTCTGGAACGACGCCCAGAAGCTCGTCGGCCCGATGTACCCGTGGGAGTTCGTTCAGATCGGGAACTGTGGCCCGCCGATCGAGACCGACCGTGGCTGGCTGCTGCTCACGCACGGCGTCGGGCCGGTCCGGCAGTACTGCATCGGCGCGTGCCTCCTCGACCTCGAGAACCCCAGCCGGGTGATCGGGCACCTGGACCAGCCGCTGCTCGTGCCGCAGGAAGACGAGCGCGACGGCTACGTGCCCAACGTCGTCTACACCTGCGGCGCGATGACGTGGGCCGGCAAACTGGTGTTGCCGTATGCCGTGAGCGACAGCGCGACGACGGTCGCCACCGTCGACCTCGACGAGTTGCTCGAACACCTCACCGGCCAGAGCAAGACCTGCCCACTGCCCGACCGCCGCGTCGCCGCCCGCGCGGCGAAATGACCGCGGCAAACCGTCGCAAATGTGTTTCAACTCCGCCCGAACTGGCGCTCGAGGTCTTTGAGCGTCAGGCGCAGCGACGTCGGTCTCCCGTGAGGGCAGTTGCTCGCGCGTTCGAGCTGCTCCCGACGACGCAGCAACTCAGACAACTCGGAATCGGTGAGCCGGTCGCCCGCTTTGATCGCGGCTTTACAGGACATCATGTCGAGCACCTCGTGCAACGCCGACTCGAGCGCGGTGGGGTTGAGGCGCGGGAGCGAATGGTTTTCGGGACCATCCGACGGCCCGTCGCGTTGCTCCTCTCCTATCGGCGGCGGTGGGGCGTCGTCGAGCAATGAGTCAGCGTCGATGTGGCCCTGCTGGGTCTGGTCGAGCAGGTCACGGAGAAAAGCGACGGGCTCGACGCCGCGGCCGAGCAACAGCGACGGGAACGCGTGCACCGCGACCATGCCGGGGCCCATCGGCGACGCCTCGATGCCGAGCGCCCGCAGCAGCGGTTCGAGCGCGTCAAGCAGCGCCTGGTGTTGAGCGTCGGCCGGGACGGTCGCGGGCACGAGCAACCGCTGCGACTCGAGCGGCCGGCCCTGGTCGAGGATGCGTGTCCGGAGTGTCTCGAACATCATGCGCTCGTGCAGCGCGTGCTGATCAACGATGAGCACGCCTTCTTCGTCCTGCGTGATGACGTAGCTGTTGTGGACCTGCAGGATGGGGGCGACATGAGAAGCGGTTGGGTGGGAAAAGGCGTGTGCGCCCGAAGCTTCGCCGGTTTGCTCTTCAGCGTGCGGCTTAGCGGAACGATCATCGTCGTCCTGCATCTGACGCTTAACTTCCTGATAGACGAAGCCCTTCTGCGTCGGGTCCATGCGTTTGAAGTAGTCAACGAACGCATCGGGTTGGAGCGTGGCATCTGTGGCCGATTCGGTGGCCGTGGTTTGGCGCGGCGACTCGAAGAGCTTGCCGCCGTCGTTGGCGGCCGGGTTGGTTGGTTTGAGTTCGATAGGTTCGACACTCGGCCGGAAGCGGGCCTCGGGCGTCAGGTCGTGGGCGAGCAGGCAGCGGCGGAGCGTGTGCAGCACCAAGCCGTGGATCCGTGACGGCTCGCGAAAGCGGACCTCGGCCTTGGTGGGGTGGACATTGACGTCGACGGCGGCCGGGTCCAGATCGATCTGCACGACCCCCACGGGCTGTCGGTCGGGCGGCACCAGGCCGCGGAACGCTTCACGCAACGCGTGGGCGAGGTTGCGGTCGCGCACCGGCCGGCCGTTGACGGTGAAGTACTGGAACTTCGCCGTCGCGCGGGCGATCTCCGGTCGGCCGATCAGCGCCCACACCGCCGCGCCGCCTTGTTCGGGCGCGTCGGCGTGCTGCGTCTCGATCAGCGCGTCGTCGAGCTCCTTGCCAAGCACGGCCACGCAGCGATCCCGCGGGGATTGGTTGGGCGGAAGGTCGAGCGTCGTCCGGCCGTTGTGCGTCAGCGTGAAACCCAGGTGCGGGTGCGTCATCGCCAGGCGGTTCACGGTGTCGGCGATGTGACCGAACTCGGTGGACGCGGCGCGGAGGAACTTTCGTCGGGCCGGCGTGTTGAAGAAGAGGTCGCGGACTTCGACAACGGTGCCTGGCGCGTGCGAGGCGGGGGCGACGTCACTCACGTCGTCGCCGGCCTGTTCGATCACGGCCCCCGGAAGTGGTTGTCCGTCGACAGTCGCGAGGCTGCTGAGGCGTAGCCGGGAGACGGACGCGATGGACGCCAGGGCTTCGCCGCGGAAGCCGAGCGTTGCGATCGCGGCGAGGTCCGCTGCGTGCTGCAGCTTGCTCGTGGCGTGGGCCGCGACGG
>JANQPR010000132.1 GCA_028285385.1 Phycisphaera sp.
GTTGTCCGGGATTGGGCTGCGGTTGGTACCGACGCCCGAGACCCGACGCCCGGTCTCAGGCTCTTTCTTTGACAAGTGAAGCAGGGGCGTGCGGCCCCACCAGTACACTTTTTTGCGAAGTCGCAAACGCAAACGGCCCGCCGCGGGTGCGACGGGCCGGAGCAGTACCCCATAGGGGAGTCGAACCCCTGTTTTCGCCGTGAGAGGGCGACGTCCTAGGCCACTAGACGAATGGGGCAAGGGTACTTGTTGCCTCGCCCCACGCCGACGGCGTTCTCACAGGGCGAACCATGAAAACTAGCCCGGCCGATCGCACTTGTCAAAGCCACGGCGTCGATGCTTCGGCCTCTCACGACTGCCGGCGGACTTGGTCCATCGTCAGGCCCAACCGCCCGAGGTGCGGGGCGATCTCGCGGCCGAAGCGGTTGCCGTCCGTGCCGTAGCCGGCGGTGGGCTTCACGTCCGGGCAGCGCTGCGCGAACCAGACCTTCAGCCGATGCATGAGCAACTCCCGGACGTATTTCGCCGTCATCGATGCCAACGCGACGGGCATGTGGTTGGCGTCCGCCTCGGTCTCGAAGCGCACGGCCATGCGGTGTTCCGGGTTCCGGCCCACGACCTCGTAGGCGGAAACCGTCGCCGACTCTTCGACGACGTCGACCTCGTCGTCGGGGAACAGCAGCGCGAGCGGGTCGCGGTAGCGCTGCCGACCGCCCTGCCGATCGATCACGACGACCGGGTGCTGCGCCGCGTGGTGGTCCCAGACGTGGCGGAGGTGTCGGCCAACGCAGGTGAAACTGACGGCGGCCTTGCTGTGGGTCTGCGCGACGCGCGTGTTGAACTCGTCTTCGTAGACCACGGCGACGCCGAGCCCGGACGGCTGCCCGAGTTCGACGCCGATGCGGTGCGCGGTGTGACGCAACAGACCGCGATCCAGCGCGAGCGCATCCGCTTCGTTTCTACTCGGAAGCGTCTGCCAGGGCGCGTCGTCGGTCGGGGTGTACCACGCGGGCAGGTCTTCCGGCCGTCGATGTCGGGTCTCGCCGAGCGTGTCGAGCAACTCCGCGACGTCCCCGGGCTGCTGGTCGCCGAGTGCCAAGAACGCCAACACGCCGCGTTCGAGGTGCCGGACGCCGGCGGCTTTGCTGGTGAGTTTCTTGGAGTCGTTGACCGCGATGCGGGGCTGCTTCTTCGACTTGGCCTCACCGATCCGCCGGCAGACGGCCTTGCTCAGGCGCTTCCACAGGTCCGGGGGCCCGCCGGGGTCCAGGCCGCCCGTCCGGGTCGGGGCGGGGGGCAGGTTGGGGATATTCAGGACGCAGCGCCCGACGGTCATCGGCCCGAACATGGGGCCGTAGCCCGCCTCGTCGATTCCCGCGTAAACCCGCATAATTGCTGCACTTTTGGCGCGATTTGGACTTGGAAACCGGCGTTATCGGGCTATAGTACGGGTGGAGGGTTTCGCACACACGGACGTTCGCGCGGTCCCTGCCCCAGGATCCGGGCTGCTCGGCCAGATTGCCGGGCCGGTCATTGTGTTTGGATCGGCCATCCGGAGCCACTCCGGGCCGAGTCCGCAGGAAAGCGAGGCAAACAAAATGGTTTGGAGAAACGCTGCGCCGCGCCGGCGCGCCCAGGGGGACCCGGGAGCGGAGGCGGCGGTTTTGTTGACGGCCGCGATCACCGCCGCCGCCGGCTGGGCGTTGTCCGCCGATGCCGGGCAGATCACCCGGCCGATCCGAGACACGTCGTCACGCACGGTCACGTCGACCGGCAAGGTCGTCGTCGCCGTGCCCCACGGCCACCGCGTGCCCCGCACGCTGCACCGCGCGACCCGCGACTACTTCGGCAGCCCCGTCCGCTGCGGCGGCGTCGACCTGCACCAGCCACACAAACGGCTGATCGTCCGCCTGCCCACGTGGCACCGGTACAACACCGCCTACGACATCTGCGGCGACCACGCCAAGGGCAACCGTGGGCTGTCGACCTACCGCAAGTCGGACGACGTGAAAACCGGCGGCGTGACACCCGTTCCGTCGTCCGCTTCGCCGCTCCCGAGTCCCGTGAAGCCGCCGATCACCGTGATCGCCGCGGGCCCGACGAAGTTCGAGGACCTGCCTGCGTCGATGCGGCGTGACGCGTGGACCCTGATGGAGAACGGCCGGTACCGCGACGCGGCGCGCATGCTCGAGAAAGACGGTACCGACGACCTGTCGTCCCGCGCAGCGATGGCGGTGGCGACAGCGATGTCCGGCAACCTCGACGGCGGGGCCGACGCATTGGCCGAACTCGGCGGCGACCTCGGCGCCCTGCGTTCGCTCGACGTGCCCGAAGCACTCGCCAACCGGCTCGTCGCGCTGGCCGACAACCTGTACCAGCAGCGGCCCGATGCGCAGCGCGTGCTCAACGCCCTCGCCGACGCCGACCAGCCCGACTCGGCGTGATTCGTTCGTCTGGATCGAAATGAAGTCAACTTGCTTTTTCCACCGGCGCCCGGGTGTCGTACGACCCCGGGTGTTTTTTGCGCCGCCCGACGCCGGCCGGCGAACCTCCATAGCCTCGAACCGCCCGGGGTAAACTCCCGCGATGGAGACCGGCCGCCGCGAACAACTCCAGGTCGCCGAGGAACGCGCCGTCCTCGCCGCGTTGCTGCTGCCCGACTTTGCTGGCAACGTCCACGACCCGCTGGACGAGCTGCGGTCGTTGGCGGGCACGGCCGGCGCGGTCGTCGTTGACGAGCTCCTGCAGAAACGCCAGAAGCCCGAGCCCGGGTCGTTCCTGGGCAAGGGCAAGATGCGCGAGCTCTCCGAGATGGTGAAGCTGCAGGGCGCCCAGGTCGCGATCTTCGAGAACGACCTCTCACCTCGGCAGATCGCGAACCTCGAAGAGGCGATCGAGTGCAAGGTCGTCGACCGCAGCGAGCTGATCCTCGACATCTTCGCCGCCCGCGCCCGCACGACCGAGGCGAAGCTGCAGGTCGAGCTCGCGCAGCTCGAGTACACCTTCCCGCGGTTGCGCGCGATGTGGTCCCACCTCGAACGCATCACCGGCGGCGCACCGACGGGCATCGGCACCCGCGGCCCCGGCGAGCAGCAGCTCGAAGTCGACCGCCGGATCGTCCGCCGCAAGCTCGCGCAGCTGCGGCGCGAGATCGAGGAGGTCCAGGCCCGCAAGCAACGCGAGGTTGCGCAACGAAACTTAGACCACTTCACCGTCGGGCTCGTCGGCTACACCAACGCCGGCAAGAGCACACTCTTCAACACCCTCACCGACGCGGGCACGTACGCCGACGACAAGCTGTTCGCGACGCTCTCGACCAAGACCCGGGAGTGGAAGCTCGGCGGCGGCGACAACGTGATGCTGTCAGACACGGTCGGCTTCGTCCGTGACCTGCCCCACCACCTCGTCGCGTCGTTCAAAGCAACGCTAGAAGAAGCCGTCCACGCGCACCTGCTGCTGATCGTGCTCGACGTGTCCGACCCGCACTGCGTGGACCAGCTCCGCACCGTGACGCGGACGCTCGACGACATCGGGGCCGGCGACCGCGATCGGCTGCTGTTGCTCAACAAGATCGACCAGCTCGACCACAACGCCGACCTGCTCGTGCTGCAGAACGAACACCCCGCCGCGCTGCCGATCAGCGCGAAGACTGGGCGGGGCCTCGACGCCGTGGTCGAGGCCGTTCGTTCGGCCCTGCACGGCGGGCTGCAGACGATGACGCTCACCGTCGACCAGGCCGACGGCAAGGCCTTAACGTTCCTGGAGAACCGGGCCGAGGTGTTGGAACGGGACTACGCCGACGACGTGGTGCACATGACTGTCCGCATCGGCGACAACCAACTCGACCGCCTCCGCGCGATGGGCACCACGGCCCGCCTGCCCGAAGAACCCGCGGGCAGCGGCTGGGGGCGGTGAGCGGCCGGCATCCCTCAAGCAATCAGACGTCGCCTCGCGACAGACACGTTCACATCGCGGGCCGTAACCCGGTCGCGCCGACGATCTCTTTCTCGACGCGGTCGGCGCCGCGGGCGTCGCCGGCGCTGCGGAGCTGTTGCACGAGGCGGGAGCCGACGCGGTAGTAGTTGCTCTGTTGTGCGAACTGCTGGGCCATACGGTCGGGCTTGTCGAGCACGTTGAACGCCTCGCGGTAAAGCACGGTGATGCGTTCGGGCCGGCCGGCCTCGATCAGCAGCGCTTCGAACCGCGCGAGCGCCTGCACCACGAACGGCCCGTCGTTCGCGTACCGCCGCAAGACCTCCTCGTAGAAACCGGCGGCCTTCCGCAGGTCGCCCTGCTGCTCCCACAACTCGCCCTGCAGCATGCGGACCTCGGCGGCGATGTCCTTGCGGGCGCGGAACACGCGGTGCGCCGCGTCCCACAAATCACTCTGCTGTTCCGGGTCGTCGATCGACGCGAGGATCGGCCGCAGCACCGTCACCGCGAAGTCCGGGTAACGGTCGCCGCACAGCCGGGTCACCGACTCGGCCCACTGCTTTTTCTGCGCCTCGTCGAGCCGGCCCTGCTCCGCGAGGTTGGACACGACCATCCAGCCCGGCGCGAAGCCCGGGTCGATCATCAACCCCTGCTTAATCAGGTCCAGCCGGTCGGCCGTGGACACGCCGCGCACGGGTCGCCGTTCAGTTTCGTCGTCGCCCCCGGCACTTGGCCGTGCGAACGACGCGATCGCCTCGTCGCTGTCGGGCACCGCCTCCATCAGCGCGGCCGCCTCGACCATGCCCGCGGCGGCGTAGCGTTTCTGCGGCGAGAGGGTGATCGCCTCGGCCAGCACGGACACGAAGCTGTCGTCGACCGCGAAGCCGTACTGCGGGTGCTCGACGACGCCGCGCACGCCCTGGTACGCCGCGTACCGGCCCTCGTTGAAGTTCCAGCCGCCGTTGCGGCCGCGTTGCTCGAAGTACCCGACCCACGCGTGCCCGACGTCGGCGCCGCGCCCCACGGTGTAGGTCGTCGGCACGCCGATCGCCTTGCCGACCGCGACCGCGAAGTACGCCTGATCGGCGCAGACGCCGCCGTAGCGTCGGATGTTTGGCAGGCTGAAGCCGGCTTTGGTGACCTTCTTAGCGTTTCCTTTGAGGAAATGGTCGTAGTCGTACTTGATGTCGAAGAAGCGCCGGCCGATCGCGCGGTCGCCCTGGTACTCCTCGAGCGCCCACGCCATCTCTTCGATGCTCGCGGTGCTGTCGACGACCCAGACCAGCAGCGACCCCGGCACGTCGCGGACGCCGAAGAGCATCTGGTCCGCGTTCGCGGTGTAGAAGCGGAACAGCGCAACTGGGTCGGTGGCGTGGACGGTGTTCTCGTTGATCCGTCGTTCAATCTCGCGGTCGTGGACGACGCAGAGCGCCGCGGTGAGTCCGGGGAACTCGTCGAGTTGTGGGCCAAACGCCTCGTCGAGCTTGATGAAGAGGTCGAAGACGCGTTTGAGGTCGTCGTGGCTGGGGTCGATGAGCAGGTACGAGAGTTCACGGGCGGCGGCCGGCCGGGCGAGCAGACGTTGAGTCAGAGCACGCGGGTCGTCGACCTCGACGCGGGCGACCGCCTGAGCGATCCATCGGGCGTGGCCTGCCTCCGAGAACGCGGCGTGGCTGTCCGGGTGGTTTGGATCGAGGAAAAGCGCGGACTCGAGCAACAGCCGGGCGGCGGCGTCACTGGCGGCGTTGCCGTCGGCGTCGACGGCGAGTTGTTCAAGCAGTGCGGCAGCGCGGGCGGGGATGTCGGAGAGCTTTGTGCCTTCCGCGAACGCGGGGCAGCAGAGCGCCGCGAACACCACCCAAGCCAGGGGTCGGCCGACAGTGCGGAAGCGAACAAAGAGTCGACGGGTCATGCGATGGCCCCAGAGGTGACAAAGGTCCTCCCATGATACGAGCGCCGACCCTCGATTCGACCCCTCGGTTCATGCGTGCAAATCCTGGCCCGGGCGTTCGCGTTGGAGCTAACCCGTTGGGCCGCGACATGAGCGACCGACCGACGGCGCGGCCGCGGTCACTTCAGCCCGCTGCGGAGGAAGTACTCCATCAGCTCGTGCCCGTGACGGATGTGCAGGTCGGACTGCTGGGCGTGGGCCTCGGTGAACGGGCGGCGGAGGACGCCGCCGACCTTGTGCCCGGCGAAGAGGAACGGCGGCGGGGTCGGGTCGTGCAGCCGGGTCTCGACGCGCGTGTAGTGGTCGGGCAGCATGAGGATGCGCCACGGCTCGCCGTGGTCTTCGAGCGCGCGGTGGATCGGGCCGACGACGTGTTGGTCGATCGCTTCGATGGCGGCGACCTTGGTGCCCGGGTCGGCGGCGTGGGAGGCCTCGTCCGGCGCCTCGACGTGTGCGACGACCAGGTCGTAGTGGTCGAGCGCGGCGACGGCGTGCCGCCCGGTCGCTTCGTAGTCGTTGTCGTGGTACGAGGTCTGACCGGGGACGTCGAGGCGGTCGAAGCCGACGAAGGACGCGATGCCGGCGAGCAGATCGACGGCGGTGATCATCGCCCCCCGGAAGCCGAAACGCTCGGAGAACGAAGGCATGTCCGGTCTGCGGCCCTGCCCCCAAGGCCAGAGGTGCGTCGCGGGCAGCTCGCCCATCTCGCGGCGGGTCTGGTTGATCTCATGCTGGGCGAGGAACACCTCGGACTCGGCGATGAGGCGTTGCAGCAGCTTGGCGTGCTCGCCGCCGACGGGCAGGTGCTTGCGGATCGGCTTGCCGAGGATGTCGTGCGGCGGCGTGGTGGCGAGCCCGTCCCAGTCGCGACCGGTTTGTGCTTCGCCGAGGTCGCGCATGATGTTGCGGTAGCTGACGCCCGGGTAGAACAGGAGCCCGGTCTGGTCGAAGATCGGCGCGAACTCGCGCAGCAATCGCGCGCCCTCCGCGGAACCGATGTGACCGGCGGAGTGGTCGTCCATTCTGCCGTCGATCACGGTGACGAGGTTGACGCGGAAGACCCAGTCGTCGTCGGCCATGTCGATGCCGAGCGCCGCGGCCTCGAGGGGGGCGCGCCCGGTGTGGTGCTTGAGCGGGTCGTAACCGAGCAGCGACATCGTGCAGACGTCGGAGCCGCACGACATGCCGTCCGGCGTGGTCGCGACCGTGCCGAGGCGCGCGTGCTCGGCGAGGCGGTCGGTGTTGGGCGTGTCGGCGGCCTCGAACGGCGTCTGGCCATCCAACTCTTCCAGCGGGAAGTCGGCCGCGCCGTCGGGGATGATCAGGGCGTACTTCATTCGCCGACACGATACCGCGTCGTCGTAGCACGGGCGTCGCCCAACCGTTCACGCGGCGTCGGCAACCGGCGGCGTTTCGTCGTCTTGCTCTCGGCTGCTGCGGGTCACCACTCGGCCGAAGAACACGGCGAGTAGATCGCGGTCGTAGTGCCTGCCCGCGTCCTCGAACATGATCTGCTTCACCTTCTCCATCGGCAACGCGGCGCGGTACGGGCGGTGGGTCCGGAGGGCGTCGAACACATCGGCGAGCTGCACGATCTGGCTGCCGAGGTGCGCCCGGTAACCGGGTCGGACCGAGGGGTAGCCGCTGCTGTCGAGCTTGATGTGGTGCTCGAACGCGACAACGGTCGCGATCTCCGGGACACCGGGCGCATCGAACAAGATCCGTGCACCGTCGGCGGGGTGGCGCCGCATGATGCGCAGCTCGTGCTCCTCTAGCTTGCCCGCCTTGTTGAGCAGCTCGAGCGGGGTCTGCTTCTTGCCCACGTCGTGCAGGAGCGCCGCGAGCGTGAGGTCCTGTACGACCGGCGGCGACAGCCCGACCGCTTCGGCCAAACCCGCCGCCAAGATCCCGACGTTCACCGTGTGCACGAACGTGTACTCGTCGTGCCGCTTGAGGTCGGCCATCGGGAGCATCGCGTCGGCCCCAACGGCGACCGCGGCGCCGATCTGCTCGACCAGCCGGCCGAGTTGCTCGTGGTCGGGCTCGCCCCGGTCGGCGACGGCGGACCAGACGGGCCCGAACGCCTCCGCGGCGTCCCGGGTGTCGTCGGCGGACCGCAGCCCCGGCGACGGCGGGGCGTCCGACTCGTGGTCGTCGATGCAGGCCGGGCGCAGGTGCGGGGTATTTGGCAACTCGAACGGGTGGGAGGGGTCGTCCGGCAACGCGGCGAGCAGGGAGTCGAGTTCGTCGGGCCGGAGCCCGGGCGTGACGACGAGGCCATCGACCCCACCAGCATTGAGGCGGGCAAAGACGCCGCCCGCGAGTTGTTCCGACGAGGGCAGACGCTGGCTGCCCACGACGACCCGGCGGTCGACCAGCAGCACGCGAATGGGCCGACGCAGCGCATCCAGCAGCGTCCGCAACCCGCGAACCGCCTCGTCGCGCTGAACGCAGATCGTCGGGTGTTCGCTGCCGTAGATCGGCCGACCGAGCAACGCCGACTGCAACGCGAGCAAGGCTTCGTTCAGGACTTCGAGTTGCTCGGCGTCCAACGAGTTGTGGCGGTCCGACGTGGTCACGCGGCGTCCCCCTTCCGCCGCGGCACCGACCGCGCCCAGAGTGATCCGTGGGTACGCCGCCAGCGCTTCACGGCTTGATTGGCCTCCCAACCCGCGTCGGGTCCCCCCAATCGCTCGGCGATCCGTGCGGCGAACCGGCTGCGCCTCGGGTGCAACACACCACCCAGGGCGTTCATGACCTCAGCGAGTTCTTGCACGCCACGGTCGCCCTGAGTGGCAAGGCAATGCACCACGCGGTCGAACACCGCCGCCGGGGGAACCGCGCCGGTGACACGCCCCGCGATGAACCGGCCGAGCACCGACCGCGAGTCGTCGTCGTCCTGCGCGAGCAGCTTCTTGAGGGCTGTGTGGCGGACGGGCTCGTCGGGGTGGTTCAGCAGGGTCTCGCCGGCGTCGGCGCTCCAGGTGTCGCAGGTCGCGTCGAGGCAGGCGAAAGCCGCGGCGCGTTGCCGGGTGTCACCCCGCGTCAACAACGGCTCGAGCCAGCGCGAGACGGCCTTGAACGGCAGCGGGCCGAGCTTCGGCAGCAGCGTCAGCGCCACGTCGGGCTGCTCGGCCACCATCGCGGTCACCACCGGCGCCAGCGACGACACGCCGACGGCGTGCAGCGCGGAAGCAAACGCGTCCTGCTTGGCCGCGTCGCAGCGCCGGAACGCCGTGAACGCCACGCCGAGCGCGTCGGGCCCGGCGACCCGCAGCAGCGTGGCCACGTCGTCGGCGTCGGGTGCGTCAGCGAGCAGCCGCGGGCAGGCCTCCGGGTCGGCGAGTTCGGCGGCGATGCGGTCGAGCACGCCGCGGGCCGCGTCGAGGGTGGCTTCGTCGCCG
>JANQPR010000157.1 GCA_028285385.1 Phycisphaera sp.
TGAGCTGAAGCCGACCGACACCCCGGCTCAACGCACGCACGACGCCTCGGCCCGCAAGGACGGGGCGTTGTGTCATCCGGGTTGGTCTGCGCTCGGCACCGCCGTGCCGGTCGGCTTCACGCGTGTCCGATAAGAACGTACGCCTCGCGGGTGGGACCGTGGGCCTGTTCGGGTCGTACGGGTTGTGCCGATAGCCGAAACGTTATGGCGTGTTCTCCGATCCGTGAGGTGAGTATGCGTGTGTCTACGTTCAGTCGTCGTGTCCTTCGAGCAGGCCGTGCTTTCGGCGTCGGGGTGATCGCGGCTGCGTTGGTGCTCGCGTTGGCAGGGCCCGTGTCGGGGGATTCGCTCCAAGTTGTCGGCGCGTCGGTGCTGTACAAGCAGACGACCGGGATGGTGTACTTCAACATCGATTTCAGCCGCGCACCCGAGTTGTCGCCGACGATCCGGCCGCAGGACAACGGCGACGCGCAGAGTGAGCTCGACGCGCTGCCGCCGATCGACGGGTTCCAGATGCTGCTCGACACGCAGCCCGACGGCGATGTCGGGTTCCCGTGGGAAGTCGTGGTGCGCGGCACCGAGGCCGACACGGCCGGCGGCATCCCGCTACGCAACGCCGAGACCGGCCCGGTCGACGAGCCCAACAGCGGCGGCTGGGGCGAGGTGCTCGGCGTCAGCCCGTTCGAAGTCGAGGGCAGCCGCCTCAGCTTCAGCGCGCCCAACTCGTGGGTCGGGATCGGCGAGGCCGATGCACTGAAATTCGAGGTGATCACGTTGTCTGACGGCACGCTGGTGGACCGCTACGTCCCGACGCCGAGCGCCGCGCTCGCGGGGTTGGCCATGCTCGGGTGGATGACGCTCGGCAACCGGCAGCGCAGCCGCGATCGGGCTTGACCCCTTCAGCCGCGTTGCGGCGTAGCGCGGCTAACGGTTTTCATCCGGAGAGTTCGGCTCGCGGTACAGGCCTTGTCGGCGGATGTAGTCGCTCACGTCGCGCGCGACCCATGCGGTGATGTCTTCGTCGCGGCCGATCATCTCGCGGAGCTGGGACGACGAGACATCGATGTGCGGCGCGTCGATCAGCGTCGTGCTTTCGAGATAGGTCGGCGCTTCGTCGCCCAACCAGTCCAACGCTTGTTCGCGGGTGTGCGGCGGGCGGACCAGCACCGCCAGCGGCGCGAGCATCGCGAGTTCCTCGGCGTCCTTCCACAACGCGAAGCTGAACAGCTGGTCGGTGCCGATCAGGAGGCGCAGCTCGGTCTCTCCGCCGAGCGTGTCGCGCAGGTGGCGGACGGTATCGATGGTGAAGGACGGCTGGTTGTCGCCGCGCTCGATCTCGAGTGGGTCGACAACCGTCCGATCTATCCCACGCAGCGCGAGCCGCAGCATCGCGAGGCGGTGGTGGGGCGGCGACTGCTCGTGGCCTAGCTTGAACGGCGAACGGCCGGCGGGGACGTACCGCAACTCGTCGGCGTCGAGCGCGTCGAGCACGAGGGCCGGCAACTCGGTGTGCGCACGGTGTGGCGGGTCGAACGTGCCGCCGAACACGACCACCCGGCGGGGCGGCGCAGCTTCGTGGTGGGTTGCGATACCTTTGGGCATAGACCGGCGCATGCTAGAGCCGTAGAGCGGCCCTGGGGTTGTGGCTTTATGATCACGGCATGCCCGGTTACCTTGACGATCAGGAACTCGCCGTACCGACCGCTGCCGGCGGGTCGTTGGGGGCGTTGCTGGATGCGGCGCGGGCCCGCGCCGCCGACGCCGGCCGGGTCGTGGTCGAGGTGAAGATCGACGGCCAAGCCGTATCGCCCGACGATCTTGATGCGCAACTGGATCAACCGGTCGCGGCGCAGGACGTGCGGTTGACCACGGCCGACCCGGCGGAGTTGTCGGTCGACGCGTTAGCCGAGGCGCGGAACCAGCTCGCGGCCCTCGGCGACCTCCAGCAAGAGGCCGCGGAACTCTTGCAGTCTGATCAGGCCGGCGAGGCGTTGGCGAAGCTCGGCGGGGCGGTGCAGGGCTGGCTCAACATCGCGCAGGCGGTGACGCAGGCGTCTCAGCTCAACGGCGTCGACCTGGATCGACTCGACGTCGGCGGCGAGCCGGCGAGCGCAACCGTGCTGTCGCTCGCCGAGCAGCTGAAGTCCGTCAAGTCGTTGATCGAGACGCAGGACGTGACGGCGCTCGCGGACACGGTCGGATACGAGTGGCCCGAAGTCGTTGCACGGTGGGATGCGCTGCTCGAAGCCTTGGCGGTGGAGTTGCTGAAGCGCGCCTGATGCGAAGCGCGGTTCGGTGCACCCGGTCGACGGCGTCGTCCGGTCCGGGGCTTGCAGAGTCTTGGCTGGTCGCTTGTTCTTGCGGTCGACTTGCCGGAGGCCTACCGTTTGCCCATGCCGACGCTCGATCACCCGACGCTGCCCGCGGTCAAGGCCGCGTTCCCCGATGCCCAGTTGGTCGCCACCGAGTTCCGCGGCGACACGACGCTCGTCGTCGGCAGGGACCTGCTGCACGAGGTGCTGGCCTTCCTGAAGGACGCGCCCGACGCGAAGTACGACCTGTTGTCCGACCTCGTCGGGGTTGACTACCTGAACTACCCGCCGCCGAAGTCCGGGCCGTTTGGGCGGTTCGCGGTGGTGTACAACCTCGAGAGCACGACGCGGAACACCCGGCTGTTCGTCAAGGTCTTCCTCGACCCGACGCTCGACACGACGGGGACCGAGGACGACCCGGTGTTGCACCTGCCGACGTGCACGGACCTCTGGCCCGGCGCCGAGTGGCTGGAACGCGAGGTGTTCGACATGCTTGGCGTGCGGTTCGACGGGCACCCGGACCTGCGGCGGATCTTGACGTGGGAGTCGTTCCCGGCCCACCCGCACCGCAAGGACTACCCGGTCAAGGGCCGGGGCGAGCGCGAGGACTACCGGGTCATCGACCGCGAGGATGCTTAACGCCGACGGCGTAAACCCAACACCACTACGACCAGCATCGAACTTGCCACGGGTTCGGGGACTTTCTGCGGGTCGAAGCCGCCGAAGTCCGGCGCGGCCGCGCCGCCCCAGTTGCCGAGGATGATGTCCAGGTCGCCCTGTTCGACCTGGCCGCTGCCGTTGATGTCGCCGACGCCGAACCAGACGCGGTCGTCGAGGCCCCAGTTCTGTAGCACGGCGTCGAGGTCGCCCTGCTCGACCTGGCCGTTGTTGTCGATGTCGCCGTTGAGCCAGAAGGCGTCGGCCAGGCCCCAGCCACCGAGGACGAAGTCGAGGTCGCCCTGCTCGACGCTTCCGCTGCCGTCGAGGTCGCCGGTCGTCCAGTCCACGCCCCCAACCGTGCCCCAGTTCTGTAGCACGGTGTCGAGGTCGCCTTGTTCGACCGTGCCGTTGAAGTTCGCGTCGCCCTTGAGTGCGGCGACGACCGACACGCGGTCGGCTTCGTAGAACAAGACAAACGTGTGCTCGGGGTCGATCTCCAGGCCCAGCACATCGTTGAAGGTGCCGGTGACGCCGTTGTCGGTGAGCAGGATGTCGAGGCGCTTGCCGTAGGCGGTCGTGATCACGTCGGGCGTAGATTGAAGGACCAGGTTGCCCCCAAGGTCGGCGGACTCGGCGAGGAGCTGGTCGTGGTCGTCGCCCGGGTCGGGCCCGAAGAGTTCAATCGTAAGCGTGGCGTCGCTGCGCTGGGTGTAGGCGCCGAAGGCCTGCAGGATGCCGGCCGAGTTCCCCGGGCTGACGTTGCCGGCGGTGTTGTCGATGCCGCCGGAGATGCGGCCCGCCCCGGTGACGAGCGCGGCGTCCGGGAGGTTGAGCTGGGCGGCCTCGAGCACGCCGTCGATGTTGGTTGTGCTGTCGGCGCCAGCGGTGAAGGCCCCGCCGACGAGCGCGTAGCTGTCGGCGTCGACGGTTAGGTCACCCTCGTTGGTGAAGCCGGCGTTGACGAACAGGTTCGCCCCGCCGAGCACGTTGAGCTCGCCGTTGTTGGTCAGGTTCTGGTTCAGCGTGAGGGCGTTGCCGGCGTCGAGCGTTAGCCGACCGTTGATGGTCTCGAGTCCGCGCAGCGGCCGGTACTCGGCGGTCGCACCCTCGACGCGGATGTCGGCCGCGGGCCCGATGACGGGGAACACGGCGTTGCCGTAGTCGACGATCCCGGGGATGACCTCGGTGACGTTGCCCTGGTCGTCGACGACGGTTTTCTCACGGACGGTCCAGTCGGAGTTGACGAAGAGCGTGGCCTCGTTGCGGTCGAAGAAAAACAAGCCGCCGTCGACGGTGATGGTGTTGTTGTTGACGGTGATGGACGCGGACGAGTCCCCGAAGACGGTCCCGCCGTCGACGAGCAGGTCGCCCTGCACGTCGAATCGCCCGCCGTTGGTGATGTTGACGGTGCCGGTGTTGGTGAAGTCGCCCTCGGTGATGAAGTGGTTGCGGTTGTCAAAGGTGAGGGTGCCCTCGTTTCGTTGGACGGTGTTGAGGTACTGGAACAACGCCCGGCCGGACAGCGTGATGTTGCTGCGGTTTACGGCCATGAAGGTGTCGTAGTCGGTGGGGTCGTAGGTGTCGGTGAACCCGTCGGGGAAGCTGTCCGGCGCACCGGGGCTGATGGTGGTGAGGTAGTTGTCGCCGAGCTCGACCTGCGAGACGTCGAGGTTGAGCCGGGCCGCGTTGTCGCCGCTGGTGCGGTTGTTGAAGAGCCCGGAGGCGGGGGCCGGGGCGACGATCTCCCACGTGCCGGCGTCGAAGGCCGCGCCGCCTTCGGCGTAGTTGCGGAGCTCGGCGTCGAGGTTGAGCCGGGTGGGCACGAACCCGGTGCCGTCCCACTCGATGAGGACGGTGCCGCGGTTGTCCAGGCCGATGGGGATGATCTCCGGCTCTTGCCCGAACCCGATGTTTTGGGACAGGCGGAGGCTGTTGCTGCCGGAGGCGAACACGACGGTGCCCTCGTTGACGATCTCAACGGGCGCGCCGTCGTCAAACTGCGAGAGCCCGCCGGGGTTGGTGCCGTCGAAGCTCAGGCCGTTGAACTCGAGCCGGCTGCCGACGCCGACGTGGAAGGTGGGCTTGGAATAGAAGTTCGCGCTCCCCTGGAACTCGAGGCGGCCGCCGTCGGTGACTTCGAAGGTCTGCGAGAACGCGTCGGGCACGGCGGCGCCGTCGGGGGCGTACGCGATCACGTTGTTCAGGAAACGCGCCTCGCCGCCCTGAACGCGGAGCGTCCCGTCGCCGCGGAACTCCTGGGCGGAGTTGGCGCTGGGGTGCCGGAAGTCCAACCGGGCGCCGGGGCCGACGAGGACGAGGCCGTTGTTGGTCAGGTCGGGCGTGGTGAACGTGACGTCCTCGACCGCCGCGGCGTTGCCGTCGCCCAAAACGAATACCCGTCCGGTCGCGGTGTTGTCGATCGACATGCCGGCGAAGACCTCGCCGGTCGAGCCGATCAGGTTCATCGTGCCGGCGTTGATGAAGATGTTGGCGGCGTCGATGAAGCGTGGCGCGTCAACGACCTGATCGGGCAGCCGGACGAACTCGGAGCGTGGGCCACCCGATTGGCCGTCGTCCACGATGATCTCTTCGAACGGGCCCGGCACCAGTCCGTACCCCGTCGCGGAGTCGAGCGTGATCGAGTGCCCGGCGCCGTGGATCAGCACGTCGGCCCGGAACCGGGCGTGTTGGTCGATCTCGATCGTCCCGCCACCGGAGATCAGCAGTGTCCCGCCGGGGTTCTGGAACGTGGTCATCTGTCCCCGGCCGTGGTAGAAGCCGTCGTTGATCACGGTCGGCCCGTCCCAGACCCGCGCGCCGAACTGTTCGTACGTTGAGCCCGGGACCAGCCGCAGCCCCCAGACCTCGGTCACGCGCGTCGCGTCGTCGTACAACGTGTTGTCCACGGGGAAACCGCCGATCCCCGCTTGGTCCAGCAACTCTTGCGAGGAGATGTACGCGCCGGTGTCGGTCACCGCAATCGGCGAGAAGTCGGCAACGCTCTGCGACGTGTTGTCGCCCTGCCCGATCACCACCGTAACCATCGCCAGCCCGGCGCTCGACACCGCGGTGTGTCCGTCGAGTTTGCGGAGCTTGCCGCCCGGTTGTTGTGGGTCGAAGTCGCCGGGCCCGGTCAGGTACGCCAGCACCGTCGGCGCGGGCGTGATCGTGAACGACTGCGTCGGGATCGCGCCGCCCAGCGCGAACGGCGAGATGGCCTGGCTGTCGGAGTACGCGTCCAGCTCCAGCTCGCCCAGCAGGTCGCCCAGCAGCGACGTCCGCTCCCGCAGCAGCGGGGGCAGCGACACGTCCAGCGTGTCCAGGATGTTCAGCGACTCGAGCTCCAGCAGCGTAAACTCGAGGTAGTCGGTGAGGTAGAACGCGCCGCGCTTGTTCTGGTCACCGGTCAGCGCGTCGAACGCCACCTCGACGTCCACCGGGTCGGCGGTGAGTAGCGCAACGTCCGGCAGGTCGCCCCACCGTCCCGAGAAGCTCGACATCAGCGTGACGCTGCCGTTCTCGTCGAGCGCGACGTCCACCGGGCTGCCGTCACCGGGGTCCAGGAACCGGACCGTGACGTTGAAGTCCGGGTTGATCTCGACGGTCTCCCGGAACCCGATCTCTGGGCCATACTTCAGGTCGATCAGGTCGGCGACGATCTCGGCGACGACGGTGTCGTTGATCGTCAGGTCTTCCTCGATGCGCGTGAACGACTGCCCGGTCGCCAGCCCGGTCGCCAGCCCGTCGAGGTCGAGCCCGAGGCGGAACAGGGCGGTCTCCGCGGTGAAGCCCAGAGAGTCGTCCGCCACCGACGTGTCGACCTTCAGGTTCAGTTCGCTGCCGCCGATGATGCTCGTGTCGGCGCCGAACGGGTTGACCAGCTGCACCTCGCCGACGTCGATGCGCGGCTTGGGCGCGTCGGGCGTCTTCTTGTTCTTGTCTTCGACCTCGAAGCTGATCTGCCGGTTCACGACGCTCGCCGAGTCATCGAGGAACGCGATCTCCTCGGTCAGCGACTGCCCGAACAGTTCGACGCCGTCGAGGAAGGTCAGCGTCGGCGGCAGCGGCGAGCCGTTGTTTGCGTCCGGGTCCAGCGAGGCCTCAAACTTCACCAGCGACTTGTCCGGGTCGTTCCGCTGATCGAGGTTGATGTCGAAGTTGACGAACGGTGCCGAGTTGTACGGCACCACCGGGAACAGCCCGTAATCGATCGTGCTGTCCAGGCCGAGGTTGAAGAAGAAGTCGACCTCCGCCGTCACGCCCGGCAACTCGAGCGCATCGATGTCGAACGCCGGGTTGTTGTTCAGCCCGGTCGTCGTCTCGAAGCTGATAAACGAACCGGCCTCGGGCGTCGTCGGGAACGTGATCGTCGGGTCGAAGCGGAACCCCACGCCCGGCTCCAGACCCGACGCCATGAAGTCGGCGCTGAACTCCAGCCCGACGTCGCCCGTGACCCGGCCGTTCATCCGCGCCCCGGTCCGCGTGTCGGCCCGCACCTCGGGGATGATCACCTCCCCGAAGACGCTGACCTCGGGGATGATCAGGCTGTTGGGTGAGCCGATGATCCCGCCGATCGTGAATCGCTCGTCCCAGTCGGTCCCGAGCGTGTAGCTCCACGGGTCGAGGTCGGCGAGCTTGTCCAGGTTCGAGCCCAGGTCGACGTCGGCGGTGCCGTTGAAGACGACCGTGGTTTGCGCCGCCGCGCCCCTAGCCAAACCAAGCGCGACGAACGTCGCCGCCACACAACGCACCGTCCGCGCCCACCCCGACGGGCTGACCGACCGTTCTGCCGACCCTTGCATGCTCAACTCCTCCCGACGGCCCGCGGCTGTGCTTGGATGTCCCAGATCCACCGCTCCGAGCAGACGTGACCCGCACCATACCGCTGCCCCAGGCCTGCCGATACCCCCAACCGGGCCGAACCACGGAATAACTGGCAACCCCGCACCTGCCGGTTTCCTCCTCTTCTCCACCCCGGGTCGGTGCCCCGCCGTGTCCCACGCCGTCCCCCCGCTGCGAATCCCGGGCCCGGCTGTCCCCCGTCCGCGACTATTGGCCGAGTCCGCTCCCTGATTCCCGGTCCAGGGACACGGCCGGCGAAGATGAACCGGGTACAGCGAGACGCCCGGCCGTGTTGCCCCCCTTGACACGCGTTCACTCGCCCCGGATAATCATTTCGTTAGGGCAACTCGCAGACTTGCATAAGTCTCAGCCCCGACCCCCGCCGGCCTGCTACCCCGGCAACTCTTTCCGCTTTCCTGCCTGACGGGACGGTCCCGCTCAGGCCAAGGCGGTTCAACCCCGGCCCTGCGGAAGCCTCCCCGTTCTGACGGGGCAGCAACCCCGACGGCCACGCTCAGCGTCAACCTCGGAAAGGAGCCGCGACGACCGCGCCGCCGACTTGATTCGGAACAACCCGGAATGTCCCGGCCAGACAGGAGCCGACTCGGAAGCCGTACTTTTCCATCCAGTCTTCCATCTCCGTCTGTTTTTATCCGGGCCCCGCCGACCTCGGGCGTTTCCGACCCGACCTTCCCCGGCCGAGCCCGCCGACGACTCCCGCCCCGCCGCTCAGCCCGAGCCACCCGACCCAAGTCCCACCGCAGCGACCGATCCCTACGGGTTTCACTTTGCCGAAGCCCGCATCGATCCTGCCCCGGCACCGCGATCCCTCCCGGCACCCCCGAGCACCCGCTCCGAACCGCCACCCCCTTGCCTCCCTTATGGAGACTGTTTCGATGCGTACGCAAAAGACTCAAGGTTTCACGCTCATCGAGCTGCTCGTGGTGATCTCGATCATCGCGCTGCTCATCGGCATCCTGCTGCCCGCGCTGGGCGCCGCCCGCCGCACCGCCCGGCAGATGCAGAACAACACCCAGCTCCGCGGCATCCACCAGGGCATGTTCACCTTCGCCCAGGGCAACAAGTCCGGCGGCGGCGACGGCTTCTTCCCGGGCCTCTCCAGCCGCGGCAAGAGCCTCACCGAGAACGCCGCCAACGACATCGAAGGCGCCGAGGCCGGTGGCGCCGGCGTCTTCGGGCAGGACAACACCATCCAGGGCTACGACACCTCGGCAGGTAACACCACGCCGACTGGCGATGGCATTGACCGCGACGAGATGAACGACGCCGATGGCGAGGGCTTCATCCAGTACGCCTTCGCCGAGCTGCTCACCGGCGACTTCATCCCCGCCGGCTCGTCGGAGTACTTCATCAACCCCGCCGACAGCATCAAGACCAACTTCGTCGCCGGCTCGGGCGACCCCGAAGGCACCTTCGACATGACCAAGGTGTCCTATACCATTGTCGACGTCCACCTCGACGAGTACGACAACGAGTGGAAGGAGACCGTCAACACCCAGGCGATCATGCTCTCCGACCGCGCCGTGGGCAATGGCGACACCTTCGGCGACACCGACTCGGACGCCAGCAGCGTCTGGACCGACGACGAATCCGGCGACTGGCGCGGCGGCACCGCCCGCAACGACAGCTCGACCGAGACCGTCACCACCTTCGCCCTCGAGAAGTCCGGCCTGAAGTACGGCAACCTCGTGTTCGAGGAAGGCACCGTCGACAACATGTTCGCCGAGAACACCGCGGATACCGCACTGCCCACGACGACCAACGGCGAACTCGAGTCGACCGTCGGCATCATGTACGACGACCACATCACGGCGGATCAGGAAGAAGCCGAGAACATCTGATCGCCGCCCGACAACTTGATCCCCACACCGGCCCCCGCTCCCCCGGGGGCCGGTTGTTTTTGATTCCGCCCTCCCGATTCCAGCGGGGGAGGTGTCGCCGTAGGCGGCTGAGGGGGTGCTCTGGTGATTCGGGTGCCGCCGATAGGCACCCCACTCCGACCGGCTTTGCCGGCCACCTCCCCCGCGGGGCGCGGGGGAGGGGCTGGGGTTCACGGCGTTTGATGGCGTCAGAACGCGGTTTTCGCCGGACCGCGGACCGGTGTAGCAAGTATCGGACCACCCGGCGGCCCTCACCGTTTTTTCTCATGGCCCGACTTGAGACCGGACTTGGGACTTGGTACACTCCCGGGTTCGCGGTGATGGGCACACGAGCAGGCGGCACCCACCACAACCCGACACTCCTCCTCACTCCTGGCGACACGCGAGGACTTTGATGCAGCACCCCCCGGTACGCGACTACTCGAAGCGTGGCGACGCGCTCCCGATCCCTCATCTTACTCAGGTCCAGCAGGCCGCCTACGAACGGTTCCTGCAGCTCGACAAGCCTTTCGACCAACGCGACCCGTACCTCGGGCTCGAGTCGCTGTTGCGTGAGGTGTTCCCGATCGTCTCGTACGACGAGAACATGTCGATCGACTACACGCACTACCAGCTCGACGAGGCGCGCTACACGCCCGACGAGTGCCGGGAGCTGCGGTTGACTTTCGGCATGCCGTTCCGCATCGGCGTGCGGCTGTCGCGCAAGGACAACCCCAACGTCTTCGAGGAGGAGATCTACCTCGGCGAGGTGCCGATCCTCATGGGCGGCGGCGAGTTCATCATCAACGGCGCCGAGCGCGTCATCGTGAACCAGCTGCACCGCTCGCCGGGCGTCGACTTCTCGATCGCTTCCTCCGAGGGCGACCGGCCGCTGCACTCGGCGCGCATCATCCCCGAGCGAGGCAGCTGGATCGAGCTGGAGGTGTCCAAAAAAGACGTGCTCCAGATGCGCATCGACCAGAGCACGAAGATCCCCGCGACCACGTTCCTGCGCGCGCTCAACGAGGACTTCTCTACCACGGAGCAGCTGATCCGCACGTTCTACGACGTGCAGACGATCAGGGTCACGGAGCTGACGCCCGAACACTTCGTCGCCGCATCGGTCATCGACACCGACACCGGCGAGGAGTTGCTGCCGATCGGCGCGATGGTCGGCGACAAGATCGAGGAGGTCCAGGGCTCGGCGCTCAAGACGATCGACGTCGTCTCCGGCGCGGCCGACGAGTTGATCCTCAACACGATCGCCGACGAGAAGCAGACACACCTGCCCGACGACATGCAGGTCACCGAGCACGAGGCGGCGCTGCTCGCCCTCTACGCCCGGCTGCGGCCCGGCAACCCGCCGCAGGTCGAGAAGGCCCGCGCGTTGTTCGAAGAGAAGTTCTACGACGAGAACCGCTACCGCCTGGGCAAGGTCGGCCGGTTCCGCATCAACCGCAAGTTCGACGAGATCGAGCACGGCGAAGACGTGATGCGCATCACCGCCGAAGACTTCCTCGCGGTGATCAACTACCTGCTCGACCTGCGCAACAACCGAAACAAGGCCCACATCGACGATATCGATCACCTGGGCAACCGGCGGCTGCGGACGCTCGACGAACTCGCCGTTGAGGAGATGCGCAAGGGCTTCCTGAAGCTGCGTCGCACTGTGCAGGAGCGCATGTCGGTCAAAGACCCCGACGAGCTCGCGAAGGTCGCGGACTTGGTCAACAGCAAGTCGATCTCGAGCGCGATCGACCACTTCTTCGGCCGGGGCGAGCTTTCGCAGGTCGTCGACCAGACCAACCCGTTGTCGCAGCTCACGCACGAGCGGCGTCTGTCGGCGCTGGGCCCGGGCGGGTTAAACCGGAAGCGCGCCGGCTTCGAGGTCCGCGACGTGCACATCTCGCACTACGGCCGGATCTGCCCGATCGAGACGCCGGAAGGCACGAACATCGGCCTGATCGCGTCGCTGGGCCTGTTCTCCGAGATCGACGAG
>JANQPR010000159.1 GCA_028285385.1 Phycisphaera sp.
CGGCGAAGTTCCTGGAGCACGAGGGGCGCTACTGGTTGAAACCGCAGAAACTCGGATGGGCGGGCCGGCCGTTGTGGCTGGCGCGGACCGCGGCGACGATCTGTCGCGAGCCGGTGGGCACGGTGCTGATCATCGCGGCGGGGAACTACCCGCTGTTGCTTCCGGGCGTGCAGGCGCTGCAGGCGCTGGCCGCGGGCAACGCGGTGGTGCTCAAGCCCGGGCGCGCGGGTTCGGTGGCGGCCGGTTGGCTGCGCGACCTGCTGCGTGATGCCGGGCTGCCGTCAGGGCTGCTGACGGTGACGGACGAGTCGGTCGAAGCGGCGACGGACGCGATCGACGCCGGGGTTGGGAAGGTGTTCCTGACCGGGTCGGTCGAGAGCGGCAGGGCGGTGCTGCGGCGGTGCGCGGAGACGCTGACGCCGGCGTGCGTGGAGTTGTCGGGCAGTGACGCGGTGTTCGTGCTGCCCGGCAGCGACGACGAGACGGTGTCAATGGCGGCCAAGGCGGTCGCGTTCGGGCTCCGGCTGAACGGCTCGCAGACGTGCATCGCGCCGCGGCGGGTGTTCGTGCCGAACGACTTGACTTCGCGTTTTGCGACGTCGGTGCGCGACGAGTTAGCGGCTCAGGGCCTGGTGAAGTCGGACCACACCGGCGGCGTTCCGGCCGACACGGCAACGATGGAGCGGGTGCTGCCGCTGATCGAGTCGGCGCAAGCGAGCGGTGCGACGCGGGTGTGCGGGAAGTGGGACGAGGCTTCAGCCGTTGCGGAGCCGTTCGTGTTGCGCGACGCAACGCCCGGCGACGAACTCGTGCGATCCGATGTGTTCGCCCCCGTGGTCTCCGTGGTGGGGACCAAGGACGAACGCGCGATGCTCGACGCCGACGCGGCTTGCCCGTACGCGCTCGGCGCCTCGGTGTTCGGGCCGAGTGACCGAGCCAAGGCCTTCGCGTCGAAGGTCGATGCCGGCAGCGTGTGCGTGAACGACCTGATCGTGCCCACCGCCGACCCGCGGCTGCCCTTCGGCGGGCGGAAGCACAGCGGGTTTGGCGTGACGCGCGGGGCCGAGGGGCTGTTGGCGATGACGCGCATCAAGGCGGTCAGTGTGCGGAAGGGGCGGTTCCGGCCGCACTATGATGCCGTCAGCGAGCACGACGCCGAGGCGTTCTCGGCGTACCTGCGCGTCGCGCACGGCCGGGGAGTTACGGAACGACTGGCGGCGCTGCCGAGTCTGTTTCGGGGGTTTAAGAGCCTGAGCAGGAAGTAGCCGCGGACGCTCCGTCCGCGTGACGCAGGACCTCCACCATGATCGCGATCAACTCTACGAACGAACCCCGCGTCGGTGTGATCGGCGCGGGCCTGGGCGGGCTGGCGGCGGCGGCGACGCTCGCGGCGCGCGGCTACCGCGTCGTGTGTTTCGACAAGAACCCCTGGCTCGGCGGCAAGGCGGCGCAGCTCCACGGCGACGGGCCGAGCGGTGAGAAGTTCCGGTTCGACATGGGGCCGACGATCCTGACCGTCCCCAAAGTGCTCGAGCGCATCTTCGCCGAGGCCGGGCGGGACATGAACGACTACCTCGAGCTCGTCCGGCTCGACCCGCAGTGGCGTTGCTTCTTCGACGACTCGGCCGGCGGCGGCGTGCTCGACCTGCGCGAAGACGTTGCGGCGATGAAGCAGACGCTGTCCGGTTTCGGGCTTCCTTCCGGCGATGTTGCGAAGTACGACGAGTTCGTCCGCTACGCCGAGCGGCTGCACCGGATCTCCGACGACTTCTACTTCTGGAAAGCGATCGGCTCCATCAAGGACATGATGGACATCGGCGGGACGATGAACCTCGAGACGCTCAAGGACGTGCTCGCGATGCGCATGGGCCGCAGCGTCGCTAGCACGATCCGCAAGTACGTCCCTGAGAAACGCGTCGCGCAGATGCTCGACCACTTCACGCAGTACGTCGGCAGCTCGCCCTACGGCAGTCCGGCGATCCTGTGCGGCATCGCGTCGATGCAGGTCAACGAGGGCGTCTGGTACCCGATCGGCGGGACGCGGGCCGTGCCCGAGGCGTTGCACAAGCTCGGCGAAGAGCTCGGCGTCGAGTACCGGGCCGGCGAGGCCGTGACGCGCATCGTGAAGGAAGACGGCGCGGTCGTCGGCGTCACACTGGAGTCCGGCGAGCAGGTCTCGCTCGACGCGGTGGTGTCGAACATGGACGCCGTGCGCACCCGGCACGAGCTTGTAGACGGCGACCGGAACCGCGACGGCAAGGCGACCGGAGCCGATCCCGAGCCCGCGTGCTCCGGCGTCGTGCTATACCTCGGGTTGAGCCGCGGCTACGACCACCTCGCGCACCACGACTTCGTGTTCTCACGCGACCCCGAAGAAGAGTTCGACGCGATCTACCACCGGGGGGAACCGGCGCCGGACCCGACGGCGTACCTCGCCGCGACCGCGCGGACCGAAGCCCCCGGCAGCGTCGCCCCCGAAGGCGGCGAAGCGTTGTACGTGCTGGTGCACACGCCGTACCTTCGGCCGCACCACGACTGGAGCAAGGACGGCGAGTTGTTCACGTCGTACCGGCAAACGATCCTGGACAAGCTCAAGACGACCGGGCAGATGCCGGACCTCGAGGAGCGGATCGTGTTCGAGCAGGCGTTGACGCCGCAGGACATCCACGACCGGTACCGGGTGCTGAACGGGGCGATCTACGGGCTGGCGTCGCATGGCCTGTGGACCGGTGCGTTCAAGCCGAGCAACCGCAGCGACCTGGCGGAGGGGCTGTACCTCGCCGGCGGCGCGGCGCACCCGGGCCCGGGGATGCCGATGGTGATGATGTCCGGCTGGATCGCCGCGGACACCCTCGACCGCGACGACGCGGCACCGGCGGCGAAAAGGGAAAAGGCCGCGGCGGGTTGATGCCGAGTTCCCCTGCTCCTGGGAGGGGTTAGGGGAGGGTGCCGGGTCTGATCTGTTAAGTCATGAAGTGCCCTCCCAGGGGGAAGAGAGTTATAGCTACACTTTTCTCGACCGCGGTGCCCGCTGCTATCACCGCATGTCGAGAACCACCCCCCGAAACCCGAGCCCCAACCCCGCCATGCCCGACGCCGCCGAAGACCTCCGGTTGAACCAGAAGAAGATCCTGATCGTCGACGACGACAGCGAGGTGCGCACCGCGATCGACCACGCGCTCCAGGCCGAGGGGGCGCTGACGCAGACCTGTGGCGACGGGAACACGGCCGTGCGGATCGTCGAATCCGACCCGCCGGACATGGTCGTGCTCGACATGATGCTGCCGAAGCGGTCCGGCTTCCTGGTCCTCGAGAAGATCAAGCGGTTTGAGGTGTGCCCGAAAGTGGTGATGGTCACCGCGAACGAGGGCAAGCGGCACCAGGAGTACGCCGAGGCCCTGGGCGTGGACGGCTACCTCCACAAGCCCGTACGGATGGAGCGCCTGATCGCCGAGTTGTCCGACCTGCTGGACTGACCGGGTTCGCGTGTTTGCGAAACCGTGGTTCGGGGTTTGCATTGATCGAGCCTTATAATGGCGTGCGACGGCCGGTTGGCTCGCGTTTTCGTCGTGGGCTTTGTTTCCCGGTTGCACGAACGGCCGGGGTCCCGCGTTTTGATTGTGAGGTCTGCCATGACACTGACCCGGAAGCATGTTTCGTGGTCTCGGCTTTCGCTGCTGGTGCTGTTGCTGCTCGCGCTGGCGCTGTGTGCCCCGGGCGTCGATGCCAGGGACGCAACGGTTCGCACGAAGGACGGCGCCGAGTTCACCGGTGAGCTGGTCACGCAGAACGACAAGGTCGTGGTGCTGCGGATCTCCGGAATCGAGACGCCGATCCCCCGCGACAAGGTCGCCGAGCTCGAGCTGCAACCGACCGCGCAGGAGGTGTTCGACGAGGTCCGCCCGACGCTGGAAGACTCCGACCTGGTGGCCCGGCTGGACCTGGCCAACCGCGTGTACCGCATGGGCGACCTCGAACTCGCCCGCCGGGAGTTGGCGGACCTGGCCCGGCTGTTCCCCGGCGAGCCACGCATCGGGCAGCTCGACCGCATCATCGAGGCCGACCAGGAGCTCGCCCGGCAGAAATCCGAACGCCGCACAGCCGACCGCCCCCGCGACGGGCAAACCCCGCGCGGCACGCCCCACGCCGCCGACCGCCCCGAAGACACCGAGCTGCTCACACCCGAGCAGGTCAACCTGATCCGGGTGTACGAGATCGACTTAGCCGAGGAGCCGCGCGGCATCCGCATCAGCCGGGAGACGCTCACCAAGTTCTTCGAGGTCTTCCGCGACGACAACGGCCAACCCCTCGACCGACGCGGCCGCGCCGCCTTCCAGCGCAAGCCGGGCTACGAGCAGCTCGAAGCGTTCTTCAAGGCCCAGGCCCGCGACTTGTACGGCCAGATCGAGATCATCAACGACCCGCCGGCCCTCGCGCGGTTCCGCAATCAGGTCAACCCGCAGTACATCGCCCGCTACTTCCACAAGCACTTCGGGCAAGGGCAGGTCGAGGGGCTCAAGCTCTACGCCACCCGGCCGAACTCGGTCGAGGAGGCGTACACCAACTTCTTCAACCTGCACGCCTACCCGGCCGGCGAAACCGCGGACATGATCGACCGCGTCGTCCCGGAAGACTCGTTGCTGATCCAGTGGGGGTTGCCCCGCGAGAACGCCAAGAGCCCGGCGCCGCAGGTCGAGGGCTGGGCCCCGGCGTTCCGCTCCATCGATGACCCCCAGGTCCAGCAACTCATCCAGTGGATCAGGCTGCTCTACAGCCCGGCCCCGGACTACGGCATCGCCGCGCCCGGCCCGCCGCCCGCCGAGCCGGCCGATCCCGACGCCCCGGCCCCGCCGCCCGCGCAGGGCTGAATCACGCGTTCTTCGCCGCCGCGCCGCCGTTCAGCCCGGATCGCTCCGGCCCGGGGGGCGCGGTATCGTGTGTGGCTCGCGCGGGGCGGACTCGCGCGGGCCCGGCGACGGATCGCCCCGCATCGGCACCCCCCGCGTTGGTGCCGCCGACATCGCCCGTGCCCCGAGCCCCTCCGCGGGGCGGGGTTGGTTGTGAAAGGGATGCCCTTGTTCGTGCCGCCTGCCCGCCGTCCTGATTCGTCGTTTCGTTCGATCGTGTCCGTGTCGAGCGCGGCCATGCTCGGCGCCGCCGTGCTGCTGAACGCCGGGTGCGACACCGAGTACGCCAACCGCAACGAGGCGGCCCAGCAACTCGCCCACGGGATCACGCTGATGCAGACGGCCAACGCCGCGCTGCCCACCGGTGAGGGAGACGGCAGCCTCGTCGAGGCGAGCCTCGCGATGCAGGCCCAGGCGGTCGCGCCGCTCGAGCAGGCGGCCGGCAAAGGCAGCCCCGCTCAGCAGGCCGAGGCCCGCAAGCTGCTCGCGCGGATCGACGCGCAGGCC
>JANQPR010000169.1 GCA_028285385.1 Phycisphaera sp.
GATCACACGGCGACTCAGGTCCGCCGCGTGATGCAGCGGCTGAACTTGGCGGACGCGGTGCCGGATTTCGTGGTGCTGGACTACGAGGGCGGCGCGAGCCGGTGGCAACTGGGTTGGCGCGACGGCCAGCAGGACCCGGTCGCGCTGCGGGAAGACATGGAAGCGGTCTGGCGGGAGGCCGCGTCGGCGATGCCGGAGGAGTTGGCGAGGCTTGGCGCGAAACGCTTCATGCAGACCGGCCCGGGTTGGCAGCAGACGGTCTTGTTCAACGCGTGGGCCGAGCGGCAGCGGCGGCGGGCGCTGCGGTCGGCGGTGGTCGAGCCGGTGTGGGCGTCGCTGGGGCAACGCGTGGCGATCAGCAACTACAACGACACGGTCCGCGCGTGGGAGCAGCGAGACTTGAACGATTGGCCGATGCCGGCGAACGCGGAGACGGCCGGGTCGTGGTCGAGCCCGGTGACGTACGTCGAGCCGCAGGGGCAGCGGTACCGGGTCAAGCTGAAGGACGAGCCGGTGGAGCGTCGCGTCGCGGTGGCGTGGGTCGATCAGCGCAACGAGGTGCGGGCGGCACTGGCGTGGTCGGGCAAGGTCGCGCCTTGGGTCAGCAATCCGGACTTCGGTCGGCCGGACGGCTTCGACCTGGACGCGTGGCGCTGGCATTGGGCGGCGGGGCTGCTGCACGACCGTGCCCACGGCGTGCCGCGGCTGCTGCTGTGGTCGGGCGGCTCGTGGAGCGAAGACGAGATCGCCTTTGCGCAACGTGTCATCGATTCATTGCACGCGATCCCTGCGCAACGGCCGGCGAACCTCTCGCCGTTTTCGGACGAGCCCGCCGACGCCGAGGCTGAGCTTGCGCACTGGGTCCGTCACGCGAAGGAAGCGCTCAGCGAAACCGTGGATTGAAGCCCGACGCCGCCGGTCCGGGTCACTGCCGGCGCGGCTGAACGGCCCACCGCATCTTGTGCGAGAGCATCGACCAGTACGTCAACTCGGGGTTCTGCACGAGCGTGAGCCGGCGGCGGTGTTGCTGCACGCGGACGCGCTGGCTCTCTTCGAGGTTGCAGGCGATCTGGCCGTCGATGACCAGCGCGGTGCCGTCGTTGCCGCGGGTGAGGGTCAGCCAGACGTCACAGTCGGCCCCGAAGACGATCGGCCGGAACGCGAGCGTGTAGGGGCTGATCGCCGAGAGCATCAGCGCGCGGACACCCGGCGAGACGATCGGCCCGCCGGCGCTGAGGTTGTAGGCCGTGGAGCCGGACGGCGTGGCGACCACGAGCCCGTCGCCGGCGACCGTGACGGCGGGCCGTTGCACCGCGGCGGGCTCGATGGCGACCTCGAACTCAATCATCCGGTACGGCGGCCCGGCGGTCACCACCGCGTCGTTCATCGCCAGGAACGACGCGATCGGCTCGGACCCGTCGGGCGAATACGGGTCCGTCTCGGCGCCGAACACGTCGACGTCCACCATGAGCCGCTGCGTCCGCCGACACCCGCCGCAGGCGAGCGTGTCCCAGTGCCGCTGCACGTGGTCGATGTCCCATTCTGCGAGGAAGCCGACCTTCCCGAAGTTGACGCCGAGCACGGGGGTTTGCCGGTCAACGAGAATGCGTGCTTGGGACAGGAACGTGCCGTCGCCGCCGAGCACGAGTGCTAGGTCGGCGGCGGGCAGGTCCTGGCCGTTGGTCCGCGCCGTCTGCCTTGTTTCGTGTACCCCGACGACGTCGGCCCGTGCTTCGAGCCAAGGCACGAACGACTCGAGCGCCTCGACCACCGGCGGCTTGCCGAGGTTCGCCAGCAGCAGCACCCGCGGCGCGGCGGGTCCGGACCCGTTCTTGCCCCCGGGATTGGTGGTGTCGTCGGGCATCGCCGGCAGTGTAACCGTGCGTTGACGCCCGCCCCCGATCCGGCCGATAAACCCCGCATGCCCGCGACGCCACGCACCACGACCATGCCCGCGCTGGTCCTGCAGGACGGCAGGCTCGCCCTCCGCGCGGACCACCCGCGCCCGGAACCCGCGTCCGGTGAAGCGCTCATCCGGCCGACGCGCATGGGCGTCTGCGCGACCGATCTCGAACTCTGCAAGGGCTACATGGGCTTCGACGGCGTGCTCGGGCACGAGTTCGTCGGCCTTGTCGAAGCCGTCGCGGACAAGGCACACGACGACTGGATTGGCCGGCGTGTCGTCGGCGAGATCAACTGCGTCTGCGGCGCGTGCGACCTGTGCAAGGCCGGGCTGCGGACACACTGCCGGGACCGCACCGTGCTCGGCATCGCGGGGCGCGACGGCTGCTTCGCCGAGGCATTAGCGCTGCCCGTGGCGAACCTGCACGAGGTGCCCGACAACGTCGACGACGACCACGCCGTGTTCACCGAGCCGCTCGCCGCCGCGCTGCAGGTCGTGCGGCAGCTCAAGATCGAGGGCCGGCCGTTCATCACCGTGCTCGGCGACGGGCGATTGGGCCTGCTGTGCGCTCAGGTGTTGGCGAAGCTGAACGCCACCGTCCGCGTCGTCGGCAAGCACGAACCAAAGCTGCGTCTCTGCGAGAAGTGGAACATCCCCGCCCGGCCACTCGCCGACGTCGGCCTCCGCAAGGACCAGGACGTCGTCGTTGACACGACCGGCTCGGCGAGCGGCCTCACCACCGCGATGCAGATGGTCCGCCCCCGCGGCACGATCGTGCTCAAGACCACCGTCGCTCCCGGGGAAGAACAGCCCGACCTCTCGCCGCTCGTGATCGACGAGATCAACCTCATCGGCTCGCGCTGCGGCCCGTTCCGCGAAGCGGTGCAAGTCTTATCCGCCGGGGAAGTCGACGTGACGTCGCTGATCACCCGCCGGATGAAACTCGCCGACGGCATCGACGTGCTCCGCGCGGCGAACGCACCGGGGGCGCTGAAGGTGTTGCTGGAGCCGTGAGTCGAAGCAGTTTTTCGCCGGCTGCATCGTGACACAACGCAGCTACAAGCAAATCACGTGTCATCCCGCGAGCAAGCGATAGAGCAGCGTTCCGGGCTTTGCGTTCGGCGAAGCGCTTGCGCCGCGTGCGGCTGCTGCCGCGGCGAAGCCGGACCGGGCGGCACCCTCCATCGTCGCGGGCCAGCCGGTGTCGGTCCAGTCCCCGGCGACGAAGAGGTTCTGCATCGGGCCGGAAACCTGTGGCCGGGCGGCGTCGACGCCGGGCCGGATGGAGAACGTCGCGTGTTTCTCCTTAATCACGCGGTGGTGCACGAGGCGCAGGGCCCCCGCCCGGTCGCCGTGTAAGCGCTTCAACTCGTCGAACCCGAGCGCGGCGAGGTCGTCGGCGGACTGGTCGATCACGTCGTGCGCCGCGGAGATCACGCCGTGCACATGTTCGGCCTTGGTTCCCGGGGCCTGTTCGGGGAGTTCAACCGAACCCTTGCCGAAGAACCAGTGCACCGGGCGCGTCGGCAGGGCAACGTGCGGCGCGGGCAACACCGTGCCGTCGTCGTCGGCGGTCACGTAGAGGTGGATGCCGACGATCGGGCTCTGTTCCAACGCATCAAGATCTGCAAACCGCTCGTCCTGCCCGGCCAAACCTTCTGGCAACAACGAACCCATGCGATCGAACGGCACGGCGACGACCACCGCGTCGGCGTCGAGTGTTTCTCCGGTGTTGAGCGTGACCCCCGTCGCGCGGCCGCCCGAGACGTTGACCGACGACACGGTCGTGCCGAGGCGCACGTTGCCGCCGTGCGCTTCGATGATCGGCGTCGCCGGGTCGTACAACGCCGCGAGCGGGCAGAGCGCAAGCCCGAGGTGGTACGCGTCGTCCGTGGCCATCATGCCCTCCTGGAAGACCTGGAAGGCGTAGCCGGCGGCGACGCGGTCGGGCGTCTCGTTGCACGCCGAGACGATGATCGGAGACCAGAACCGCTCGACGACGTCGGCGTCCTGCCCGTGCTCGTTGAGCCAGTCGGCGAACGACGTGTCGTTGTAGTGCGTCCGGGCGCGGTGGGTGGAGCCGGCCTGCAACACCGAGACCATGCCCCGCGCGACCGTGAAGCGCTGCTTCATCGACAGCAGCCCGAACTTCAGTAGCGGCCGGAGCAGGTGCACGGGCGCGGGCAGGTCGTCGCCGGCGAGCGCGTGTAGCGTCGTGGGTTCGTCGGGGTCGGCGAAGCGCAGCGTCTGCGACCACTCGATCTGGTCGGCCACGCCGAGCCGGTCGTACAGGTCGAGCAACGCGGTGCAGGCGCGCATCACGACGTGCTGACAGTTGTCGATCGTCTCGTTGGTCTTGGGGTCGTCGACGGACGACGCGCGGCCGCCGAGCCGGGCGCGTTGCTCGATGAGCGTGACGCGCCAGCCGTGCTGTGCGAGATCGACCGCGGCGGTGAGCCCCGCGACGCCGCCGCCGCAGACGACGGCGGTTCTGGTTTGCGGGTCGTGCGTCGCCGAGTCGTGCGCGTGGTTCATGTCGGGATGGTATCGCGAAGCGGGCCGGCGATGCCGGCGTCATCGGTCGTGGTGCTGTCGACACGCCGCGAGCACCACGGTCAGCTTCCGCCAAGTCGGCACCCGGACGCGTTGGTTGAACACGGCCAGCGGGTCCTCGGCGATGCGATCGAGCAGCGCCCGGTACACGCCGGCAATCACCGCGCTGCTGCGGCGGCAGTCGGCCACGAGGTGGCCCTCGAGCGGTGCCGATTCAACAAACAAAGCTTCCGCGCGTTCGATCTCGAACCGCATCAGCGCCGGCATGCGTCGTTGCTGATCGAGGTCGGCTGCGTTGCCGTTGGCGAAGTCGTTGGCGGTTACCTCGAAGCGGATCAGGTCTTCGGCCGGGAGGAAGCAGCGCCCACGACGGGCGTCCTCGCCGAGGTCGCGCAGGATATTGGTGAGTTGCAGGGCGACGCCGCGTTGCTCGACGAGCCGGGGCACGTCGGGGTGGTCGTCGTGGCCCCAGAGGTGGACGCAGACCTCGCCGACCGTCCCCGCGACGCGGACGCAGTAGCGGTAGAGGTCTTCAAAGGTGTCGTACCGCGCGGCCTCCAGGTCTTCGCGTTGCCCGTCGAGCATCGCCCAGAGTGGCGCAAACGGAAGGTCAAACGCCGAACGGACGTGTCGCAGCGCGGGCCAGAGCGGGCCGGTCGGTAGCGATGCACTTGGATCGAGCGCGGCGTGGGTTTCCGCGCGAAAGCGATCGAGTTGTTCCGACCGGTCGCGCGGCTGTTCGCCGTCGCTTGCGCGGGTGAGTGGCGCGTCGCCGATGTCGTCGGCGGCGCGCATCCAAGCGTAGACGGCGTACAGCGCGCTGCGTTTGGGCTCGGGGGTGAGCCGCATGCCCCAGTAGAAGTTGCGGGCTTCCCGCCGGGCGACGGCGCGGCAGTGAGCGAACGACTCGCGGAGCGCCGGGTCCACGTCAAACCTTCCCATTCGCACGATCTGAAGAGGAGGACGGTGGTGATCCGGGCATGCCGATCGCGACCCGCGCAAGCAACGCAAGTCGCGCGGTCTTCGGGACCGTCGGGCGGCGCACGGGCGTGTCGAACTGCATCTGACGGACCCGGCGGACGACCGCTTCCCCGCCGAGCGTGAACAGTTGCACCGGGCGGCGCAGGTCGCGGGGCAGCAGCGGCCAGAGCCCGCGTCCCTCGGCGAAGAGCTCGGCCGCACGGTCGGTCATCTCGCGCAGCGAAGCGCGGTACGCAGGCTGCAGCGCGCGCAGCCCGATTGACCCGTCGGGGCAGCCGGCACACTTGACGGCCGTGCGTCGCGCCGTGTGGTCGTCGCGGATGCACGCAGCGATTTGGTCAACGGAGAGGTCGTGCTTTGTCGCGATCTCGGCCGGCAGGTACACGCGGTTGTGATCGAGCACGTCTCGGCGGACGTCCTGCACGTGGTTGATCACTTGCAGCGCGGTGCAGGTCGCGTCGGCGAGACGGAAACGTTCGGCGTTTTCCGGGGTATCGGCGTGGGCTCCGAGCATCAGCACCAGCCGGCCGACCGGGTTGGCGCTGCGGCGGCAGTAGTCGAGCAGTTCGTTCCACGTGCCGTAGCGGGTGACGGTCTGGTCCTGAACGAACGCGTCGAGCAGGTCATCGAGCAGTCGCTGCGGCAGCGCGTGCTGTTCGATGAACGGACACAGCGCACGAGTGATCGGGTGCGTTGGCCGACCCGCGTAGGTGGCTTGCAGTTCGCCACGCCAGGTTTGCAGGTCACGTAACGCCGTGTCCGGGTCGGGCGCTTCGTCGGCCAGGTCGTCGGCGAACCGGCACCACGCGTAGAGCGCGGCAAACCCCGGACGCATCCGGCGCGGCAGCACCCACGACAACACCGCGAAGTTCTCCCGGCGCGCCCGCGTGTAGTCCTGCACCCAGCGATGCGGGTCGTCGACCGGGCCGGGCGGCGCAAGCGATGACTCCGACACGCGATCACGGTGATCGACCCCGGGGTTCAGCGATGTGGCGGCCGCGTCCACTTTCGTTCGCAGTCTACGGCTTGCCGCCGATCAGCCCGTCCATCCCCGGCAGGTTGCCGAGCTGATCCATCCCGGGCAGGTTCATCCCGCCGGCCATTTCGGCGAAGGACGCCTTGAGCATGTCCTGGGCCTTGGCCATGGCGGCGTTGACGGCGGATGCGATGAGCTCCTCGACCATCGCGCGGTCGGCGTCGCTGCCGGTGCCCGCGAGGGTGGCGACCATCGCCGGGTCGATCCTGAGCTCGACGAGTTCCATCTTCCCGTTGACGGTGACGCGGACCGCGCCGGCGCCCGCCTCGGCGTCGACGGTCCTGGTCTTGAGCTCTTCCTGCATCCGCTCGAACTTCTCGCGGAGGTCGCCCATGTTGCCGAGCAGGCCGGTGAGCTGCTTGAGGTTCTTGAGTTGGTCGAACATGACAGGAGTTTATGCGGCCCGGTCAACCCTCTTCGCCGGGGGCGGGCGGTTCATCGGGCGTGTCGCGTCGGGCGTCGAGCAGGACGGCGTCGGGGAAGACCTCGAGCGCATCGCGGACCAACGGTAGGTCCAACGCGGCGCGACGATCCACGCCGCCTCCAGCCCCGTAAGCAGACGACGACGCATCGTCAGATGTTTGGGATTCGCTCCCGCCTAGCGGGTCGGGTGGGGTGGCGTCGGCGACGCGGACGCGCACGGGCAAGCCGACAAGCTCGCCGAGGCGTTGGCCGAGACGGTCGAGGCGTGGGGCGGTGGCGAACCGGCGGGCGTGGGCGGCGCCGGAGGCCGGGGTGATGGCCGCTTCGGCGGGTTGGCGGGTCGTGTCGATGGCCCGCAGCGTGAAGAGGTCGAGCCAAGCGGCGGCGTTGTTCTGCTTGACCGACGCGAGCAGGGCGGCCCACACGGCCGCGGGGTCAGCGGGATTGAGTTGAGAGGATGGGGGTGTCGACCCCGCGTCCGGGGTAGCGGCTGGTGCGTCCGGCGAAGGGGCCGAGGGGTGGTGTTCTGCGGGGACGCGCGTCGGTCCGTCAATGCGCGGCGGCGCGGGCCGAGGCGGTGACGCGGCGGTCATTTTTTTTTTTGAGGCGCGTTGCCGGCGAGCAGGGCGGAGACGTCCGCCATGTTCTCGGCCAAGGCGAGGCGGACGACCGTGGCGTCGAGCAGGGCCCGCGGCGTGGCGGAGGCCTTGGCGTGCCGGCTGAGGTTCTCGAGCAGCGCGATCAGGTAGACCAGCCCCGACGCGTCGAAGCGCTGTGCCTGTTCGGCCGCTTGCGACTTGGCGTCGTCGGAGAGCTCGATCAGTTCGCTGTCGGGGCCGCAAGCCGCGATAAGCATGAGCTGGCGGAACCGTTCGATCAGCACGTCGGTGAGTTGGTCTTGCCCGATGCCGCGGGCGAGGAGGTCGGCGGTCGATTCGAGGGATTGTTTCACGTCGCCGGCCGCGATGGCGTCGATGAGCCCGGACACGAGCGCATGATCCGGCAGCCCGAGCATCGTCTCGAGCGTCTTGGCGGTGATGGGGTCCTCGCCGGTGGCGAGCAGGCGGTCCATGAGCGACAGCGCGTCGCGCATCGAGCCGTTGCCCAGGCGGGCGACCTGCCAGAGCGCCTCGTCCTCGGCCTCGACTTCTTCCTCCGTCACGACGTTGCGGAGGTGCTCGGCGATCTGCGGCGTGGGGATGTTGTGGAAGTCGAAGCGTTGGCAGCGCGACTGAATGGTCGCGGGGACCTTTTGCGGCTCGGTGGTGCAGAGGATGAACTTGACGTGGGCCGGGGGCTCCTCCATCACCTTGAGCAAGGCGTTGAACGCCTCGCGGGTGAGCATGTGGACCTCGTCGATGATGTAGACCTTGAACCGGGCGTTAGCGGTAGGGGAGAGCCCGGCCTTGGCGATGATGTCGCGGGCGTCGTCGACGCCGCGGTTGGACGCGCCGTCGATCTCGATGACGTTGAGGTCGTCGCCGCGCATGATGGCGTCGGCCATGCGCTGCTGGACGTCTTCGGCGGGGTACTCGAAGCCGTCGTCCTTGGGGGCGTCGGTGACGGTGTCGGGGGCGTTGAGAGCGCGGGCGAACAACCGGGCCATGGAGGTCTTGCCGACGCCGCGGGTGCCGGTGAAGAGGTAGGCGTGGGCGACGCGGCCGGTCTTGATGGCGTTGATGAGCGTCTGCGCGACGGCGTGCTGCCCGACGACGGCGTCGAAGGACTGGCTGCGGTAGCGTCGGGCGAGGACGGTGTAGGCCATGGTGCGGCGCGGCGGTGAGACCGGACTCAAGATACGCCAGCGGCGCAGACGCAAGAAAGCAGGAAAATCAAGAGACGCTGGAAATGAGAATGTAGCTCGGAAAGTCGCGGTGTCGGCGGCCTTTGCCTGCATTTCCTGCGTT
>JANQPR010000183.1 GCA_028285385.1 Phycisphaera sp.
GCAGGCCGGCTGAACAGGAGACCTTTCGCATAGACGCCGTGTCAGTCGAAGTCGCTGCGCAGCGTCGTCGTGGCCGGACGCTTGTAGACCGTCGCCGCGGCCCACGGCGTCGTGATCACCTGCGCCGACATCTCGCCAAGGCCGGGGCGGTCGAAGATCGCCTGCACGTAAAGCACGTCGCCAACTTGCTGCAGCCCGGTGATCGTCGCGGCGTAGCCCGAGGTCGGCTGGGTGCCCATGCCCAGCAGCACGACCGACTGCGTCTCGAAGTCCACCTCCAGGCCTTGGTCGACCACAGCCTGCGGCAGCTCGTACTCGTTCTGCACCAGCGCGAGCGTGTATTGATCCGGCCCGCCCATCTCGGCCGACGCGTGGCTAAGGACCTCCAACGGCGTCACCTCCTCGACGCTGCCGACATCAACAGGAAGCGCCGCCTCCGCGGCCTGCGCACGCTGCGCTTCGATCGTGGCGGCGCGTTGGCGCGGCGGGGCGCTCTCGCAGCCCGACATCACCCCCACCGACACGCCGCCGGCCAACACCATCGCTGCGGCCGACCAGCCCGCCAACCGTTGCCCCGATCCCCGCTGACTTCCGCGCGTTTGACGACGCCGCATGGCTCGACTCCCTGAATGCGTCTGGATTCCCAACACCGGTTTCCCGCAGACTCAACCAAACCCCTCGCTCCGCAACCTTACCGCAACGGCCCATCGCCCACCAATCCTGCACTCCTAATTATGACCGGAACGCTCCCGCGGTTCACCGCTTGATCAAAATCATGCCTTGGAACCGTCGGCCTTCCTTCTGATACTTCCGCTCGAAGTTGCTGCCGACGACCTCGCCCGGTTGCGCCGACGCCGGGGGCTCGTAGCCGCGGCGCTCAAACAGGTCGGGGACCCGCGCGACGGCGTCTTCCATCCATTCGAAGTACTCGGCGTGGTCCGTCGCCAACCGCACCAACCCCGCCTCCCCCGTCGGGGCGTCGCCGTGGTCCTCGAGCACCCGGTGCAACTCGCGGAGGAATGGCGGCTGGATCAGGCGGCGTTTGTGGTGCCGGGCCTTGGGCCAGGGGTCGGGAAAGTAGATGTGCACTTGGCGGAAGACGCCGCCGGCGACGTGGGCGCGGAGGAACGCCGCGGCGTCGTGCCAGAGCAGGCGGGCGTTGGGCACGCCGTGACGGCGGAGGCGGTCGGCGGCATGACGCCAGAACGCCTTGGCGATCTCGATGCCCAGGAAGTCGACGCCGGGCTCGCGGGGGGCTTGCTGGAGCAGGAACGTCCCCTTGCCGCTGCCGATCTCGAGATCGAGGGGCGGGCTGGTCGGAACGTCGGCGGGGGTCCGATCGCTTGCCCCGAAGCGGAACCACGCCTGGAGCTCGGAGCGAGTCATCCGGCCGGGTTCGGCTGGCATGGCCCCGGAGGATCCAGCGCCGGGGTCAGGTGGGACCGTGGCGGGGAGCTCGTCGCGGGTCCAGCCGTAGCCGGATACGTCGAGGGGCTGGTTAGAAGAAAGCGACGTGGGCACCGCCGGGCAGGATAGCCCCGGATCGACCAGGAACGGCTCCGAGTCGCTCCAGAAGCCCATCTGACCCAGTCGCCGCGTGACGGTTCCAAAGAAAACAGGCCTGCCGGACCTTCCGGCAAGCCTGTCGCACGGGTAAATCACTGTTGAGTAGACAATATCGACCAAAACGTTCGGAGTCAAGGATTTGGCTACGACTTTTTTTGCTTCCCGAAACGGTTTTTCTTCATTATCGGCACAAATACACGAGAAATCGGCGTTGTGGCCGATACACTGTTCGACGGCCGCGGCATCCAAATCGGTCAAAGCACGATGGGCCGCCGCCTCCCGAGGCCAATCATCTTGGCTCTTGCTTCCATATCGGCCGAGAAAAACGTTCACCCTCGGCCAACCCGCTCGCGGAAACCACGCCCGACCCGCTCTTCTCTCGTTTTGCCCCAAGCCCTGTCCCCTAAAACGTTCTCCCCCAAGGAAGTCGCCGCCGCTATCGGGGTGAGCGAGTCCTCACTCAAACGCTGGGCCGACGAAGGCCTCCTCGAGGTCACCCGCACGGTCGGCGGGCACCGACGGATCACGCTGCCCGAGGCGATCCGATTCGCGAGGTCCAAGGACCTGCCGCTGGTCCGGCCCGACATGCTGGGCCTGCCCGCCCTCTCGCCCGACGAGCCGGCCCGCAAGCTCGCCCCCGACGAGGCGTTGCGCGACCTGCTGACCTCGGGCCGGACCGAAGAAGCCCGCAGCCTGCTCATCGACCGCTACCTCGCCGGACAGAGCGTCGTCGACATCATCGATGGCCCGGTCCGCACGGCGATGACGCAGATCGGCTCCCTCTGGCGGCACGACGGCGCCCAGGGCATCTACCGCGAACACCGCGCGACCGACTCGCTGATCCAAGCGCTTTCGTCGCTGCGACAGTTGCTGCCACCGCCGGCCGAGAACTCGACCGTCGTGCTCGGCGGCAGCGTCACGGGTGACACACACCTGTTGCCGTCGCTCGCGATCGCCAGCGCACTGCGCGAGCTCGGCTTCGACGACCACAACCTCGGGGCCGACGTCCCGCTCGACGCGCTGCTAGTCGCCGCCGACGAGCACCGGCCGCGATTGTTCTGGCTGTCGTGCTCCACCCCGCACGCCCGCCCGGAAGACGATTCGCTCCAGCCGCTGTTCGACTACCTCGACGAGAACAAGGCGGCCTTGGTGGTCGGCGGGGCCGGGTTCGTCGACGAGCCACCGCCCAAGCACCCCCGCGTCACCGTCTGCCAATCCCTGGCCGAGCTCAAGGCGTTCGTGCAGGGCATGGCGATGGCGTGAAGGCCATCCGGCTCGACTCCTGGTCGAGCGGCGAATCTCCACTGCACGCGAAGGGCGCCTTGATCCACTCGTGGTCTTCGCCGATCATTCCTTTAAGTGAACCCGCTCACCACCACCACGACGGCCACTACCACCACGACCGCGTCCCCGCGGCCGGCGTCGTCGTAGCGATCCTCTCCCGATCCCGACCCCACACCGGCCGCTCCACGAGCGGCTGTTTTAATGCTGCACTTCAATCGATCCCATCCACCAAAACCGACCCGTCCGCACTGCCTCGTATGACCACGCCGCAATCGACATTGTGTTTCCCCGCCGCATCCCGCATCATCCACGCCCCATGCCCGACGCCCCCGCCCAACCGGAAGCTCCGTCCGACGCCATCCAGGTCACGCTGCCCGACGGCACGGCCAAATCCTTCCCCACGCCCTGCACCGCGCACGACGTCGCCGCCTCGATCGGCGAAGGGCTCGCCAAGGCCGCCATCGGCGCGAAGGTCAACGGCGAGTTGTACGACCTGCACCGCCCGTTACCAGGAGACTGCGAGCTGGCGATCGTCACCGCGCCGCGTCAGGACAAGAAGGGCCGGAGCAAGTGGCGCGACGAGCAGCACGAGAAGGATGCGCTGTACCTGCTCCGCCACTCGTGCGCCCACGTCATGGCCGAGGCGATCTGCAAGATTTGGCCGGACACCCAACTCGCCTACGGGCCGCCGCTGGACAACGGCTTCTACTACGACCTCAAGCTCGACACGCCGATCAGTAGCGACGATTTCGCCAAAGTTGAAGAGGCGATGAGCGTTGTCGTAGGCAACGACCGCGCGTTCACGCGCTACGAGCTCAGCCTCGATGACGGGATTTCGAAACTCGCCCATGAGGGCAACAAGTACAAAATCGATAACGCGGAGAAGGCGCAACAAAACGGTGCCGATGCACTGTCCTGGTACATCACCGGAGAAGACCCGAGCAAACAGTTCGAAGACCTCTGCCAGGGCCCGCACGTCGACCGCACGTCGCGCCTCGGGGCGTTCAAGGTGATGTCGGTCGCGTCGTCGCACTGGCACGGCGACGTCAACTCCGATCGGTTCCAACGCGTCTACGGCACGGCGTTCTTCTCGCAGGCCGACCTCGACGACCACCTCGAAAAACTCGAACAAGCGAAACAGCGCGACCACCGCGTCATCGGGCAGAAACTCGGGCTGTTCACCATCGACGAGAAGGTGGGCCAGGGCCTGGTGCTCTGGAAGCCCAACGGCGCGGTGATCCGGCAGGAACTCCAGAGCTTCATCACCCATCACCTCAACCGCCAGGGCTACGCGCAGGTCTTCACGCCGCACATCGGCAAGCTCGACCTGTACCGCACGTCGGGGCACTTCCCGTATTACGCGGACTCGCAGTTCCCGCCGCTGGTCGAACGCGAAAGCATCCAGAAGCTCGCGGACGAGGGCTGCAGCTGCGCGGACCTGTCGGCGTCGCTCAAGGACGGCGACATCGATGGGTTCATGCTGCGCCCGATGAACTGCCCGCACCACATCCGCATCTACGCGTCGGAGAAGCGCAGCTACCGCGACCTGCCGATCCGCCTCTACGAGTTCGGCACGGTGTACCGGTGGGAGCAGTCGGGCGAGCTCGGCGGGATGACGCGCGTCCGCGGGTTCACCCAGGACGATGCGCACCTGTTCGTCACGCCCGACCAGCTCGCGGCGGAGGTGTTGGGCTGCATCGAGCTGGTGAAGGTCGTGTTCAACACGCTGGGCATGAGCGACTACCGCGTGCGCGTCGGGCTGCGCGACGCCGACTCGACCAAGTTCGTCGGCAACCCCGAGGACTGGGACCAGGCGGAGGCGGCGTGCCGGAACGCGGCGGAGACGCTGGGCGTGCCGTTCAGCGAGGAGCCGGGCGAGGCGGCGTTCTACGGCCCGAAGATCGACTTCGTGGTCAAGGACGTGATCGGCCGGGAGTGGCAGCTCGGGACAGTGCAGGTGGACTACCAGTTGCCGCAGCGGTTCGGGCTGGAGTACGTCGGCAGCGACAACAAGACGCACCGGCCGATCATGATCCACCGCGCGCCGTTCGGCTCAATGGAACGGTTCGTCGGCTGTCTGATCGAGCATTTCGGCGGGGCGTTCCCGCTTTGGCTGGCGCCCGAGCAGGTCCGCGTGCTGCCGATCAGCGACAAGTTCAACGGCTACGCCCAGAAGGTCGCCGCGGCGCTGAAGCAGCAAAACCTCCGCGTCACGGTCGACACCGACTCGGGCAAGATCGGCGGCAAGATCGCCGCGGCGCAACAGATGCAGGTGCCCTACATGCTCGTGGTCGGTGGCAAAGACGAGGAGGCGGGCGCGGTGAGCGTGCGTCACCGCCGCGACGGCGACCGCGGCGCGGTGCCGTTGGAAACGTTTGTGTCGGCGGTGACCCAGGAGCGTGACGACCGCTCGCTGTGATCACGGGCCACGCGTCACGGAGTGGGCGACCTCTTGGTGGACGGCCTCGGTCGAAATCCTTGACGGCCCATCGGGCTGGGCCTACAACCGACGCATGAATCAGGCACACCACGCCGGCCGCTTTCGCTGGAGGCCTTGGCTGCTGCTCGGGGCGCTGGTGTTCTGCGTCGTCGGCTGCGGCGGGTCACGCCTCGTTATCGACGACCAAGTCCGAGCGGCGGCGGCATCGGGCGACGCCGACGCCGCGTTCAAGCTCGGGACGGCCTACGACTTCGGCACAGGCGGGGTCGACCGCGACGCGACACAAGCGTTCGATTGGTACCGCAAGGCGGCCGAATCCGGGCACGCCGCCGCGGCCCAGAGCCTGGGCTTCTGTTACGAGCACGGCTACGGCGTCAGGCAAAACTACGGTGAGGCCCGGCGGTGGTACGCCACCTCGATCGACCGCGGCAACGCCGGTGCCGCGCACAACCTTGGCTTCCTTTATGACCTGGGAAGCGGAGGGGCAGAGGACAACCGCCGGGCCGTTGAGTTGTACCGAAAGGCGGCGGCGGCCGGGTCGCCCGAGGCAATGGTCAACCTGGGGATGATGTACGGGGCGGGCGACGGCGGGCTGCGCGAAGACGCGGTTGAGGCTTACGCGTGGATCGACCTCGGTCGGTTCTACGCGGCGTCGAGGGACACCAAGTGGCGGGCGCGCGGTCTGCTCGACGGTATGAAGTCACGCGGGTTGATCTCGTCCGAGCAGATCAAAGCGGCTCGATCGCGTTCGACCGAACTCACGGCCACGCACAACCTCTACCGTGGCAAGGCACCGAAGACCGTGGCCCGCCGTTGAGGTTCATCGTTCCGCTGGTTCGGGGGTGGCTGTCGCGCGGCGTTGAGCGAAACGATGCATCTTGCTGTTTTTCGTTTTGGTGGTCTCGATCGGTGGGTATACTGCGGCGCACCCGCTCCGACGCGGCCGATGTGTAGCCGGCCGCGAGGGTGACGCTCGAACGAGCGAAAGACAACAACAACGTTTGAGGTAGTGCCATGGTGTGTGTGCGTCCGTCCCGTATCCACGGGCTAGGTTTGTTTGCGTCCGCCACGATCAAGCGGGGCACGGTGATCGGCGTGCTCGAGGGCGAATACGTCGATGATGACGGCCCGCACGTGTTGTGGGTTGACGACGAGCGGGGGTTCCACGTCCGCAACGACCTGCGGTACATCAACCACGACACAACTCCCAACGCCGCGTACTTCGACGACCTGACCGTGGTCGCGTTGCGGGACATCGCCCCCGGCGAAGAGATTACCCACGACTACGAGGGCGAGGCTGAGATCGACGACGAAGTGTTCGAGGCGGTCGAGAGCGTCGAAGCGGCAACCGCGGAAGCAACAAAACCCGCCGAAGCTGGCGTTGAAGCGGCGGATGAGGTGCGTGAGTTGGCGGTCGTCGCCGGTTCGTGACCGCCGAGGCTTCTACACTGCGGCCATGAGTATCGAACACACCACGCTCGGGCGCACCGAGCTGTCCGTGAGCCGGCTCGGGTTTGGTGGGGCGCCGGTCGGCTTCCTCGAGACCGGGCAGAGCCAGGTCGACCGTGTCGTCAAGCTGTTGCTGGACCACGGCGTCAACCTGTTCGACACCGCGGCCGGTTACGACGGCTCGGAAGAATCACTCGGGCACGCGCTCGACGGGCGGCGCGACGACGTGGTGCTGGTCACCAAGTGCGGCCGGCGGGTCGACGCCGACGACCACGATTTCGGCGCGTTCACCGCACCGCTGATCGCCGACAGCATCGACCGCTCGCTACGGCGGTTGCGGACCGACCACCTCGACGTTGTGCTGCTGCACTCCTGCGGGCTCGACGTGCTGAAGGACGGCGAGGCGCTCGGGGCGTTGGCCGAGGCGCGCGACGCGGGCAAGACGCGTTTCATCGGGTACAGCGGCGACAACGACGCGGCGGCGTGGGCGGCGGCTCAGGCCGACGTGTCGGTCATCGAGATGTCCGTGAACATCGTGGACCAGCACAACCTGGACG
>JANQPR010000198.1 GCA_028285385.1 Phycisphaera sp.
GGGCCTTGGCGTAGCAGCCGCCCTCGACGTTGAACACGCCGGTGTCGGTCCAGACGTGCTCGTCGTCGCCGACGGGCTGCCGGTTCGGGTCCGCCGAGAGCGTCGTCTTGCCCGTGCCCGACAGCCCGAAGAGCACGGAGGTGTTCTCCCCGTCGGCGTCGCAGGTCGCCGAGCAGTGCATCGAGAGGTGACCCTTCTTGGGCATGAGGTAGTTCATCACCGTGAAGATGCCCTTCTTCATCTCCCCGGCATACCCCGAGCCGAGGATCACGAACTCCTGCGCCTCGATGTTCAGGTCGATGCTCGTCCGGCTGGTCATGCCCGCGGTGAGCGGGTTCGCGGGGAACTGCCCGGCGTTGAAGATGACCCAGTCCGGCTGCCCAAACCCGGCCGACTCCTCGGGCGTGGGGCGGATCAGCATCGTCCACATGAACAGCGCGTGGTACGGACGCTCGCACACGACGCGCACCTTGATCCGGTGCGCCGGGTCCCAGCCCGCGAACGCGTCGACGACGTACAGCCGGTCGCGGGTGTTGAGGTAGTCGATCCCCCGGCTGCGGTTGATCTGGAACGTGAGTTCGGTGATCGGGATGTTGACCGGGCCCCACCAGATGTCGTCCTCGGAGTCGGGGTGGCGGACGACGCGCTTGTCTTTGGGGCTGCGGCCGGTCTTGTCGCCGGAGTAGGCGATCAGCGCGCCCGAGTCGGCGATGAAGTCGGTCTTGTCGAACCGGATCGCGTGCTCGTAGAGCGCCGCGGGGGAGAGGTTGCGGTGGACTTCCGCCACGGTCACGCCGTACGCGTTGAGGTCAAACGTCGCCACGGGGCACTCCTTTCGGCTCGCCGCCGAACGGGGCGAGACGGCGCACTCTAGCCGGACATCGGTTTCCCGTCCGCGCCACGTCTCCGCTCAGGCGGTCTCCTGTTCCAGCAACTCGCGCAGCGTCGCGTAGGCGTCGGCCAACAAGAGCCCCGGCACCAGCGCCCCCGGCGGGCCCTCCACCGCCAGGTGCGTCTGCACGTCGTGTAGCTGCTGCTCGGCGAACGGCACCGTCTCCGGGAACCACAGGAACGCAGCCAACGCCCACGGCTGGTACGTCGTGTAGTCGGGCTGGGTGTGGTGGAGGTGGTAGAGCGCGGCAACTCTCGCCCGCTCCAGCCAATCGTCACGTCGATGCAGAAATGCAAGCTCGAATGCGGCGTGTAGCAGAACAAGTTCGTCAAAGACCCATTCATCGGGTGCGGCATCGACGCTGGCCCGCTGGATAGAGCCTTGAGTCTGCGAGTCGCTCAACGCCCAATCGACGTACCCGTCGAGACGGTAGCTCTCCCCTTCCCATAAACAGAAGTGCCGCGAACGGCAGAGTTCTCCGAAGACCCCAATCCGCGGATGCTCGCAGCCGCCGAGAATGTCATCGGACTCTGGGATGTATGGCGAAGCTAGCCTCAGGACCAAGTCGGCCCTGGAGTCACCGGGCTGCATGCATCGAATCGCCATGGCCAGCAGTAGACGTGGGTATATTGGCCGGCTGTGCCCCACGCCGTCGGTGTACCTGACGGGTTGGTGGGCCTGATTATCGTTGCCGTGGAGCGCCGCGGCTGCCTCTAAGAGTGATTTCACCGCAGGCTCAATCTCATAGTCCTGCTGTACGAGCACTCGCGCAACCGGCAACCCCACCATCAGCGACCGTACGAACTCGCCTTCGCGTGGTTTTGTGGGTGAGGCGTCGACGGCCATGTCCAGCGCCCGCTCGGCCAGCGCCTTGATCGTCGGCAGGTAGCGGGCAACATGGTCCATGCGGGGATGGTACGGCGGTGCAAATAAGAAGCCCACGGACCGTGTCTGTGGGCCTTGGGGAATCACGGGTTGTTGCTGCCGCTCAATCCTGTTCCTGCGCCGGCTGGTACTCCGCGGCGACCTTTTCCTGCACGGTGTGCGGGGCGGGCTCGTAATGGGACAGCTCCATCGTGTAACTGCCCGTGCCGCCGGTCATCGAACGCAGCTGGCTGTTGTACGTCGTCAGCTCGGCGAGGGGCACGGTCGCGTGCAGCGACATCATGTCGCCGGGCAGCATGTCGGTGCCGCTGACCCGGCCGCGGCGCGTCGAGAGGTCCGCGGTCAGGTCGCCCATGTACGACGCCGGGGCGTTGACCTCGACCTCGACCATCGGCTCCAGCAGCGTGGGCTTGGCCTTGCTCACCGCGTCGAGGAACGCGCGCTTGCCGGCCGTGACGAACGCGATCTCCTTGCTGTCCACCGGGTGGTGCTTGCCGTCGTGGACGCTGACCTTGAGGTCCTGCAGCGGGAAGCCGGCGACGTAGCCCTGCAACAGCGCGGCGCGGACGCCCTTCTCGATCGCGGGGATAAGGGGCTTGGGGATCGACCCGCCGAACGTGTCGTCGCTGAACTCGAAGCCCGCGCCGCGTTCGAGCGGCTCGACCCGGAGGTACACCTCGCCGAACTGCCCCGCCCCGCCGGTCTGTTTCTTGTGCCGGTGGTGCCCCTCCGCCTTGGCCTGGATCGTCTCGCGGTACGCGACCTTGGGCGGGTGCGTCTCGACCTCGACGTGGTAGCGCTTCTGCAGCTTCTCCAGGAGCACACGCAGGTGCAGGTCGCCCAGGCCGTGGATCACGGTCTCGTGCGTCGTGCCGTCGCGGGTGACGTGGAACGTCGGGTCTTCTTCCTGCAGCTTGGTCAGCGCGTCGGCGATCTTCTGCTCGTCGCCGCGCTTGGCGGGCTCGATCGCGACGCCGGCCATGGGCTGCGGCATCCGCAGCGGGCGGAGGTGCAGGTTGTCCTCGTCGTGGCTGTCGTGGAGCACCGCGTCGAAGTGGATGTCGTCGACCTTGGCGATCGCGCAGATGTCGCCGGGCACCGCGTGGTCGATCTCCTCGCTGTGGGCCCCCTGGAGCTTGAACAGGTGCCCGACCTTGAACGGCTTCTTGCTCTCGCCTTCCCGGGCGTCGTCGATGAACAGCTGCGTGTCCTTCTTGACCGTGCCCTGGTGCACGCGGAAGCACGCGAGCTTGCCCTTGTACGGGTCCATGCGGACGTTGAACACGTGCGCGATCACGTGGTGCGTCGGGTCGGCGTCGGCGTGGATCTCGTGCTCGAGATCGAGGTTGCCGGCCTCGCCCTTCACGAACGGGCGGGGGTTGCCCTCGGTCGGGTCCGGCAACAGCTCGACGATGAAGTCGAGCAGCTCGGCGATGCCCACGCTGTCCCCGCCGTTGTGCGGCTCGGCGGCGGTGAAGCACACGGGGATCAGGTGCCCCTCCCGCAGCGCTTTCTCGAACGGCTCGTGCAACTGCTCGGGCTTGACCTCGCCCTGCTCCAAGTACAGCTCCATCAACGCCTCGTCGACCTCGACGACCTGATCGATGATCTGCTGGTGCCACTCGGCGACGGGGCCGAGGTCGGAGTCGCCGTCGGTCTGCTTGAAGCAGTCGACGATCCCCGTGCCGTTGTTGGTTGGCAGGTTGACGGGCAGGACCGCGTTCCCGAAGGTCTGCCGGAGGTTCGTGAGCAGGTCACCCAGGTCGACCGCCCCCCCGTTGAAGGCTTGGTCGATCTTGTTGATCACGATCGTCCGGCAGAGCTTCCGTTCCCCGGCTCGTTTCATCAATCGCCGCGTCATCGGCTCGATGCCCGCGTTGGCGTTGACGACCACGGCCACCGTCTCGACGGCCGGCATCGCCGCGAGCGTCTGCCCCAGAAAGTCCGGCGCGCCCGGCGCGTCGATCAGGTTGATGTGCTTGCCCTGGTAGTCCGCGTTGAGCACGGCGCTGAACAGCGAGTGCCCGTGCTCCTTCTCTTCGTCCGTGTAGTCGCCGGCGGTCGTGCCGTCGGTGACCTTGCCCGGTGAACCTAAAACGCCGGCCCGGTGAAGCAACGCCTCGCAGAGCGTTGTCTTCCCGGCGCCGGCGTGTCCTACCAACGCGAGGTTGCGGATGTCTTGTGTCGTGTAGGCCGTCATGGCGCACACTCCTCTCGGTTGTCGCCGCGAAGGACGGCCCACGCGCGGTCGCGGCAGGCAAGAAGGGGAGAAATCGGGCCGCGGGCCAAGCCTACAACCCGGCGCGGGTTTGGGCAACGGGGATGTCTGCAAAGCGGCGGGGGCGACACCGCCGCTACACCTGTCACCGCGCCCAGGTGTTGTATTTCAACACGCACCACATCGCCCGGAAGCCGTCGCGGATCCCGATCTTTTTGCCCTCCGCGTACGTACGTCCGGCGTAACTCACACCCGCTTCGTACACCCGGACCCCGCTGAGCCGGGCGACCTTGGCCGTCACCTCCGGCTCGAAGCCGAACCGGTTCTCCTTGAGCTCGATGCGGTCCAGCACGTCCTTGCGGAACAGCTTGTAGCACGACTCCATGTCCGTCAGGTTCAGGTTCGTGAACGCGTTGGACATCAGCGTCAGGAACTTGTTGCCCACGTAGTGCCAGAAGTACAGCACCCGGTGCGACTGCCCGCCGGCGAAACGCGTGCCGATGACCACGTCGGCCAGGCCGTCCAGCACGGGACGCAGCAGCTTGGGGATGTCGCGCGGGTCGTACTCCAGATCCGCGTCCTGCACGATCACCAAGTCGCCCTTGGCCTCGGCGAAGCCGCGACGCAGCGCCGCGCCCTTGCCCTGGTTGTGGTCGAGCGCGAACACCCGCACCGCCGGCTCACCCGGCCCGCCGTCACGCGCGAGCGTGTCGAGCACCTCGGCCGTGCCGTCGGTTGAGGCGTCGTTGACGAGCACCACCTCCGCGTCGATGCCGTAGTCCACCCCGAGCACGCGACGCACCGACGCCTCGACGGTCGCCCGCTCGTTGTACACCGGCATCACAATCGTCAACAGCATGCTTCACCCGGCATCACGAAAAAACCAGAACCCATCACGGCAACTCCAGCAAAACATAACCGTTCGGGAACCGCGCGACCTCCCGCGCCCCTGGCAGCGCGGGCATCTCGGGCCGCCAGAAGTCCTGCGTCAGCAGGAGCGACCGGCCGCCGGAAGCCGACGTCTTATCGACCAACCACGCCTTGAGCTTGTCTGCGGTAGTCAGCAGCACCGGCTCGGGCAGGTCGGCGTACCGGTACGTCGGGGCCGCAAAAAAGTACGGGTAGGCGCTCCAGCGGTCGTCCGGCCCCAACTCCGCCGACAGCGTCGCCGCCACCTGCGTATACCGCGTCTCCGTCCACATCACCTCGTAACGCGGAAGCGGCGACAGCAGCGTCAAACTCAATACGGACACCGCATACAGGCTGGTGATCACACACGACACCGTCGGCGTCAGACACACCTTCCGCAACCCCCACGCCGCCACCAGCATCGGCAACAACGCGAGCGTGAGCTGGAACCGCCACTGGCTGTTGACCAGCACCGCGATCAAGACCGAGACCAACGCGGCGGCCAATAACGTCACCGACAAGCCCGGCAAACACTTAGCTTCCGTGCTGGCGTTGCGCGGCGACGCACCGTCGCCATGGAGCCAACCCACAGCGACCCACAACATTGCGACCGCACCGATGAACACCAACGCGATAAACAACCAACCCCCGAACAAGAGACCACGATCAATGCCGTCCGTGGTCACGCCACCCACCTGAGCGAACGGCGACGCGATCGCCACGTCCCTCAGCACCACCGCCCACGACGCCGCGCCCGCCTGCGTCGATACTGTCGGATTGAGCAGTTGCACCGCGAGGTACCCACACAGCAACAGGCTGGCCGGCACGTACCACACCAACGGCTTCAGTATCGGTTTCCAAGCGACACCGCCGCACCGCGCCGAAACAAACCCGGCAAGCAACAACAGGCCGACGACCGGCCAGATGACCCACTGGGCCAGTTGCGCGCCAAGGGCCGCTAACAACATCCACCGCCAACGCTTCACCTCGCCGGGCCGATGGAACTGATGCACGAACGCCCACACCGCCAGCAGCAGCATCGCCTGCGCGAACGCATACGGCCGGCCAATCCCGCTGTACCACTGCGACAAGGCCGCTCCGCCCAATAGCGCCGCGAACCATAACCCCATAGCTGGTTCGCACGCGTCGCGTCCGACGCGGTACGCCAGCCACACCGCCAACACGCCGAACGCCACCGACCAGGACCGCAACGCCAGCAGCGAAGAGCCCGTGACCCACTGCGTCAGTTCCGCGAGCACCGGGTACGCCGGCGGCTGCGGGTCGGTCAGCACGATCAGACCGCGCTGCGCAAGCGGCCCCGCGTCGTACACCCGCAACGCCAACGGCTCGAGTCTGGCCAAGCGACCCGGCAACAAGCCGCCCCGCTCCAGCCGTTCGCGGAACACCGGGTACGCGTCGTCGCTGCCGTACGCCCGGGCCCAGCTCTCAAGGTGGTGGTGGGCCTCGTCGATCGTGTTGTCCATCGCAAACGGGGCCTGCGCTCGCGGGACCACCGCCAACAACACGACCGTGACGCAAGCGAGCCACCACGCCCACCGCCGAGACGTGCAGGGCGATCCGGTCACAACATGATCGGGCGACGTGGCTGCTTCCGAGGGTGACAAACGCGGGCTCCTCCCCGACACTATCGGCGTGTCGACCCCACCCACACAAACCGACCCACCCCGAACCAAACCACCGCGCCCTACGGGTCCTGTGCCTCGCGGCAACTTGCAGGCCCGCGACCACGCCGCCGTCTGGCACCCGTGCAGCCAGATGCACGACTACGAGGCGTTCCCGCCGTTGGAGGTCGTGCGGGCCTCCGGGCCGGTCATCGAGTTGGTGGACGGCCGACGGCTGTACGACGCGATCAGCTCGTGGTGGTGTAAGTCGCTGGGCCACGGGCACCCGGCGTTGCGTGGGGCGCTGCGCGAACAGGCCGAGCGGTTCGAGCACGTCATCGCGGCGAACACGACGAGCGAGGCGCTGGTGTCGCTGTGTGAAAGGCTGCTCGACACAGCGAACACAGCGACCTTCCGACATTCGACATCCGCGGATCCATTGGACACGGCGTCGCATTTCACCAAGGTGTTCTTCGCCGACAACGGAAGCACGGGCGTCGAGGTCGCGCTGAAGATGGCGCTGCAAGCGCAGGCCCAGCGCGGGCAGACCCGACGCACGAAACTCGCGGCGCTCGCGAACGGCTACCACGGCGAGACCGCGGCGGCGATGAGCGTGTCCGATCTCGACCTCTACGCCAGCCCGCACGGCCCGGTCATGTTCCCCGTCACCAAGCTCGCGCCCGTGCCGTTCCGCACCGGCCCCGACGACCCGCGCTGGATGGACGCCTCGGAGGAGTGGGAGAAGATCGAGGCGCAACTCAACGCCGAGTCCGACACGCTCGCCGCCGTCGTGTACGAGCCGGTGTTGCAGGCGGCGGGCGACATGCGGCCGTACAGCCCGGACCTGTTGCGTCGGCTGCGGCGTTGGGCAGACGACCACGGCGTGTATCTGGTTGCCGACGAGATCGCCGCGGGGTTCGGTCGTTGCGGCACGGTGCTGGCGTCGCACCTGGCGTGCTCCGGTGAGTGCACGTCGTGCGCGGCAGACACCGAAGACGCCTTGCCCAACCGCTGCGTCGGCCCACTCCCCGACTTCGCGGTGTTGTCGAAGGGACTGACCGCCGGCTGGGGGCCGATGTCCGTCGTGCTCACGACCGAGCCGGTGTACGAGCTGTTCTACGGCCCGTACTTCGACGGGCAGGCGTTCATGCACTCGAACACCTACGCGGGCCACGCGCTGGGCGTTGCCGTCGCGCACGCGGCGCTCGACGTGTACGCCGACACCGACATCCTCGGGCAAGTCGCACAACACGGCCCGCGGCTCCGTGACGGGCTGCGTGGACTGCAACAGAACCGCGGCGACCTGTTCGACCTGCGCGGCGTCGGCATGACCGCGGCCATCACCATCAAACACCCCGACGGCACCCCGCTCGACCCGAAACGGCGCACGGGCTACCGCGTGTATCAGGCCGCGGTCGCGTCCCGCGCGGCCGACGGGTGCGGGGCCCTGCTCCGGCCGCTCGATGACACCATGTACCTGTTCCCGCCGCTCAACTGCACGCCCGACGACATCACGGCGATGGTGACCGTGCTGGAAGACGCGCTCTCAACCGTGCTCGATTGATCCTGATCGGGGGCACAGACGCCGGCCTCACGCCAGCGTCCCCTCCATGGGCGCCGACGCCGTGACGCCCGGGGTGCCCTTCGGCGCCTTGTCTGACAACTCGGCGAGGCGTGCGAGGTAGCGCGTCACGGTGGCGACCACCGTCGCGTGGCTCCAGGTCAGCGGCGACACCGACAGCGGCGCGTTGGTCATCGGGTGGACCTGCTCGGCCAGCACACCCGACGCCAGCGCACGGTCCGCGACCCACTCGATCCCCGCCGCGGCGGCCTTGAGGTCGTCCAGGGTCTGCGCCCGCGCGATGTCGTAGTCCGTCAGCCACAGCGTGCAGATGAACCACGGGTTGCCCGGCACCTTCTCGATGTCGTCGGTGACCTGGTGGTAGTAGTCGTCGATGTACCGCGCGACGCCGCCAACGTCCGTCTTCACGGTCAGCCGTGAACGCACCTGCTCCATCGTCGACCGCACCCGCGCGTCGTCGACCGGCATCAGGCCCAGCGCGAAGATCGCGAACATCGACGCGTCGATGTTGTCGTCGTTCTCGAAAGCCACCACGTCCGGGTTGGGCTCGACGGCGACGCCGAGCGGGTCCGCCGGGTTCGAGCCCGGCGCACGCCCCGCGAACAGCTCGCTCATGAGTTGGGCGTTGCGGTCGTCGTCGGTCGGCATGACCCGGCGGAAGTAGCGTTGGTGCTCCTTGCTCCACAGGTGGCGGTTGAACGCCTCGCGGACCTCGGCCGCCGCTTGGTGGTAGCGCTGTGTCCGGCCCGCGTCGCCGAAGCAGTGCGCGAACTCCGCCGCCGCCTCGAGGCCGGCGAACACCGTCGCGACGGTGAACGCGTGCACGCCGTAGCGTTCTTCCCACAGGTCGTAACTCGGCAGCGGCAGCCGGGTGTCAGGGTCGCGGTACATGACCAGGAAGTCGGCCGCGGGCCGGATCAGGGAGCTCCACAACGGCCGGGTGAACTCGATGTCACGGACGCGGTCGTAGTGCCGCCACAGCGCCCAGAGCACGAGCGCCGTCTCGTCCTCCTGGATCGGCATCTGCGGCCGACCCTTGGGGTCGACCCACGGGTGCCAACTCGACGCCTCCGAGCCGTCGGGGCAGTACTTGTGCAGGAACATGCCGCGCTTGTGCAGCAGCCCGTTGCAGAACGCGAAGAACCGCCGGGCCAGGTCGTTGAACCCCGCGCCGTCCATGGCGTCGGCGACGAACGCGCCGTCCCTGGGCCAGAGGTACGAGTACGTGTCCCGGCTGAACTGCATGATGTCGCTGTCGTTGGCGGCGATGATCGCGCCGTCGTTGTCGCACTGCGTCCGCACGACCAGCAGCGAGCGGTGGTACAGGTCACGGACCTTCCGCGACAGCCCGGTGTCCGCGGGCATGCCGAACTTCGCGGTCGCGCCCGACAGCCAGAGCTGCCAGTACCGCTGCGTCCGGTCGATGATGCCCTGCGGGTTCTCGCGGTGGACGAACCGGTGCAACTCGTCGAGGTCCTCGTAACAGAACCCCGCGCCGATCACGAGGTAGACGGTGCGCTTCTGCCCGGCCTCGACGTGCACGCGCACCATCATGGTCGAGTCGACCGCGCCCTGGGCGATCGGGTTGCCGCCGAGGCGCCCGTCCTCTGCGTCGCGCCACGTGCCCTCCGCCCCCCCGAAGCCGGACGTGCCCGTGGCGTACTCGTCGGTCTGCTGGTCGCCGTCGAGGTAGAAGCACGCCATCAGGTACCGGTTCTTGCGGTAGTGGATGAGGCTGCGCAGCTGCGGGTCGTAGTACGCGGTGTCGCCGATCCGCGTGCCGTACATGTAGAAGTCCTGCTGGTGGAACAGCCGGAACTCCCGGGCGTCGTCGGTGGGGTTGTGCACGTCGATCCGGCGGACGAGCACCGCCCGGTGGAAGTCGACCACGTCCTTGCACCGCAGCTCGACCGCCAGCTCCGGGTGACGCAGCGTCACGTCCGTCGCCAGCGTGTCCGGCACGTAGTTCAGTGAGACGTCCCACTTGTCGTCGGACCAGTAGACGCGCTGCTTCCGGCGTTCGTCGGCGCCCGTCCCCTCGGGCAGCCTGGCCCAGACGCCGAACCGGCACGCGCTGCCGCAGTGGTTCTCCTGCCCGACGTGGGGGAAGTACAGGTCACGCAGCCGGTAGTGCCGGTCGAAGGTGACCAGCATCTGGCCGTTGCCAACGGGGATGTCACGGGGCATGGCACTTCCGGGCGAAAAACGGGGCGGTTCTCGGACTCGTCGGGCGCGGCAAGCCCTCTCACTGTATCGGTCGAACCGTCGTGATGATTGCCGGTTCCCGTTCCGCCGGGAGGGGATAGGGGAGGGCGTTGCACAAAAACCCGGGTGCAGAGTGAGTCGGGCCCAGCCAGGATCAGCCGAGCACCCTCCCCCGGCCCCTCCCACCGAGAGGGAGGCACTCTCACACCCAGTCGATCCGGACCGCTTCCCCGTCCGCCGTGTGCCCGTCCATCGCCCGCAGCGTCAGCGTCATGCCGGCCTGGTCAACGTCCGCCACCACGTAGCCCCACGGGTCGCCTTCGCGGAACACGTAGCTCGTCGGCGGCAGGCCAATCAACGGCACGTCCCGTTCTGACCCATCTGGTTTCTCGAGTGTCCACTTCCGGACGTCCCACCGGTGCGTGTGGCCGTGGAGAACCGCCTGCACGGTCGGGTGCTTTGACACGACCTTCCAGAACGCGTCGCGGTCCAGCAGCGCCCATGCCCGCTTACCCTCTTCGCTGCGGATCGGCGGATGGTGCAGGTAGAGCACGACCGGGCTGTTGGGCAAAAGCGAGCCGTCGGGCCGGGTCTGGCCGTGCGTGTCGGCCAGTGCATCGTCCAGCCGCTGCAGTTGTGCGTCACCGAGTTGCCCCGGGACCACGTCCGTCTCCAGCAGCGAATCCAGGCACACCCAGCAGACGGACTCGCCCGCGTTGGCCACGAGCAGTTCATAAAACACCCGGTCGTGTTGCTCGGCCCATTCCCCGTGGTAAGGCGGCTCGGGGAAGGCCGCCAGGAAGTTCGCCCGGTGATCGTGGTTGCCCAGCGTGAACAATACGTCGATGCCATGCTCACGGGGCAGCGGTTCAAGTAACTCGATCAGTTGCCGGTAATCGCCGGGCGTACCGGTGTCGTAGGCGTTGTCGCCGTTGACCAAAACCGTCGCCGGCCGCGGGTCCAACTCGCCGATGGCCTCCACCACCTGCCGCAACTGATCGGCCATGTTGACGCCGTCTCGGCTGAAGGTTGAAGCGTCGGCGTCGACGTGCGTATCCGCCAGCAGCACGACACGCGAATACGCCGGGTCGTGACCTCTCGGATACCGGTACCGCCGACCGGCAAACAATGGACCCTGGCCGGACGTTAGCAGTGGGGATGTCGGCACGCCGCCCACGTTACACCCCCCTACCAACCACGCCAGCCCGCCCCACGCACCAGTTCGCAACAACCGCCGCCGCTTCATCGACCACTCGATCGGCATCGGGCACCTCCGTTCGCCACCACCCCCAAACGCCCGGATCATATTTCGGGTTTCGGAGCCCCGAGTGTCAGCGAGGGATCGACCGCCCGGCAAGTCAACCGCGCAGCGGACCCGACCGGTCGCGCACGCTCCGGCTCCGTCCGTCGTCTGCCGGCACGCGTCTTTGTCGGCTCCACCCGCCGCCGCGCCCCCGTCCCCCGCTAAACTCTCGCCATGTCCAGCATCAAGATCGACGGCATCGAGTGCCCTTACGACGGCGACGCCAAGCCGTCCCTGCTCCAGGTCGCGCTCGACCACGGCGTCGAGATCCCCCACTACTGCTACCACCCGGGCATGTCCGTCGTCGCGTCCTGCCGGATCTGCCTGGCCGAGGTCGCCCAGCCCAACCCCCGCAACGACAACAAGCTCGAGCTCATCCCCAAGCTCGTCCCGACCTGCCAGACGCCAGCGGTCGACGGGGCCGAGGTGTACTTGCGTTCACCGAAAACGATCAGCAACCAGAAGGCCGTGATGGAGTACCTGCTGATCAACCACCCGCTCGACTGCCCGGTGTGCGACCAGGCCGGCGAGTGCTCGCTGCAGGACTACAGCTACCGCTACGGCAGCTCCCACTCGCGCTTCGAAGAAGACAAGATCAAGCAGCCCAAGAAAGACGTCGGGCCGCACGTCCTGCTCTACTCCGACCGCTGCATCATGTGCACCCGCTGCGTGCGCTTCACGCGCGAGGTCACCGGCACCGACGAACTCGCCGTGTTCGGGCGCGGCAGCGAGGAACAGATCGACGTCTTCCCCGGCAAGCCGCTCGACAACCCGCTCTCCGCCAACGTCATCGACATCTGCCCCGTCGGCGCGTTGCTCGACAAGGACTTCCTTATGTCGATGCGCGTCTGGAACCTCACCAAGGCCCCGGGCATCGACGGCATCACCGCGTCCGGCGACAACCTGTCGTTCGAATCCAACGAGGGCAAGCTCTACCGCATCAAGCCCCGCACCAACATGGACGTCAACCAGTGGTGGACCTCCGACGAGATCCGGTATGGGTGGAAGCACGTGCACTCCCCCGACCGGTTGAACTCGCCGATGGTTGCCCGGCACGGCGTGCCCGAAGCCACCGACTGGAATACCGCGTACGACGAGGTGCTCTCCAAACTCGAAGTCACCCGGCTCAAGAAGGGTGAGGGCTCGTTGGCGGTCGTCGTCAGCCCGATGCTCACCTGTGAGGACGCGTTCCTGCTCGGACAACTCGCCCGGCAGCTCGACCCGTCCGCGACGCTCGCGGTCGGGCCGGTGCCCGTCAACGGCGAAGACCGCACGTTCCCCGGCGGGTACACGGTCCGGGCCGAGAAGGCGCCGAACGCCCGCGGCGTGAAGCGCGCCCTCGAACTCGTCGCCGGCGAGGGCGGCGTCGAGAGCTACGACACCATCGGCAACGGGTTGAGGGGCGGCACGTTCCACGCCGCGATCCTCACGGGCAACTACCCAAGCGCGTGGGTAACAGACGAAATGAAGGCCGCGTTGGGCGGCGCGTTCACCGTGTTGATCGATACGCTCCCCGGCGCACTCACCGACGCCCAGCCCGGCGAAGGCGCCGACGTCATCCTCCCGGGGGCGACATGGGTCGAGAAGGCCGGCACGTTCGAGAACGCCGACCACCGCCGGCAATGCTTCCCGCAGGCGATCCCGACGCTGGAGGGCGCGAAGCCCGAAGCCCAGATCGCGCTGGACCTGCTCGCCCGACTGGCTGGGGAACGCCCCAAGCGTTTCGACGCCGCGGCGGCCCGGGCCGAGATGGGCGGCGTGTTCGCAAACGATGTGCACGCCCCGGCCGAGGAATCGCAAGTCAACAGCGAGGTCGAGTACGTGACGCTGTAGAATGAGACCGGTTTCGAGCCGGAACTCGCGTTGGACCGAGGCGTGACATGAGACCCGGGCGGCCCGCGTTCACGTTGATCGAACTGCTGGTGGTGATTGGCATCATCGCCGTACTGATCGGCATCCTCTTGCCGGTGCTGTCGGCCGCGCGCAACGCCGCCCGCGGGGCGGTGTGCCTCTCCAACCTGCGGAACCTGTCGCAGAGCGCGCTGGCGTTCGCGACCGACCACCGCGACCAGCTGCCCAGCAACCGCGTCCGGACCGACGCCGTGCCCGAGTACGACTCCGGCTCGAACGCGACGCACCTGACCTGGCGGGCTTACCTCGTGCTGCGCGGCTACCTGCCCGACGGCCCCGACGCGCAACGCCCCGACGACCCCGGCAGCGAGGTCTGGCGGTGCCCGTCGTCGCCCACGGAGGCGCTGTCGGAAGAGGGATTGTTCGACGGCTTCGCCACGTTCTGCGTCGACGACGTAGTCTCGAACTACGCCTACAACGGGATGCTCGCCTGGCGGTACCCGCCGCCCGCCGACGCCGCCGACATCGACCTGGTCCGCATTCGGCAGCCGTCGCACACGATCGTCTTCCTGGAGACCCGCGCGGTCTGGCCGGACCTGCGGGAGAACTCCGTCGACGGCCGGGGCCCGACCTTCGGCGCCGAAGACGACGGCGGGGGCTACTTCTCGTGGTGGCACGGCGGCGCGGGGCACTGGGCGACGTTCGACGGCTCGGTCACCGCGATGAAGCTGCTCGACACCGTCGCCAACCCGCCGCGCTGGCGGAACGAACGCGTCGACGCCGACTTCTACGACGACTGGCCCGACCGCATCGCGTCGGTGTACCGGTGAACACGTAGACCAGCCTGATCCGGTGCGGGATAGAGTGGACGACGCAGTGAGCAACCACGCCAGCCCCACCCCCGCCGTGCGTCCGCTGCGGCTACCCGCTGCCCGAATCCCCCGGTGATACCTGCCCCGAGTGCGGGGCGCCGGCGGACCACGGCTGGCGAAACGTGTTTGAGACCCGCTCGGCCCGGCGACGCACGCGGCGCAGTGCCGTTGTGCTTGTGTGCGGGGTGCTATTCGCCTGGATAACGGCCGGGACCGTTGCCGCGTATGTCGACGCAAAGGCAACCCATCGCCCAAATATGACGATCGAGCAGTGGCGCTCCGGGCTCGGCGTCGCGGCGGCGCTTGCTCCCTGTGGAATCATCTGTTTCCCGCCGACATCTTTGCCCTTGCTGGCCCTTCTCCTCGGGCTTGTGAGCACCGAAACGACATGGCTGGGCAAGAGGCGCGGCCAATGGTTCGCGATTGCCTACAGCCTGATTCTTACGTTGTTCTGGTCTTTCGTCGCAGCGATCTACAGCTCGTTAGTTTGAACGTCAGAACGGCAGCGTCTCGTCGTCGTCCGCTTCGCCGTAGAAGTCCTCGGTCTCGGCCGACGCGTCCCACTCGTTCTCGTCGTGGAGCACCATGCGGTGGTGCACGCGGATGACCTTCTCCAACGCGGCGCCCATCACCGGGCCCAGCGTCGAACAGACCTCCAACGCCTGCTCGGTGAACGGCTGGTCGCGGTCGCGGAAGAGCACGATCACGGCGAGGCACTCGCGGTCGCCCTCCTCGCCGGCGTGACAGGGGACGCCGATCACCTCGCTGTCGGCGAGGTACGCGGCGTCGTCGCCGAACCACTGCCGGAGCTGCTCGTTCCCGGTGAAGTGTTCGTACTCGTCGGCCTCGGCGAGCTTGGGCGCGACGACGTCGGCGAGGTGCTCCAGCAGCATGTCCGCCGAGTCCGCCGTGCAGTCGTAGTTCACGTAACCGCCGAGGGAGTACTCGTCGAGCGTGGCGGGCAGGAAGATCGCCGCGTTGCTGGGGCCGGCCTTGCCGATCAGGAACTCCAGCGTCTTGCGGAGCAGCGCCTCGAGGTCGAGCTCGTCGTGGATCTGCCCCTTGAACTCGCTGGTCTGCACGACGTTCTGAAACTGCACGGCCAACTCCTGGTACGCGGTCACCAAATCGCTGCACAACATGTCGACCTGTCGGGACACGTCGACGCGGGCCTCGTTCAGCTTCCGGCAGAGCTTCTTGAGCCGGCGGATACGCCGGTTGATCGCGGCGTCGCGCTCGCGGCGTTGCATCGCCTGATCTAGACAACGGCGGAGGCGGTCCGGGTCGGCCGGGGTGACGAGGAAGTCACACGCGCCGGCCCGCATCGCGGCGGTCGCGGCGTCGAAGTCGGGGTGGTCCGCGACGACGACGGTCGCGGTCGGCTGCTTGGCGGCCTGGAGTTCTTCGGTGAGTTCGAGCCCGTCCGGTAACGCGGAGCCGACGATGGCGAGGTCGACGCGGTGGGTCTCGAGGTAGCCGCGGGCCTCGTCGGCCGTGGGGACGGCGACAACGCGGACGGGGCGACGCTCGTCGCCGCAGGCCTCGAGTTGCGGCGCGAGCACGGGCTCGGGCTGAACGAGCAGCACGTGCCGGCAGCGGTTGCGGGCCTTGCGGCGGCCGCCGTCGTCCCGGCGGGGTT
>JANQPR010000203.1 GCA_028285385.1 Phycisphaera sp.
CGACCTCGTGCTCCAGAACTGGGGCACCGGCACGTTCACCGGCGACGAGAACGCACTGGTCGGCGGCGGCCCGTTCGACGGCACCGTCGACCAGAACGAGCTCGACGGCGTGCTCCAGAACTGGGGCAGCACCAGCGCCCCCGACTTCGACGGCGCCGCCGTGCCCGAGCCCGCGACGCTGTTCCCGGTCGCCGGCCTGTGGCTCATGGCCCGTCGGCGACGCGGCTGAACCGAGGTTGGTCTATCGCGAAGACGTACGAAAACCGTCCGTTCGCCGACACCGCCCGGCCAAGCCCATGCCCAGCACGCCGACCGCCAGGAACCCCGGCTCCGGCACGTTGATTCCACGCAAATCCGGCGACGCCGCGCTCCCCCAGTTCTGGAGCACGCCGTCGAGTTCGGCTTGATCGATCACGCCGACGGGCAGGTCGTTCGTCCAGCCCGCGGGCACGGTGTTGGTGATGTCCCGGCCCCAGTTCTGCAGCACGAGGTCGAGGTCGCCCTGCTCGACCTGGCCGGAGGCGTTGTAGTCACCGGCCAACGATGTGTCGGTCAAGACAGCAATCCACGACTGGCTGACCCGGCGGCCCCCGCGTGGCGAGTACTGGCCCCACCCCGTGATTGTTGTGCCGTCGTCGCTGACGGCGTATGCGTGCCCGAGGTCCCACTCGACTAACACCGCACCCAGCCCAGCATCTTCCAGCACCGACCGCACCGTCCGCAGCCCGTTCGCCGCGTCCCAGATGAACGGCTCGATCTGCGACGTCAGGTCCACCGACCCGACGACCACGGACCCGTCCGCCGAGACGTCCCGGGCGGCGCTGACAAAAGTGTTCCCGGTCGGTCAGACGCCCAGCCCGACCACCTCGCCGGTCTGCGTGTCCCAGCGGGTGGCTTCCACGCCGAGATCGGAAGCGCTGTTGCCGACAACCCAGCGCCCGTCCGGCGACACGCGCTGACCGATGGTGTTGGTGTCGCCGGGCAGCGGAGGCAACTCGGTGATCTGGTTGGTCGCTTCCCGCCACACGAACGCTTGGGTGGAGGTCGTGAAGTCGTCGTTCAACCTAAAAGCGTTGCTGACGACCGTACCGCCGTCATCGGACAAGGCCAGCGTTGCGTACGTATCGACGCCTTCGTTGGGCAGCCCACCCAGCGGGGTCGATGCGCCGGTGTTGCGGTCCCAGAGAAAGGGCACGGGGGTCTGTCTTCTTGCCCGTACTGGCTGGTGATGCGCGAGCCGTCGCCGGACATGCCGCCGCGCAGCGTGGTGTTGGTGATCCCGCCGGGCAGGTCCGCGAAACGCTGCACCTGGCCCGTGCTCAGGTCCCAAATGACGGGCTCGAACCCGGCGTCGGACACGCTCTCACCGGCGGCGAACCGGCCGTCCGCCGAGATCTGTTTCACAAAACTGTTGACCTCGCCGCCCGGCAGGTCGTCCAGCGGCGTCATCACGCCGGTGTCGGCACGCTACACGAAACCTAGACGGTCATCGTCGGCGTTGCCGCTCTCGCCGACCGCGACCCGCCCGTCCGCCGACATCGCCCGGACATAGCTGTAGCTCGAACCGCCGTCCAGATCGCCCAGCCCGCGAAACGTCGCCGCGCCCGAAGACTCGGCAACGATCAATACAAGCAAGGTCCAAAGCACTCGGCCCCGAGAACACATCCCCCAAACTTACACCCCCGCCGACCACAAACCGAGCCAAATCCGGCCCCAGCTATACTTCGGGGCTGCCCGGAAACCGAGGGAAACGCGGGCCCGACGCCCGTTTTCCCAGCTTCACGCGACTCTCCGCCGACTCGGAGCGGCCCGGCCGGTCGCTGACGCTCCCGGCTCTGATGTTTGAAACCGCGAAGCGGAGATACCGACGATGCCCCGCCCCATGACCATGACCGAACGCATCTTCGCCCGGCACGCCGGCCGCGAAGACGTCTCCCCCGGCGACAACGTCTGGATGGGGGTGGACGTACTTATGACGCATGACGTCTGCGGCCCCGGGACCATCGGGATCTTTAAGAAAGAGTTCGGCGAGGACGCCGAGCCGTGGGACAAAGAACGCGTCGTCATTATCCCCGACCACTACGTCTTCACCGCCGACGGCAAGTGCCACCGCAACGTCCAGATCCTCCGCGACTTCGTGGCGCAACACAACCTCAAGTACTACTACGACCCCGACTTCCTCGACACCGACGAGGGCTCCGGCTTCCCCAACCCGTACCGCGACCCGACGCAGACCAACTACAAGGGCGTCTGCCACAAAGCCCTCCCCGAAGAGGGCCACTGCCGCCCCGGCGAAGTCCTGCTCGGCACCGACTCGCACACCTGCACCGCCGGCGCGTTCGGGCAGTTCGCCACCGGCGTGGGCAATACCGACGCCGCCTTCGTCCTGGGCACGGGCAAGACCTGGATGAAGGTCCCGCCCACGATGAAGTTCACCTTCCACGGGCAGATCCCGCCGTACCTCACCGCAAAAGACTTGATCCTCGCGGTCATCGGGCAGATCGGCTTCGCCGGCGCGACCTACAAGGCCATGTACTTCCACGGCGAGGGCATCAACTCCCTCACCCTCGAAGACCGCATGACCCTGACCAACATGGCCATCGAGGCCGGGGGCAAGAACGGCATCTGCGACGTCGACGACAAGACCCTCGCCTACGTCAACGCGCGCAGCAACCGCAGCGACTGGGAGGTCGTCACCGAGGACGACGGCGCCGAGTACTGCTACGAACACGCGTGGGACCTGGGCACGCTCGAGCCCCTCGTCGCCAAGCCCCACAGCCCCGACAACAAGGACCTCGCCCGCAACTGCGAGGACATCCAGCTCGACCAGGCCTACATCGGCTCGTGCACCGGCGGCAAGATCACCGACATGATCTTCGCCGCCAACATCCTGCACGGCGAGCAGGTCAAGATCCCCACCTTCGTCGTGCCCGGCTCCACCGAGGTCCACGCCGACATGCTCCGCCTCAACCTCTACGGCGAGGCGCTCGACGAAACCTCGACCGACTCGAAGGCGAAGACCTCGGTGTACGCCGCGCTCGAGAACGCCGGCTGCAAGATGGGCCCCGCGTCGTGCGCCGCGTGTTTGGGCGGGCCGGTCGACACGTTCGGCCGGCTGAACGAGCCGAAGCTGTGCATCAGCACGACCAACCGCAACTTCCCCGGGCGGATGGGCCACAAGGAGGCCGGCGTCTTCCTCGCCTCGCCGTTGACCACCGCCGCCAGCGCCCTGACCGGCCACGTCACCGACCCGCGCGAGTTCGTCAGCGAGCCGATCGCGACCGGTTCGGCGGGCGTGGTGTGATGCGCTAAACCGCAAGCGATGGCGGTGCGCAACGCAGACAGATCGATTAGCAGTCGATGAGCCGCCGTCGCTTGCGGTTTAGCGACGTCGTGGCCAACCGCCGTACGGCGTGGCCCAATCCCAACGCTGCACCGGCAACCCCGCTTTCACCGGGTTCGCCTCGACGTAGCGCACGGTGCGTTCGACCCGAGTTTCGTCGTTCAGAAACACCTTCCGCCCGCCTCGCGTCCAGACGGGGTGATCAGGGGGCCGCAGGCCTTGGTCGCGTAGGTCAACCGCAGTTCGGGATTGCAGCGCCTCGATCATCGTCTCGGCGCGATCGCGGTGTTTACGGATGACCAAGTGCACGTGGTCCGGCATGACCGCCGCGGCCCAGCAGGTATACCCGTTCTCGCGGATCGCGTTACCGAACGATACGCCGACATGAGCTAACTCAGCGCTCGTAAAGGTCAGACGCGGGTGTTTCAGGTGTTGTGTTGCCTCGTCGTAGAAGCGACACACGTCCGAACCGTGTGGCTGGACGCGCTTTCGGCCGTGGTGCAACTCGCCGAGGTCGCGCAGCGATTCAATGCGCACGGCGGTCGATCCGCTGCCACGTGGGTCGTTGGGCAACCAGCACCCGTAGGTGGTCCAGACCAAGTGGTGGCCGATGACCATTGTTGCGTTATCGGGGACGTGGCGCTAAACCGCAAGCGACGGCGGCTCGCAACCTTTAACCGGCAGTCGTAACAGACAATACGCCATCGCTTGCGGTTTAGCGCACGGATGCGCCGGACGCCGGGATTATGGAGGCCGAGCGTGGACGAACTGGACCGGCGGTTGTTTTTGGCGTTCTGGCGGGTGTGGCGCGACTGTGCACAGGACCCGCGCGAAGCGCAGCGGCGTCTCGATCAGGCGTCGCGATCGGTGATGCTGCGCCGGCCGCACCGGGCGTGGTGTATAGGCATCCGCGCGAGCGACACGCGGATCAGTCGGTGGTTTGGGCTGGAGAAGTGGGAACGGGCGCGGGTGGCGCACGCGGTGACGCTGTCGCCGCGGGACATCCGTGAGCTGTGTGCGCCGGTGCGTCTGCGGTGGCCGGGCGTGCCGATCCGGGAGGCGGCGGATCGGCTAGGCCGACACGTCGAGGCGGTCCGGCGTTGGCTGCCGGTGCGACCCGGGCGTTCGCGCGCCGTACGCGACTCGGCGAACATCGAGCTGTCGGTCGACTACGAAGACGCGGCGACCGGGTGGGGCGTGCGTTACGAGAACCCGCGGGTGCACGGCCGGCAACGCGGCGGGCGTGGCGGCGGCTGGGTGCCGGTGGTGTGGAACCGTCGGGCGTTGGACCCGGGGCACCAGAACGCGGCGCGGCCCGCGGCGGTGTGGGGCGGCGTGTGGGAAGGGTTGGCCGGGCCTTGGCCAAACGAAGCGG
>JANQPR010000214.1 GCA_028285385.1 Phycisphaera sp.
GCCGGCCGTGACGACTTGGCAGTTCGGCGGAGCCGGTCAACGCTCGCCGGACTCGCCGGCTCCCTCGACGACCGCAGACAGCGCACCAACGGACGCCCGCAACCGCGTCGCGCCCCAGCCCGCAGTCGGGACCACCAGCGCCGATGCACTCAAGGTTACGCCCTGGCCACGCGTCGCGGTCACGGCTTGGGCGATCGGCGTCACCCTGCTCTGCCTGCGACACGGCATCGGCTTCGCCGCCGCGCAACGCCTCGGGCGGCGCGGCCTGACGGACCACGCCGTGCTTGCCGCCGAACGTTTCCAAACGCTTGCGGGGCGGATGGGCCTGTCGCGCCTGCCACGACTGGCCGCGTCGACGCTCGTGCCCGCGCCTTGCGTCGTCGGCTGGGTCCGGCCGGTCGTGCTCATCCCCATCGGCCTGCTGCGCGAACTCACGCCGCCGCAACTCGAAGCGATCGTCCTGCACGAGCTCGCGCACCTCCGCCGGCACGACTACGCGATCAACCTGCTGCAACGCCTCATCGAGACCCTGCTGTTCTTCCACCCCGCGGTGTGGTGGGTCAGCCGACGCGTGCGCGTCCACCGCGAGTTCTGCTGCGATCGGCTCGTGCTCGCCGCGCAGCACAACCAACCCGCCTACGCCCGGGCGCTGCTGACCAGCGCCGCTTACGCCGACGCTTCCGAGAAGGGACACGTCATGCCGACCGCCGAACGCTTGGCCACCGCCCTCACCCCCGCCGCGACCGACGCCGACCTCGCCGCGCGCGTCGAGCGTGTGATCGATCCGGCCGCGCAGGCCCGACCGCCACGCACGCTCGCCGCCTTAGCGCTCACGTCGATGTTGGCGATGGCCTTGCTGACCGCGACGCTCGGCATCACGGCCTGCCGGTCCACCGATACCAAGGCGACCGCAACGACCGAGCCCCGCGTCGTCCGGGTTGATTGGTCCGCGCTGCTCGCTGGCGACATGCGACACAACATCGTGATCCGACCGGGCGATACCGTCGTCGCCGAGCCCGTTGACGATGGTTTGTTTTACGTCGCGGGCAAGGTGACTCGCCCCGGGGCCTACCGCGTGCCCGGCCCGAATCGCCTCACGATGAAACAGGCGTTTGTCGCGGCCGGTGGCGACCTTGAAGAAGCCACAAGCGAAACTAGTTCTCTGGCGGCTTTGTTGATTCGTCGGCACGGCGAGGAAGAAAACCCGCAGGAACTCGCTTACGCACTGCTGGTCAACGCTCTGTTCGACGGCACCTCGCAAGACGTCTTCCTAGGACCGGATGACCTACTCAACTTCTCCGACGCGGCCACCCTCGAGGCGCAGGGTCACGCCATCGAAGCGGCGGGCGATGCCGCCGAACCGCGACCGATCCGCCGGCTGCCGACGCTGGTGAAGCGTGGCCTCTACCCGGATGCGGAGCTTGTGGGTGCCGAGGACCTTCAACCCCACGCGGACGAGTTCCCGGAGGAAGGGGCGGCACGATTCGAGGTAATGGGCCCCGCGGACAGCACGCCCAAGCCCGGGACCTACCCGATCGTGACGCCGAACTTCCGGTTGCTGGAAGCCGTCGCGGCCGCGGGTGGGGTGCCGAACGGCGTCGAGACGATTTACGTGATCCGTGCGACCGACTGAACGCTACGCGATCGCCGAAGGTCAACCCGCCGACGCCAACCCCGCGACCTGTGCAGCGCGTAGCAGCGTCGCCCGCGTGATGTCCATCATCACCGACGGCGGCCAGGGCAGGGACGGGTCGTTGCGGTAGACGTCCGGGATCACGGCCAGCGTGAACCGCCGGACCTCGTCCTCGACGTCCGCGCGCCGGTTGCGGTGCGCCTCCTCGTTGCCACGCTCGATCGGCTCGGCCAGGTCGTACGCCAGCATCAGCGTGTTGACCTGCCAATCGAAGTAACCCTGCAGCGGGTTGTCGGCTTCTTGTGAATGGTCGGGCATGGTGCGGTGAGCAGTTTGAGCGTGTTCAGGACGCAAACGCTTCGATGGCTTCTTCGAGCGTGAACTCCTGGTCGTAGAGCGCCCGGCCGACGATCGCGCCCTGGATCGGCAACGGCTTCAACTCACGGAGGTGGTCGAGGCTGCCGACGCCGCCGGAGGCGACGACGGGGACGTCGGTGGCGTCGCACACGGCGGCGGTGGCGGCGACGTTCGGCCCGGCCAATGTGCCGTCGGTCGCGATGTCGGTGTACACGATCGCGGCGACCGGCCAGCCGTCGATACGCTCTGCGAGTTCGACGACGGTGAGGTCGGAGGTCTGCTCCCAGCCGTCGGTGGCAACGTGTCCGTCACGGGCATCAAGGCCGAGCACGAGCTTGTGTCGGTAACGCGGCTCCTGGACGAGCGACTCGAACCACGGCCAGGCCTTCAGCGCCGCCGTGCCGACGACGACGCGGGTGACGCCGACTTCGAGCAGCGCGTCGATCGTCGCTTCGTTACGGACGCCGCCGCCGACCTCGACCTCGAGTTCGGTGTTGGCGCAGATGTCGGCGATGGTGTCGCGGTGCGTCGGCTCGCCGGTGCGGGCGCCGTCAAGGTCGACGACGTGCAGCCACGTCGCGCCGGCCCGCTCGAAACGCCTGGCCTGGGCGACGGGGTCGTGGCCGTAGGTGGTTTGTCGGTCGTAGTCGCCCTGGTACAGCCGCACGACCTCGCCATTACGGAGGTCGATGGCCGGGAAGACGTGCTTCATCGTCATCGCGTCGGGCATGGGGCGGCAAGGGTAGCAACCCCCGGAGGTCGGATCGACGCGGCGTCGCGTCAGCCGGCGTATGCGCGGGTCGTTTCGTCGTCGGGATGATCGGCGTAGCGCTCCGCGAGCTGGCGGTAGTGCCCGGGCAGCCACCGCAGGTATTGCTGCTCCTTCTCATTGGTCGGACGCACGACCCGGCCGGGCACGCCCATGACGACCATGCCGTCGGGGACTTCGAGGCCCGGGGGCACGACCGCGCCGGCGGCGACGAGGCAGCCGCTGCCGATCCGAGACCGGCCGAGCACGGTGGCGTGCATCCCGATGAGCGAGCCGTCGCCGACCGCGGCGCCGTGGACGACCGCGTTGTGCCCGATCACGACGTCCCGGCCGATCACGTTGGGGACGCCCGCGTCGCAGTGGACGGTCGCGTTGTCCTGGATGTTGGAGCCCGGGCCGATGATCACGGCGGCGACGTCGCCGCGGACGGCGGCGCCGTACCAGGCGTTGACGCCGTCACCGAGCGTGACGTCGCCCAACACGCGGGCGGTGTCGGCAAGGATCACGTTTCCGACCCGTTTCATGGTCATGGTCGTGCGTGGTTCTCACCCGGGCAGGGCGTGAACGAAACGGGAGCCAACAAAAACCCGAAAAACCGTTTTGGGGAAAATCCCAGCGCCGTTAAAGTGGGCATCGCACGGGAGCCTAAACACGGAGCCAAGGCCCCCACTCAGCGTTCAGTGGGTCCCGACGGGAGTCTGGGGGGTCGTCCCGGGTGTTGCCCCCGAAAAAGGTGGGCGGGCCTTTGGCAGCTTGTCGGGCGGGGGGTGATCCGAAGCAAGCACACCATTGGCCCGCCCATCGATTTACGACGAATCGATCAGCGGTAGGCGTCGGATCACCCATCAACGCGGCGGGATTGTAGACGCCCCAAACAGGAATGCAACCACACGTCTTGCCCGCTGGCTTTCCCTAAGCCCTTGGTGCGTCAGACGTTGTTCATGGCGCCTCGTAGCGAGCCAGCGCCGCGGCGTGCATCGATCGCACGCGTTCCCGCAACGCCGCCGGCTTGAGCACCTTCACCTGGTCCGCATAGCCGCAGACCCACCACGCGACCTCGTCGACGCCGTCCACGCGGAACCGCACCCGCGCTCGGCCGTCCTTCAATAAACGATGCGATTGCGTCCGGTGCCACCGAACTTCGACCACGTTCCGCGCGACCTTGGCCGTGAACTCCAACTCGACGTCGTACTCCTTGCCGCCCGGGATGAGCTGCCACGCGTTGCCCAGCTTGGCCTCCACCACACCGCGCGGGCGTTCGAACGTCACCGCGTTGGGCTCGATCGCCTCGAATCGCACGAGCTTGAACACCCGCACCTCGTCGTGCGCCGCCGACCACCCGAGCACGTACCAGGCCCGGTTCACGAAGTGCAGCACGTAGGGGTGCAACTCGGTCTCGAGCGGTTGCCCGTCCGCCGCGGCGCGGTAGGCGATGCCGCACGCCCGGCCCTCGTCGACGCAGCTCTGCAACACGCCGTACCACCGAGACTCCGCGGCGCCGTCGGTCGGGCTGCGGTCGGCGGTGATGTCCACCGTGTCGATCAGCCCCGCCGCGACTTCGCGCACCTCGGCCGGCATCGCGGCGACCAGCTTGCGGATCGCCGACAACGCCGGGCCCGTCATCGGCCGGCTCCGGTCCGCCGCCGCGATCCGCCCCAACAACAACAGCCCGATCACCTCGACGTGCTCCAGGTTGATCGGCGGCAGGAAGAAACCCTCGGCCAACCGGTATCCCTTGCCCTTCTCGTGGAACACCGGGATGCCCGCGTCCTTCAACCCCAAGAAATCTCGGAACAGCGTCCGCCGCGCGACGCCCAACTCTTCCATCAACTCCTCCGCGTCGATGCCCGGCCGGCTCTGCAGCAGGGTGATCAACCGGACCAGACGGTGGACGCGCGACAACGACATGTAACGAAGACAACCCCGTCGCGCCGGTGCGCGGCGCTCGCTTCATACTCCCGGTCCTGATTGTAAGTGTCGCCCCAAAACCTGTCGCCATCGGCAGACCGGGATCAGAACCCCGCCGGCCGCGGCAGGTTGCTGTTGTCCAGCAACAACATGAACTGCTCGGTGAACACGAAGTTGTGCTCGGGGAACGACAGGCCCTGGCGGTTCTGATCGATGTGGCTGAACATCAGGTCGATCGTCGCGAACGGCTGCACGTCCTGCGTGTGCGGGTCGAGAAGCTCGACCGTCCCGGAGCACGACGCGCCCTGGTCGTCCATGCGGTCGATCACCGCGGTGTGGCGGATCGTCGTCCCGGGCCGGGCGACAACGCCTTCCTCGAACACGGCCTTGCTGATCTTGGCGAGGATGACCTTCTCGCGGAAGTCGTGGGCGTGCCCGACGAGCACGCCGGCGCACTGGGCCATGCCCTCGACCACGAGGGTGTGCGGCATCATCGGCGTCGCGACCCGGCCGGCCTTGGGGTCGGCCTCGAAGTGGTCGTGGACCACGTCCTCACCCCAGGAGACGTTGCGGATCGCCACCGCGCGCCGACCGCGCTCGATCTCGACAATTCGGTCCAGCCAGGCCCAGCGCATGCGTCGATAACCCTACCGGCCGACCGATTAATCCAGCTTGCTCTGGACGAACTTCACGATGGTGTCCACGGTGAACACCTTCTCGAAGTCCTCGACGTCGCGCGAACCCTCGATCGCGGACAGGTCGGCGTGGGGCATCTTCGCCTTGAGTTCGTCGATGCCCTTGTCCGTGATCTTGCCGTCCTGGACGTACTGCGGGTCGTTGAGCACGTCGTTGGGCATCATCTCGGCCTGATCGATCTTGATGCCGAACGCCTTCTCCAGGCGGAACACGATGTCGAGGTAGTCGATGGACTCGGCGCCCAGGTCCGGGCCCAGCGTCGCGGTCGGGGTGACCTCGTCCTCGTCGACGCCGAGCGCGTCCTCGAGGACTTCCGTGATCTTGGCCAGTACGTCGTCGTAGCTCATGCTCATCCGTGGTTCTCCGGGCCGGGCGAGCGGGTTAACCGTGGTGGTTCGCGCCGGGCCGCCGATCGTGAGTCCGTCAATCCATCGTTGATTCGTTCGGCCGCCCCGTCATTCCGACAACGGCCGCAACCGGAACTTGCCCTTCACCGCTTCGCGGCCCTCCACCTTGCCCACGCCCTCGAAGCTGAACTCGCCGTCCTCGACCTTCTTGAGCCCGACCTCGACGGCGAGCGTCTGCCCGGGCTTGACCATCGCGGCGTACGTCACCTTCCGGACCTCGGCCACGACCATCGGCCGGCCCGGGTCGTCGTCCCGCCCTTTGATCAGCGTGCTCGCGGCCTGCACCAGCGTCTCCAGCATCATCACGCCCGGCAGGATCGGGAACCCCGGGAAGTGGTCCTGCAGGTACTCCTCGGCGCGGGTCACGTTCTTGACCGCCGCGATGCGGTCGGGCGTCTGCTCGGTCACCTGATCGATCAGTTCAAACCGCATGACGGGTCGGGCCTCGCGGGGGACACAGCGGCAAACAATCCCGTTCGGGATCCGCGTCGGCCGACAGTTCCGGTCGTACTGACCCCCGGGCCCTGACGCGAGCGGCGAGTGTAAGAACCCGGTCAGAAACCGGCAAACCCGACACGTTGTCGCTGGAGGGCGACAAGACCGTCTCAAGCGGAGTTTCACCAGATGGACGCCCCAGGTTGACGGCCTCGGACCCGCGTTCATTATCATCGTGGCGATGCCCGAGCTCGCCGCAGACCAACTCGCCCGCACCGCCGCCGTGTTCCGCGATGCGTACGGCTCGGCCCCGACCCACGCCGCCGCCCCCCCGGGCCGGGTCAACCTCATCGGCGAGCATACGGACTACAACGACGGGTTCGTCCTACCCCTGGCCATCGACCGCCGGGCCGTGATCGTCGCCGCCCCCAACGGCACCGACACGGCCCGCCTGCGGTCCACCGGCGTCGACGGCGAAGCCGTGGTCGACCTCACCGGCACCATTTCGCCGGGCGAGCCGGCTTGGTCCAACTACCTGAGGGGCCCCTTGGCGCTCGGGATGGAGAGAGGCCTGATCCCGGCCGGATTCGATGCTCTGGTCGACTCGACCGTGCCCAACGGCGGCGGGCTGTCCAGCAGCGCGGCGCTCGAGGTCGCGATGCTCACCCTGCTCGAAGCCATGACCGGAAAAGAACTGGACCCGGTCGACAAGGCGCTCGTCGCCCAGAAGGCCGAGCACGAATACGCCGGCACGCCCTGTGGCATCATGGACCAGTTCATCTCGACGATGGGAAAACCCGGGCACGCCTTGCTGATCGACTGCCGGGACCACTCGACGCGGGACGTAAAGCTCGACGGCCCCGACCTCGCGGTCCTGATCATCAACTCCAACGTCAAGCACGAACTCAACGGCGGCGAGTACGCCGAGCGCCGACAGCAGTGCGAAACCGCCGCGGAACAGCTCGGGGTCCAGGCGTTGCGCGACGCGACGCTCGACCAGCTCGAAGCGAAGCGGGACGTGCTCGACCGCGTGACCTTCCGCCGGGCCAGGCACGTAATCACCGAGAACCAGCGGACACTCGACACGATCGACGCCTTCGGCAAAGACGACCTGGACGCCGTCGGGCAGTTCATGTTCGACGGCCACCGCTCGCTGAAGGAAGACTTCGAGGTCTCGACCGAAGAGCTCGACGAGTTGGTCGACCTGGCCAAGCGCCACCGCGGGGAAGGCTTGATCGGTTCGCGCATGACCGGCGGCGGGTTCGGCGGGTGCACCGTCTCGCTGGTGAAACGCGACGCGGTCGACACCATCGCCCGGCAGATCACCGACGCGTACCGCGGCGCGACCGGCGTCGAGGCCGACGCGTTCGTCACCGTTGCCGCCGGCGGGGCCGAAGTTCTAGAAGTTTCCGGCTAAACTCGCCGGCGATGCCCACGCCGCTGCCGCCCGACGCCACCGTTGTCTTCAACGGCGAGTTCCGCCCCGCCGCCGACGCCCGCTACGCCCTCGAGGAACGCGGCGTGCTGTTCGCCGATGGCGTGTACGAGGTCGTCCGCTACGACCGCGGCCGGCCGTTCGCCATGCAGCCCCACCTGGACCGCCTCGCCCACTCGCTCGACGGCATCGGGCTCAACGGCGTCGACGTCGAGGCGTTTCACGCGTGGTCGGATGCGCTGATGCAGCGGAACCACCTGACCGACGCCAAGGTCTACTGGCAAGTCACCCGCGGCGACGCCGGCCCCCGCGACTTCTTCATGCCGCCCCCCGAAGATCAACACGCCAACTGCGTGGTCATGGCGTACCCGGCGGCGCCCGTGGCGCGGGGCTCTGTTCCGACCCCCGGCGGCGGGTTGATCGTCGAGGACTGCCGGTGGACCAAGTGCTGGATCAAGTCGCTGATGCTTCAGCCAGCGTCGATGGCCAAGACCGCCGCGAAGAACGCCGGCTGCGTCGAGGCGATCTTCGAACGCGCCAAGCCCGGCACGCACGAGTCCCACATCACCGAGGGCGGCTCGACCAACGTCTTCATCGTCCGCGACGGCGAGCTGCACACCCACCCCAACGACGGCTGGATCCTCGGCGGCATCACCCGCGACGTGATCGTGCAGTCGGCCCGCGACGATCTCGGGCTCACCGTCCGGGAGGCCTGTTTCACCGCCGAGGAGCTGTTCGCCGCCGACGAGGTGTTCGTGTGTTCCACGACGCAACTCAACCCGCTCGTCACCGTGAACCAGCGACGGATCGGCGACGGGCAGCCCGGGAAGACTACGCTGCAGCTGCGCCGCTCGTACCTGGAGCGAGTGTTGGCAGATTGACGAGCGACAGGCCTCGTTGGCTTCTCTGATGTCACGCGTTCAGAGGCGTGGCCATGAAACCGTGGGAGACGCAACGCGACGTGATGGTCCGCCAGCAGCTGGTGCGGCGCGGCCTGCGCGACCCGGCCGTGCTGCACGCGATGCGAACCGTACCCCGTGAAGTGTTCGTGCCCGAGCGCTTCAGAAAGCTCGCCTACCGCGACGGGCCGTTGCCGATCGAAGCGGGGCAGACGATCTCGCAGCCGTTCATCGTGGCGCTGATGCTGGCGGCCGTGGAACCCGAACCGACCGACCGTTTGCTGGAAGTCGGGGCCGGCTCGGGGTACGCGCTCGCCGTCGCCAGCCGGTGCGTCGCCGAGTCTGTCGGCCTGGAACGCCACAAACCGCTCATCACGCTTGCCCGGCAACGCCTGGAACAACTCGGCTACGACAACGCCGCCGTCCACCACGCCGACGGGACGGTCGGCTGGCCCGACGCCGCGCCGTTCGACGCCATCCTCGTCGCCGCCGGCGCCGCCGAGGTGCCCAACGCCCTGCGGGACCAGCTCGCCGCCGGCGGTCGGCTCGTCATGCCCCTAGGCAAGGGCCGCCAAGATCAATGCCTGACCCTGCTGCGCCGCGTCGGCCCCGACCGGTTCGAGTCCCGGCCGCTGGGCCCCGTGCGGTTCGTGCCCCTGGTGAGCGAGCCCGGTTGAGGCCGACAAGGCACTTGCCCGCCGAGCCACGCCCCACTACGCTCGCCGCCCCGCAACCGCTCCATTTTCCTTCGACAACCGAGTCCCCCATGCCCGACCTGATCGCTCCCCACGGCGGCACGCTCGTCAACCGCCTCGCCGCCGACCCCGCCGCCCTCGAAGCCGAAGCCAAGACGCTCCCCGCCTTGCCGCTCTCGGCCGCGGACGTCGCCACCGTCCACCGCATCGCCGACGGCACGCTCTCGCCGCTGACCGGGCCGATGAACCAGGACGAGTACGAGCAGGTGCTCGACCACCAAGCCATTGAACGCAACGGCAAAAAGCTCGCCTGGACGATCCCGCTCGCGTTCCCCGTCGCCGAAGACCTCGCCAAGACCCTCGCCGCGGGTCAGACCGTCGCCCTCACCGGCCCCGACGGCGCGGTCGTCGGCACGCTGGTGGTCGGCAGCGTCTTCAAGTGGGACAAGCCCCGCTACATCAAGAGCGTCTACCGCACCGAGCGCACCGACCACGCGGGCGCCGACATGGTGCTCAAGAACGACGCCGGCAAAGACTTCCTCGTCGGCGGCGAACTCACGGCGCTGCCGCCCAAGAAGAACCCGCACTTCGGGCAGTCCGTGCTGTCGCCGAAGGAGACCCGCGCGTTCGTCGCCGACAAGGGCTGGGACGCCTGCGTCGCCTTCCAGACCCGCAACCCGCTGCACCGCGCCCACGAGTACGCCCTGCTCTACGGCCTCGAGGTCCTGCTCCGCGAAGGCAAGAACGCCGGCGCGATCCTCAACCCGCTCGTCGGCGAGACCAAGGGCGACGACGTCTCCGCCGAGATCCGCATGCAGACCTACGAGAAGCTCATCGCCTCCGGCGAGTTCGGCGAGGGCGACAAAGACCCCGAGCTCTGGGCCAGGGTCGGCGGCAGCGTCACCGACCGCGTCGCGCTGCTCGGATTGGACATCAAGATGTTCTACGGCGGCCCCAGTGAAGCCGTGATGCACGCCATCTACCGCCAGAACTTCGGGTACAGCCACATCATCATCGGTCGCAAGCACGCCGATGTCCCCTACGCCGACGGCACCGCGATCTGGGGCGATTTCGACGCCCAGGAGATCTTCGACGACCTCAACGGGCAACTCGACATCGACACCGTCAACGTCGGCTTCGCCGCCTTCTACGAGTCGCTCGGCCGGGTCGACCTGATGAAAAACCACGACGAGGAAAAGCCCGTCTTCATCTCCGGCAAGCAGGTCCGCGCGACGCTGCAACAAGGCGAACAGGTCGACCCGCGCATCATGCGACCGTCGACCAGCGCTATCCTCGCCGAGGCGATGAAGCAGTAAACCCCGGGAGATTCGTTGACTCCGTTCCCTGCTCAACCCACGGCATTGTCCGTGGGTTGCTTTTTCGTGGGACGACCACGCCCCTGATTCACTTGCCAAAGAAAGAGCCTGCGGCGTCGCAATGACGCCGGGCCACCCGCGTTCGGACGGGACTCTTCGGGATCACTTCGCGGAACGGCGGAGGCGCCCGGCGGGCAACGCGGTGAGTCGGTCGCGGCGGAGACAACGAGGGAC